>CAXTCR010000017.1:0-31034 GCA_964242555.1 uncultured Ktedonobacteraceae bacterium
CAGGGCGCCCGCTACCTGTATCATTGCCCGAATGCGGCTCGGGGACGCCCCTTCCATACCACCAGAGCGCAGTGGGAGCGTGTTCGTGGTATGGGAGGGGCGTCCCCTTGCGGGCGCCCTGGCTCCACCACAGACCTCCCTGAAGCTTACGTTAACGCCTATGGGGGCGTCCCCTTGCGGGCGCTCTGGCTCACACACAGACCTCTCTGAAGCTTCAAGTAACGCCTATGGCGTAGGATCCCATTGTATCTGCAAGATACACTAAGTAGTACTAATACATAATGATTCGTATGTAATTCTGCGTTTCGGCAGGTAGGCAGTACGTCCAGTTACTACCGCAGCCGCGCAAAGCATAATTGACCGTACCGGGTCCCGCATTATATGCCGCGAGTGCCATCGCATAACTACCATACTGATGATAGTATGAAGACATTAAGCGGGCTGCGCCCCACAATGATTGCACCGGATTGTAGGGGTTGATGCCTAGTGATGCCGCTGTGCCTGGCATAAATTGCGCGATACCAATCGCACCTGCATACGAATAAGCGTTAGGGCGGAATCCGCTTTCCGCATAAATTTGCTTCACAAATAGATTCGCGGGAATACCCGTACCATAAGCAGCTTGCTGAGCCACGCCAACATAATAGTTCTGCGGTGCGATAGGAATACCACCAGTGTAACCGCCACCTCCACCAGTGCTGGCACGACCAGAAGGAATGCATATCAATTCCGAGATGTAAATAAAGTTCGGATTGCTTATGCCATTGTAGCGTGCGATGCTTCCATAGGTGGTACCATAACGTGACGCGATTCCACTCAGGGTATCGCCCCAGGCAACCCGGTATGTCCGGTCCGTAGAACGACATGACCCATGGGCAAATGTGCTCAATCCCAGCAGTGAACCACCAATCGCCCCCGTTGCCACAAGTGCCAGCACGGTCAAAATAATCGCCTGTCTACTCATCTGTCCCAAAAGACGACCTATGGGATGTCCTGTCAACAACACACGGTACCGAGAAACCATCATAGACCAAGTATCCTTTCTTTATGTAGGGAGCGCATTCGTCCTGTTCAAGAACCAATTGCTCACGTCCACACGTCCCTACAAACCATCAGTATATAGATATGTACCAACGTGTACCATGTTATTCGAGGATAGTAGGACCATTGGTTAAAGCTGAATGTTGTACATCACATTCATGGCGTCCGTTTCAAGCAATTCATTGGCTATGCCCATTGCTTCATTTAACCCTCGCAGATATACAGATGCCAATCCATGTAGTAAAATAGGGGCGGGAAGCAGAAACAGAATTTCTTGATTGAGGTACTTCGTTGGTACAAAGTGACGCCCGAACAGTCGAGCAGCGTGCGGAACCGGAACTGCTGCGTATCGATGACCTTGCGCAACGCTCTGGCGTGCCCAGTCGCACGATTCGCTTTTATAACACGCAGGGTCTTCTGCCCGCTCCAATCATGCGCGGACGCGTCGCCTTCTACGAGCAGGAGCATGTCACGGTCCTGCGTATTATCCGCGAATTGAAAGAGCAGCAACACCTGCCTCTGGAGGTTATCAAGGAATTGCTGGACATCCGTGCGCGTTCTGGCGATATCCAGATGAACCTCGCTTTTAAGAGGCGTTTTACCCGTAACATCGCACCAAGCGATAAGCAGCTTCGCCTCTCTAAAGAAGAACTCGCGGCACGCCGTGGCATGCCCATTACCCAGATCGACGAATTGACGGGTCAGGAATTGCTCTTTCCCCAGGAGATCGAGGGCCAGATTGTCTATAGCGAAGATGACCTGCAGCTCGTCGAACTCTACCAGCACTTCGAGGAACTTGGCCTGCCGCTCTCCCTGCCCCTGCTCATTCGCTTCCAATTGAAGCAGCTTGCCCGCAGCGAGATTGCTGCCTATGAACAACACGTCATTCCTCACTGGCGAGACGAGGGTCTCTCGCTCGAAGAGCAAACCGAACAATTCGAGCACATGCTGTTGCTCACCGACACGCTTTTATCCGTCATGCACAAAAAACTACTGTACCAGATATAATTCATGAGCATATCACTACAACAACTTATCATCGAGCGCATTGGGCGCGAAGGTCCCATCTCATTCGCCGACTACATGCGCATAGCATTGTACCAACCCGGGTATGGGTACTATGTCACTGGACCTGCGCGTATGGGCTGGTCGGGCGACTACTATACCAGCACCGATGTATCTTCCCTTTTTGCCTATTGCATGGGTCGCCAGCTGTTCACGCTATGGGAGCTACAGGGACAGCCGGATCCGTTTATCGTGTTGGAGCAGGGAGCAGGCCGTGGCAACCTTGGACAACAACTTAGCGCATGGGCAAAGGAAGCTCAACCCGCTATGTATAGTGCTTTGCAATATCGCACCGAGGACATACACGCTGGCTACGATGCACTACAAGTACAGGAGGACAACGCGCCAGTTTCTGTCTTGCTTTCAAACGAGCTAGTTGACGCTTTCCCTGTTCATATAGTCGAGAAGCGAGAAGATGTGCTCTACGAAGTCTACGTTGATGTGCATCATGGACGCCTCCACGAGATACTTTCGGAGCCGGATAGTGCCGAGGTCGCGGGCTATCTCGATGCCTATCGCATTCCGTGGAAGAGCTACCGGGATGGTTGGCGTGCCGAAATTAACCTTGACGCACTGAAGTGGATGGGGCACTCAGCACAAATACTCAAGAGTCGCACGTCACGCAGGAGGAACAACTTTCTGCTCACCATCGACTATGGCGACAAAGCGCGTGCCCTGTACACTCCTGAACGCTATCGTGGCACACTTGCCTGTTACTTCCAGCACAGCCTTACTGAACGTCCCCTTGTTCGACCGGGTGAGCAAGATATCACCGCGCATGTCAACTTTAGCGCGTTGATAGACGAGGGACGCCGCAATGGATTGCGCCTCCATACCTACACCACACAGAAAGAGTGGTTAGAGTCCAATGGCCTGAATGAAGAAATTGAGCAAAAACGCACAATAGAATTTTCAGCAATGGACACCGAGCGTGCTACCGATAGGGGCCAAAAGGCGCTGCTCCAGTGGCATACGTTCCGTCAAGGCATCTCCGCTTTAACCGACCCACAAGGCATGGGGAACTTCAAAGTGCTGATAATGAAGGGCTAAATGCTCCTGTGATCGTCCGTCGAAGTCAATATTTACGCGGGTACGTGTAGTTATCGTAGTCACTCCCTTGCGCAGGTGCTACACCTGTTCGGGGAAATCTTGTAGTGTCATGTACAACACTATCGCCTGTTGTCGTAGGATTGTTGGTACTGATCCCTGTTGTGTCTGTCGCAGGTGTTGGTGTGGGGGTGGGACGAGGAGTCGCTACTGGTACTGAGGTGCTTGTTGGGACCGTGTTTGTTACCTGCGCGACTAGTTGCTTATCCACTTGTACCTGACCGCAGGCCACGCTTGTACCCGAAATAGTATCACGGTGCACATTGACCCATAGATTCTGTTTAGCGGTCGAGGGGATATCGGAGAGCGAGGTAACTGAGCTTGAATTGCCGTTTGCATCTACACTGCCCCCAAAAATCTTAAGTACAGGGCCAGCACATCCACCCTGCTGCAGTGCCACCACATAGTGTAGGTTAGAATTGAGTCCTTGCAGGTTCACCTGTAAGTCCTCACTACTTCCCTGTCCAGCAGGCACCAGTTGAGCCGAACCGTAGGCGGAAGAGCGATTTAGTGAACCTAAAACAGTCTTGCTAGCATTGCCAACTACGTTCGAGCGAAACAGGTAAATACAGAAACTGACTACGACGAGCAAACCTAACAAACGGAGCAGCCGTCCAATCATGTCGGGTGTTCCCCCTTACAAGCCTACAACACGCATATCCTGTATTATATGCCAGCGTTTTCCAACATGTCCATGACGGCTGCTTGCCCTTGCCAGGTACCATCTTAATTATGTTGTCTTACCAT
Organism: uncultured Ktedonobacteraceae bacterium; assembly: GCA_964242555.1. Taxonomy (GTDB): domain Bacteria; phylum Chloroflexota; class Ktedonobacteria; order Ktedonobacterales; family Ktedonobacteraceae; genus JBBQVS01. Next base: position 3,961 of record CAXTCR010000017.1, read on the forward strand.
CCCCACGTCCCTGGTCCACCCTTGAATGGACCAACTATTGCATTTGTGATCCATCCTCCGTAAAAATCGCCTTCCTGAGCTTGCACTTTCTCTCCATCAACATAGCAGGCTTCCATCTGTGAGGGGTAGATGGCGATATGGTTCGTGAGGCCCTCATAGCCCTTTGTGGGTTTGCGGTAGTACCACGCCCCATCGGGAAGCGTTTTGTCGCCAACCTTGATTGTATAATAGGAGGCTACACCCTTGAATTCGCAGTGGGTTGTGCGTGATGTTGGTGTGAAATACTCCATTTTTACATCTTCAGGCGGAAGGTAGTACACTGGTGGATGGCTTGTTTCGAGCACACGTTTCGCTCGATGTGTATCCGCGATAACCACGCCATTAAGCACCACCTGAATATGCTTATTGCTATCCTCGACACGTGGTGGGCGTGGGTAGTCCCAGACCGATTCTTGCCCTGGTCCCGGTTCTCTTCTTCTATTCATTAGAAGTCATATCCTTTCGTATTGCCTCGTTTTACAGAATTACGACGAGTAACTCTCATTTGCCGGGTAAGTGCCTGTCTGTTCGATGTACATAATGAGCTGTTTCTCTTTGTGCAGTTTACGAAACTTATGAGACTAGTTCGTTACCTCCCTAATTGCCGCGCTAAATCCTCGAAATCGTTCGCTACATTATCGAAGTCATAACCAGCTACTGTAACAGACGGAGTATCGGTGCCCGTTGTCGCAGGTGCCTTAACCGGTCCATGCTCTAAGGGACGGAATACAAACCCTGCTCTCAGCCCTACTTTCTGCGCCGCCTGTAAATCCTCCTGGTGCGCTGCCACAAGCATTACCTGATGCGGCTCCAATTGGAGGAGTTCGTATGTCATTGCGTACGTCCGTGGGTCCGGTTTGTATGCCTTGACCAGTTCCGCCGAAAAAATCACATCCCACGGCAACTTGCTATGCTTTGCCATATCAACCAGCAAGCTCACATTGCCATTCGAGAGCGTGCCAATGGTGTAGCTCCCCTTCAGACGCGTCAAACCCGCAACCGCATCGGGCCACGGGTCCAGTCGATGCCACACATTATTGAGATGCACCTTCTCATCCTCGCTCAAACCCGTTACCCTAAACTGCTGGAGCAGTTCGTCTAACGCCATGCGATGCAGGCTATCAAGGTTTGTCCACGGCAACTCCTGCTGCATAACCCTCTGCATATTCGGGACATAGCGCCCTCGCCACGCATCCGCGAAGGCTGCCCAGTCCACGTGCAGCCCCTTTTCGTGGTTCAACTGCTCCCCCTCGCGAATAATCGTGCCCCGATAATCCACGACCGTTCCAAACACGTCAAAGACCAGTGCACGCAATCCTTTTACCATCGTTATTGTTCCCTTCTTCGCATTGCATATCAGCTCTCACAACCGTTAAAATGAATAGCGAACAATACCAAAGAAAATACGAGAATCGAGATTACATACATGAAGAGTATCACGAAAATTGCTCTAAGCACTACCGCTATCGCCGCTATTAGCACCATCACAGCTAAAGTTGCCGGAAACACTTTTCTCCATGAACTACCGTCGCCCCCAACACACGAAATAACCGATTATGATGTGGCAATGGAGAAAATCGCTCGTATTCAAAAGTTCGAGAAGACGCAACCGATACAGGATATATGTCATACAATGGTGCTCACCCATGGATGTAAGGTAGAGCAAGTTATCATATTGATGCATGGCATGACCAGTTGTCCACGACAGTTTGTTGAGTTTGGTAATCTGCTCTTCGAGCAAGGCTACAACGTGCTTATTCCGCGTATGCCTTACAATGGCTATAAAGACCTGAACTCACCCGACCTCCGGTATCTCACTGTGAAAGACCTGCGCGACTCATGCACCACTGCGATAGATATAGCCCATGGCCTCGGTGAACATGTAACCTATGCTGGTCTTTCAGTTGGTGGAACGATGGCGACATGGGTTGCACAATATCGTCCAGATGTCGATAGAGCCATCCTGATGGCTCCGGCCTTTACGATTGACCGGCAATTTGGCGTCAACGTCAGCAAATTCCTAATGTACCTGCTCTACTTGCTGCCCAACCTTATGACGCAATGGTTTCGTAAAGGCCACGGCTCTCCCTTCGGCTATCATGGCTTTGCAACCCGCAGCCTCGGCGTCATGATGCGCTTCGGCTTCTCCGTCTACGAGGCAGCACGCAAAACAAAACCAGCCGTTCAATCTATTCTCATCGTCGCCAATGCTGCTGATCCATCTATGAACAACAGCATTATCCGCAGCTTGCTACAGCGCTGGCAAAAGCAAGGCTTAAGATACTGCGAGACCTACGAATTCGAAGCTCAACATCATCTCCCGCATGACCTTATTGGCACATTAAATCCAGAGCAGAATGTCGCCCTTGTGTATCCTATTTTGCTTGATCTCATCACGAAAAAGAATCCGACCAAAGCGACGATAGGCTTGTAATTCCTATGAAACGAAAGCTCTCTTTAGAGAGTGTACATTACGAATAGTACATGAAAGGAAATGATCGATGAGCACGATAGATACCATCAGGACATTTATCAATGCACTGGAGAACAACGAAAAAGAGGGCATTGCCACTGCACTTGCCGACGACTTTGTCTTCAGTGGTTGGACGCCAAAACCTTTGAACAAAGCTGATTTTATCTCAGTCTTCGCGGAACTTAAATCGGGCATTCCCAGCTTGATGTTCAACTTGCACAACCTTGCGGAAGAGGGAAATACAGTAACGGGAAGCATGCAGATCGCGGGCTATCAAAGTGATGCATTCAGCATTCCACAACTGAGCCTGCCACCAGTACCGCAGATGGCACAAAGCGTTTCTTTACCCGTTGAAGATGTAACATTTGAATTCGAAAACGACAAAATCAAACTCTGGGCCGTACATCACGTCGCCGGTGGTAGCATTCGCGGCTTGCTTCAACAATTGGGCTTCGACGCTCCAATTATTCAATAAAAACAGTACCTGCTTCCTCAACAGGCTTTTCCATTGAGGAAGCAGGTAGTAACTCCATGTATTTGGTACTCAACACTATACTACACTAGATATATGAACATTGCTCAAGGGATAGGTAATTAGAACAAATTTTTACAAATGTATTGTCTGTTGCCTCTATTACACTTGACAAATTTCGTCTTTCTCATGCACAATTACCTGTATCACCTTTCCCTTAAGCAATGTCAAGGAAGGATTCTTTTTTTTATGGAAATATATGGTCGTCACCAGTTTCCCGGTCGCCTCTTTATTGTAGAGGGGGTGGACGGTTCCGGGAAGAGTACCCAGATTGCCCTGCTACGCCAGTGGCTTGTTAGCGAGGGGTACCCCGTGTTTTTTAGCGAATGGAACTCTTCACCACTTGTCAAAGAGACAACGCGCAAAGGGAAAAAGAAACAGCTCCTCACACCTACTACCTTTAGCTTGATCCATGCCACCGATTTTGCTGATCGCACGGAGCGAGACATCATCGCGCCCCTTAAGGCAGGCGCGATTGTGCTGGCCGATCGCTATATTTATACGGCCTTCGCCCGCGATGTCGCACGCAATGTAGATCGTGCATGGGTTCGCGAGCTATATCAGTTCGCCGTTAAGCCAACCATCGCTTTCTATTATCGTGTGCCACTCGAAACATCGTTAAGCCGCATTCTCACTGGTCGTACTGAACTAAAATACTATGAAGCAGGTATGGACCTTGGCCTGAGCAGTAACCCACATGAGAGCTTCAAACTTTTTCAGCAGCGTATCGTCGACGAATATGAGTCAATGATTGATGAATTTGGCCTCACTGTCATGGACGCTACCTTGCCCATTCCCGAACAACAGAGGCAAATGCGCAAACTGGTGAAGCCTTATCTCAAGGGGGTACGCCGCTTACATTCTTCAGCGCGGGACGCGGCAGAGGCTTCGATGACCCATGAGCGACAGGAGCAACCGGTTGAAATTGGAAGCATCATAAGGGGTGAGCGATGAACACAATGGGAGCACAGGGAGGCAATTGGTCATACGCCGCAACCCCCTACGAAAGTAAAGGTGCAACAGAAACGTATTCCTCCTCTAAGACGGAGCGTGAATCTATGTCAAATCTGGCCTTCTACGGCATTGATGCCATTCATTTGAGGGAACGCGATGAACTTTTGCCAGGCCGCTTGATTGTTATCGAGGGTACTGACGGCGTTGGTCGCTCGACTCAAATCAATCTGCTGCGTCCATGGTTAGAGAGCAGTGGCTATGCCGTTGTCGATACCGAAATGACTCGTTCGGCCCTCGTGGGACCCGGCCTTAAACAGGCGAAAGAGGGGCACACTCTTGGTCCGATCACGCTAAACCTGTTCTATGCAACCGATTTCGTCGATCGTTTCGAAAACCAGATCGTTCCGGCCCTACGTGCGGGCTTCGTTGTCCTGACCGACCGCTATATCTATTCGCTTATGGCGCGGGCCATTGTTCGTGGTGCCGATCCTCGCTGGATACGCTCTATCTATGGTCTCGCTCTGAAGCCCGATGCCATCTTTTACCTGCGCATCGGCCTCGATGATCTCGTCCCACGCGTCCTGCAACGTGGCGGCTTCGAGTACTGGGAGTCCGGCATGGACATGCGTCTCGGTGCCGACCTCTACGAGAGCTTTGTCAACTACCAGACGCGCCTCATCACCGAATACGAGAAAATGACGCGCGAATTCAACTTCCATGTCATCGACGCCAGCAGACCTGTCGAACACATGGCCGACCAACTCAAAGCCGCCGTTCTGCCATTGCTGCCTGTGGGCTAGCATTCTCGCATACGCTTATATGCGATAAATCGGTTTTACTAACGGACGCCATGATGCTCTTTAACGAATACATAGGGATATGATACGCCAAAAACAGATTCAGATGTACTCGTTAAAGAGCATTATCACGTCCTTATCCCGATTGAGATCGCGAAGAGGACGTGATACATGGATCACCTTCAGGGCGTCCGCCGTTGGGCAGTTCATTGCCTATACCCTGACATGTGTTTGATACGTAACTCATCTTCAAATGTCTTGACATACTTCTGTGAATTCTTTATTATATAGATATACATTTGTCTAATCGTAAAAACGCCTAAGGATAAGAAAATGGACGACAGACAAGCAAACATCGAGGCTCAAAGAAAATATGGTCTTGCACGCATGACCTACGAAGCTTCTCAGGGCGAACCGCTTCATCGTTTAGGGCGTGCCCTTGCCGATCCCATGCGGATACGCATCATGGCACTGTTAGCAGAACGTTCGATGTATGGACAAGAACTGGCGGAGGCGTTGAGCGTCGCTACACCAACAATCTCTCATCATATCGCTATTCTTAAAGCGGCAGGAATTGTACGCGTCGAGCGTGAAAACAACTACCACCACTACCACTTCGACGAACAGGGTCTATCGAACATGGCGCACATGCTGACCCGCGAGCACCTGCGTAGTATCGGGCAAGCCCTGCAGCAGCAAAAGGATGTAACAGACTCAACACCGATCGAGGCCGACGACCGCCGCATGACGCAGGAGGCATACTTCAAGGATGGACAGCTGACCACTATTCCTTCTCAGCTCAACGCGCGCAAGTACATCCTGGAAAAAGTTGCCGAGTCCTTTGTGTGGGGCCGCATCTATGATGAGAAGGAGGTCAACACTATTCTCAAAACACTGCATTCGGATGCCGCCACGCTCCGCCGCGAACTGGTTGATAGAAACATCATGATGCGTGAGAACGGACGCTACTGGCTTGTCCGCCCGAAAGACTAAACTCGCAAACACACAAAACACATGCTTCTTGAGCGCGATTGTGTTCAAGAAGCATGTGTTTTGTATGTTTGGCTACACGTTAAAACACCGGCAAGTATCGCTCAAGCTCCCACGCATGAACCTGCTTACCATACTCGCTCCACTCGATACTCTTGGCATCCAAAAAGCCTTCATAGATAGAGTCGCCGAGCGTCTCGCGTATCAAACCATCCTCACGCAGTGCCTCAAGCGCCTCACCAAGTGTTGCCGGCAATAGACGCGACCGCAGGCGTGATCGTTCGCCGTCGTCACGCAAGAACAGGTTTTCATCCATCGGTGCTGGCAGCGCTAGTTTGCGTTGTATGCCGTCCAAACCGGCTCGCAACATAACTGCTAGTGCTAGATACGGATTGCAACTTGGGTCGCTGCAACGCAGCTCGACACGCATCGACGCCTGTGGATTTCTGCTAGGAAGCGGCACACGAATCAAGGCTTGCCGGTTGACTCGACCCCAGTTGACATGTGATGGAGCTTCAAAACCCGGTTTGAGCCGTTTGTAAGAATTGACCAACGGGGCGACGATCGCGCATAGTCCGCGTGCATGTGCAAGTTGGCCCGCGATAAAGTAGTGCCCCACCTCAGAGAGTCCATATTCGCCCTGTGCATCGACAAATACGTTTTCCCCCGTCGCGAGGCTCACTAGCTGTTGATGTATGTGTAACCCTGAGCCATTGATGCCATACACCGGTTTGGGCAAGAACGTGGCATACAGGTTTGAGTGGGCCGCAATCGCCTTGACCACATACTTTGCGGTCGTCAAACCGTCCGCGCTATGCAGGGCGTCGACCATCTCAAAATCTAGCTCATGCTGACCGGCGGCAACCTCGTGGTGGCTCGCCTCTATCGCGACCCCCATCTGCTGGAGCGCGTACACCATTTGCCGGCGGACGCTTGCGGCAAGGTCCGTCGAGAGGTCGAAATAGCCGCCGCGATCATGTGGTAGGGGTGTTGGTGTCTTGTTATCCATCTGCAGGAGGAAAAACTCAAGTTCCGGGGCGACCTGAAAACCGTAGCCAAGTTCACGTGCCATCTCCAGCACCTGTAGCAGCGTCGCACGCGGATCACCATCGAAGCGTTCACCATCTGGCGTGCGTACATCGCAGATTACCCGAGCAATTCCATCATCCGCATATTCCAACAAGTCGTTGTTGGCAATCAATGAAGCAGGGCGGACAGTGCTTGGTAGGACCGCGAAGGTCGAGAGGTCGGGAAAGAGATACATATCGCTTTCGGCGACGCGTGCGAAGCCCTCAAGCGACGAGCCATCAAACCATTTACCATGCGTCAGACAATCGGGAAACTGCTCTACCGGAATCGTCACGCACTTTGCCATGCCCACCACGTCCGTAAACTCTAAGTTGACAAAACGTACCTGCTGCTGCTGAATTGTTGTGAGAATTTGCTCCCGCTTGCTTCTAGCGTCTTCCTGCTTGTGAGCCATAGGATATCCCATCTTTATTAAGAGAATTCATTGCCTTCGATGTACCATGCGATAACAGTTTTCCTGTATAATAATAACATATGTAGCTCTAGGTGGAGCGGGGTACCTTCCAGAACACAAAAAAATACAAGGGCATATACCCTTGTATTTTTTTGTGTTCTTTAGATGCTAGCCCTGTCCCAACCAGTGCTGGTCAGCTCGCTCCTGCCACCGTGCTCGAATCGTGTTGAACTCGTCCTCCGACAAATCTCCGGCTCCAACCATCTCAATGTTCTGGCGCATGTGCTCGACATCCGTTGTTCCAACAATCGCCACATCAACACCCGGCACACTCAGCGTAAACCGTAGCGCCATTGCAACCGAGTCCGAAGAGCCACTCTTAGTGAAATCATACTCGAGCATCTGCAACCGTTCCCAGTAAGGATAGGCGTAATCGTTCTTTTCCAATGCTTGTTTAAGCCACACGCCCTCAGCGATTGGACGCTTGGCAATGATGCCCATTCCACGTTCACGTGCCGCTTGAAGCGTGAAATCGATTCCCTGCTGATCTGCAATGTTAATGGAAGTCTGAAGCGCATCAAAGACCCCCGTATGTATGGCATAGCGCGCATCTTCGTTGTCGCCACTGTAGCCAATATAGCGCGTCTTGCCCTCGCGTTTCGCCTTCTCCAGCACCTGAATCACATCGCCCTTACGCAACACATCTAGCGAACAGCTATGCAACTGCAGCAGGTCTACATGGTCTGTGCGCAAGCGGCGCAGACTGCGGTTGATACTAGCTTCGAGCAAGTGCGCGTCCCAATCAGGGCGATCAGGTAGCTCATCGCCGACCGCATGCCCACACTTCGTGAACAGGAAGTAATTGCTGCGCCGGGTCGCTACCGCACGTCCAATAAGATCCTCGCTATCACCATAGCATTCCGCCGTATCAATAACATTTATTCCAGCGTTCAGTGCGTTGTTCAGCAATGTGTCCACATCGCTAACAGCCATTCCCCGTATCTCCGAACTCCCAAAGCCCAGCACACTCACACGCATATCCGTTTTTCCAAATTGCCGCGTTTCCATATATTGCTCCTAAAACTTGATTGATGGGTTCTTTGTATAAGCACGCATCAAAGTACGGAAACGTGTCAAACGCAAAAAGAAGGTGCAGGTGCGATACATCACACCTACACCTTCTTAAAAAGAAAATTCAAACATTCGGCACCCAATCCTCCGCGTGTGGAAGATCAGGCGTAGTATCGTTGGCGTTGGATGAACTCTCGTTGCTTGGGCGCAACTGAATCAGCGCATCCAGTTCAGCCTTCTTGTACAGCCGTTGCCGCTTGATACCCTGCTTGTAGCTTCTGAGTACGCCGCGACTCACATATGTGTAGAGTGTCGAAATCTTGATACCGAGCAAATGACACGCTTCGCGCCCGTCGAGATAATCTTCGCCGTTCAACTCTATCATCAGTTGTGCCTCCTTCCATCCCTGAATTAGAGAATATGGGTGTTACTCTAATCATAGATGGATAGGGAGCATTTTGTCAATCAGCTTAAGACATTGTCTCTCTAATCAACATAAGTCAAGTAATATCCAAATATATTGACATAAATTTAAATGGATGGTACAACTTAAAAAGAATACGTTTCCATAGATATGTCTCTACGAAGAGAGCAAAGGAGCAAGAACATATGTCAACGATGATGCCGGAAACAAATCCACAAAAGGAATCTATTGCACAACCTGCCAAACAGAGTAAGGGCGGATTAGAGGGAATCGTGGCCGCGACAACCGCTATTAGTAAAGTTGAGGGTGAAGCGGGTCGCTTGATCTATCATGGCTACAACATCCACGATTTAGCCCGTACCACGACCTTTGAGGAGGTCGCGCACCTGCTCTGGTTTGGACACCTTCCTAATCGCAAAGAACTGGATGATCTTAAGTCAAAGCTTGCCGCCCAGCGTGTCCTTCCCACATCCGTCGTCGAGGTATTGCGCAACATTCCTACGTCAGCGGAGCCAATGGATGCCTTACGTACCGCGACCTCCGCATGGGGCGCGATGGAGATTAAGGGCAAACCAAGTATCGAGCAAGCCATCGCTGTTACCGCTCGCTTCCCACTTTTCCTCGCGGCCTTTCAGCGTCTCCGTAACGGTCAAACTCCTTTAGAGTCGCAAGCAGAGCTTGATTACGCCGGCAACTATCTCTATCTCCTCACAGGACAGACTCCTAAAGAGGAGCATGTGAAGGGTCTAAACGCCTACCTCGTCCTGCTTGCCGATCACGGCATGAATGCCTCGACGTTTACCGCTCGTGTCGTAGCCAGCACCGAATCAGACATCGTCTCAGCTGTAGTCGCTGCCCTCGGGGCGCTCAAGGGACCTCTACACGGTGGTGCACCCTCAAAGGTCCTCGACATGCTGCAAGAAATAGGCACCGTGGATAACGCGGAGCCGTGGTTACGTAATGCAATTACACACGGTGGGCGTCTGATGGGCTTTGGACACCGCGTCTACAAGACCGAAGACCCGCGCGCTGAAGAGTTACGAGAAATGGCACGGGTAGCGGACCCACAGGGCTTTGTGCTCTCTAGTCGCGTCGAAGAACTGGCCATCTCGCTGCTGAACGAACTCAAGCCCGGTCGCCGTCTCTACACCAACGTCGAGTTCTACTCCGCCGCCCTACTCAGCTCCGTTGGACTTTCAGGCGACCTCTTCACTCCAACCTTCGCCATCAGTCGTGTCGCTGGTTGGACCGCGCATATCCTCGAACAGGTCCAAAACAACCGCCTCATCCGTCCCGAGGCCGACTACACTGGCCCAATGGACACTCGTTTTGTGCCATTGAACGAACGATAAAATTTATTGTAAACATGGATATAATGGACAATCCCACACCACGCCCGGCGTGGTGTGGGATTGTCCATTATATCCATGTTTACACCCCGAACCGAATAGGCAAATGCTTCATCCCATACACAATTGGACTCGCCACAGCCTCTAGTGGAACCTCGTGAACACGCTGTATATGCTCCAGCCGTTGCAGTATTGCTGTTAGCGCAATTCTCGACTCAAGGCGGGCAAGCGGCGCGCCAAGACAAAAATGCACACCATAGCCAAAGGTAAGATGACGATTGGGTGAGCGTCGTATATCGAAAACATCGGGTTGCGGAAACTGGCTCTCATCACGATTGGCCGATGCCAGCATAGGCATAACCCATTGACCCGCCTTGACCGCTTGCCCATCAATCGTCGTATCGACAGCCGCTACGCGTGGCGCGGTTTGCGTCGAGGGCAAATAACGCAGCACCTCCTCAATCGCTGAGGGCAGCAATGTCAGGTCCGTGCGAAGTTGCCGCATCTCCTCTGGAAAGGTGTCAAGACATAAAATAGCATTCGCGATCAGGTTGCGCGTCGTATCGTTTCCTGCCAGCAATAGCAGAATGCAAAAACTTGATAACTCTGGTTCCGTAAGCTGCTGCCCATCCACCTCAGCTGCTAGCAATGCCGAGATGAGGTCATCTTGCGGCTTCTGTCGATGCTGTGCAAAAATAGCTCGGAAATACACATCGAGTTCGCGCTGCGCCTGTGCAGCAGCAGGGGTAGTGATCTCAAAGAAATCGTTTGTCCACTGCTTGAACTGTTCCTGGTCGGCTGTTGGCACCCCTAGCATTTCAGCGATGACGGTGATAGATAGGGGATACGAAAAATCATCGACCACATCCATCGCGCCGCGCTCAACCGCCGCATCTAGCAACTGATGCACAATCTCGGCAATGCGTGTTTCGAGTCCAGCGACAGTGCGAGGCGTAAATGCCTGCGTGACAATTGTACGATACAAGCGATGTCGTGGCGGGTCCATCGAAATCAAACTCGCGCCGCCCGAACGATTTTTGCCCTGTGACTGCTGTGCTGGGTCCAGCCCACCGCGGTCATTCGAGAAGGTGCTATAGTCCGACAGGACCCGCTGCACTTCCGAATATCGAAACACAAGCCACGTCTGCCGCTGCTCGTTATAAGACGCAGGCTGATTTGGTAGGGGATGAAAGCCTGGGAAAAGAGGTGTTTGTTGGGAAGGCATTCTGTCTATACCCATCATGACTCGCTTTCATGCAGTAAAGGACAATTCAGTCATAATTGAGTATAACATATGAGTAATTGAGAGAAGAGGAACGCCTAGAAACGGTCACAGACCATTTCTAGGCGTTCCTCTTTTTATGATATGCCAAGAGACAGGATCGAACTGTCGACACCAGCATTTTCAGTGCTGTGCTCTACCAACTGAGCTATCTTGGCTTGACGTGGCACTACTATATCATGTCCCTCATAGGTCGTCAAGACCCTTTTTTCTGCTCTTAGTATGAAGATTATGCCGCAAGTGGCAGTGTGAACGAGACACGCGTCCCTTGCCCAAGCGTACTCTCCGCGCTAATTGTCCCTCTATGCGCCGTGATAATCGCCTTCACAATTGACAGGCCAAGACCACTCCCACCGGTCGCACCTGTACGCGACCGGTCCGCACGATAGAAACGCTCAAAAATGTGCGGCAGGTCCTTCGCATCTATACCGACTCCTGTGTCCGCAATAGATACCTTGAGCATATACTCCTGCTGCTGTACCGATACCGTAATCGTTCCTCCACGTGGCGTGTGCCGCCGCGCATTGTCGAGCAGGTTGAGCAGCACCTGCGTGATACGGTCGCTATCGGCCAGCACAAGTGGTGTGTTGGGAGCAATCTCGTTATGAACGGTAATGCCAGCCTCTTCACACTCCTGCGTCAGCACCGCCAGCGTTTCACTTACCAACTCGTACATATTCAGTGGTGCCAGATCGAGCTTGATTTGCCCCGACTCGATCGACGACATCTGCTGCATGTCCGCCACAAGTCGACGCAGACGTTGCACCTCGCGCCCGATCAACTGTGCTGTTTCGTGCCGTCCCTCTGGTGTCGGAATTAGATCGTCCGCCAACGCCTCGCTAAAGCCCTGCACTGCGGTAAGTGGTGTCGCAAGGTCATGCGCGATATTTGCAATTAACTCACGACGCATGACATCTTGCTGTCTCAACTCATTGACATCCGCTTCTATCGTATCGGCCATCTGGTTAAAGGTCAGTGCTAGTTGCCCCAATTCGTCCTGTGATCGTGGAACCGCAACACGCTCGGTATACTTCCCGCGCTTCATCTGTTCTGCGGCAAGCGTTAGCTCCTCTACTGGTCGTGTCAACTGTCTTGCCATTAAAAGGCTAAAAACCACCACAATTAGTGAAATCCCAATGCCACTTATAAGTACCGCTGTATTCACATTTTGCAGAAAGATACTTGGCGTTCCATTAGGGTATTGCGCAGGTTCAGCAAGCAGTACCGCTCCAACGATCCGCGGGTCTCCTTGACCCGTAATCTGAATAGGCTCAGTCACATAAACATAGGGAATAAGCTTATCTCGCAATACAAGTTGAAAATGTCCCTGTTGCTCTTTTCCCTTGATCGCTTGTAGTACTGCCTGGCTCATGACGCTTCCTGCATTCCCACCCCCACCGTTCAAATTACTGATGGGGTAAGGAAGTTGTCCGTCTGTCCCAACAATCATTTGTATATTGAGACTAAAATGATCTATACCGGACGCAACTCCGTAGAAGGAGTGCGAAGTGCTATCGTAGCGTGCCGCTATCTCGGGAGCTGCATATTCAGTCTGACTGCGCAAACTATCTATCTGCACATTCGCGAAGTAGCTTTGAATTGCCAGCACTACTACTAGCGCGAGAATCGTTATGGCACCTAGCGCAACTAGCAGGTAGCTAAGAACAAGTTTTAGACGTAAACTCATTTTTGAGGGATGGAAGATCTGAGCCATTAGAGTTTCCCGGCAGTTGTGGGGGTTGGTACAAATTTATAGCCTACGCCCCATACCGTTTGTATATAGTGGGGCGCATTCCTCACCGCTTCCAGCTTTTTGCGTAGTGTCCCGATATGCACATCAACCGTGCGTCCATCGCCAAGATAGGTGTAGCCCCAAACTTGATTCAACAATGCCTCTCGCGTAAAGACCCGGTCAGGTGCGGAGGCCATCGTTACAAGCAGATCAAATTCTTTTACTGTTAGCGCAATCTGCTCGCCCTGTATGGCCACACGTCGCGCAGGAATGTCGATGACAAGACTATCAAAACGTAGTTCTTCACCTTTTTTCTTGCTCGAAGCCTCGACTGTTGCTTCCTGCTCTTTTGTCTCACTGTGTGCAGGTGTGCTTCTGCGCAGAATAGCCTTGACGCGGCTCACCAACTCTCGTGGACTAAACGGCTTTACCAGATAATCGTCGGCCCCTATCTCCAGACCCGCTACACGGTCTTCCTCACCCTGCCGCGCTGTCAACATCAAAATCGGTGTGTTTGCCCACGCCCGGATGCGGCGGCATACCTCCATACCATCAAGTACTGGTAACATCAGATCGAGTATCACCAGATCGGGATGCTCACGCGCATGTAGCTCTATGCCAGCAATACCATCGCTCGCGCTTATTACCGTAAATCCAGCCTGCTCCAGGTAAAGGCGGATCACCTGTACAATATTCGCTTCGTCTTCTATCACCAGTATTTTCATGCCTTCATTATAGCAGAAACGTATATAAAATTTTGCAGAGAATTGTAAAGTTTTTGTGATATCTATTTCCCCGGGAAACCTCTTCGCGCCTACGTTCATTTGCAAAGGGACTCAAATTTTAATCTGAAGGAGATTATTTCATGACATCTCTTCCATGTGCCATGCGCTGGAAATACTACGCTTTCATTGCCCTCATTGCCCTTATCGTCGGCAGCCTTTTAGTGCTCGTGCAGCCATCTCACAATAGCCGTGCTGCATTCAACCACAGGGCCGCATCCGCGCCCTACAAGGTCCTGTTCGATGACGCCCACGCCGAAACAGCGGGTAACGCCGATTGGATTATCAGTACCAGTATCCCAGACCCGCTGAAGGAAAATCCTAACCCACAGGTCGAGACCGATTGGACGGGTGGGATCAGTTCCTGGGGCGTTGCCTTACAGCGGACTGGTCGCTATAGCCTGATGACCAATAACACCACTCTCACCTATGGCAATAGCAGCAATCCACTCGACCTGAGCAACGTTAACGAGTTAGTTCTACCCGAACCCAACTCGCTCTTTACCGCAAGCGAGAAAACCGCCATCCTCACCTTTGTTCATAATGGTGGTGGTCTCTTCATGATCGCGGACCATAATGGCAGTGATCGCAACAATGATGGTTACGACTCGCTGCATATCTTCAATGATTTGATGAGCAATAGCGGCGTCGGCAATGACCCCTTTGGCATCACCTTCGATGCCGTAGACATTGCGCACGATCATCCGGGTGTTGACACTCCAAATTCCGATCCCATTCTACAGGGACCATTTGGCACCGCTACGACAAGCTTGATCGACGCAGGCACCACCGAGACGATTTCTCCAACCGATAACCCCAATGTTGTCGGCGTGATCTACACAACAGGCTCCTCCAATACAGGCACCACCAATGTCTTCATCGCACGCAGCGCCTACGGCTCTGGTCGCGTGATTGCTACAGGTGACAGTTCCTCCATCGACGATGGCACCTGTGAGGGCAGCAATAAATGCTATAACGGCTGGAGCGATCCTACCGCCCAGGATAATATCCTGTACCCCAATGGCACAGAATGGCTCGCAAGTGGGGGCACAGGTAGCAGTACCCCAACGCCAACTTCCACCATTACAGGAACACCTCCCGTAGCGACAACAGTTACTGCTGCCATCACTGCAACCGATGTGCCAGCTAGTCCAACCGCACTACCTACATCAACCGATAATCCAACGCCAACGGATACATCAACTGCGACCTGTGATTTCTTCCACTGGTGGCTCTGCTTCTGAAATACACTCAAAAAAGTACCTGCAAAGACAGCGATACTGTCTTTGCAGGTACTTTTTTGAGTGTATGTAACTCTTCCCATTCGTGTTATACTTATAATACCGAAAGGAAGTAAGCGCATGTCTACACAGACAAAACAACAAGAAATTGACCTGAGGTTAAAAAAGGTCGTTGTTGCACTCTGTGCCTCCCTGCACTATCAACACTGTGCCCTCTATATGGTCGAGGACGGAGGAGAGTTCTGTGTACGTACCACCGCTGGCCTCACGCAAACACAGGAAGAACATCTTCGATATCATTCCCTTTCTGTTGAAAATGTTGAGCAACTGCTAGTCAAGGCCGAACGAATTCATGAAGTGTATGCTATTCCACATACGTCAGCATTATGGCAGTTGCCCTCAGCCTCACACAATTTTTTGCTCGCCGAAGGGGTGCGAGACCTTCTTCTTGTGCCTTTAAAGAGTGAACAACAAACATTTGTTGGTCTGTTAGTTCTTGGTCAGCTTGATGCCGAACAAGGACTGTCCGATGAGGCGCTACTTTTCCTTGATGTGTTTGCTGAGCAAGCTGCGATGGTCATTGAAGAGGAGCGACTCTATAAAGAAGCGCAGCAGAGCAATGAAGAGCGCATGGCGCTGGTCGAGATTGGTCGGGCTATCTTCGCGCCGAGTGCCCTGCACGATGTGAAGGATGTCTATCACACCATATACCAGCAGACACGCACGCTCATGCCTGTCGATGCATTTTTTATTTCTTGCTATAATGGACAAGATACGACGATGACGATGGAATTCCTTGTCGATGAAGAAACTACCTATCCATCTCATCCATATGATGAAGTCCCCCTCTGGGTGGACAAATTGGCTTCCAAAGAGGCTCAATCCTACTTCTTTGGAACTTCTGAAGACTATTATGCCTTTGCCGCCGCAAATTATCGCTATCCCGATAAGAAAAAAGAAAAAGACCTCTTTGGCAATAAGCGTCCATCGCAATCAATTATCTTCGTCCCTATCTTTTATGGTGATGAACTCATTGGTGTCCTTTCTGCACAATGCTACGAGTGCAATGCCTATACAGAACGCGAAATCGCCCTGTTGAAAGAGATCGGCGTACATGCAGGTATCGCGATAAACAACGCAGCCATGTACCAGAAATTGCGACAGGCTCTGAAAGAGGCACAAAAGGCCGAACAACTTACGAATAATTTTCTTACAACTGCGTCGCATGAACTTCGCACACCTCTCACGTCTATTCAAGGCTATCTTGAACTACTTATGCTTCACGAAGATCACTTGACGGCTGAAATGCGTAAACGGTTTGTTGGCTTAGCTAGCTTGGCCTGCGAGGAACTGATTTTGTTGCTTGGCAATGTTATGGATACAAGCCGCATCGATCAAGATCGCGTCTCGCTACGTACGGACGTGGTGCAGGTATTACATGCCGTGCGACGTACCACAGAGATTCTTGAACCCACCTTTACATTAGAGAAGCGCGCCTTACTGGTAGAAATAGATGAAGGGTTATATATTCAAGCCGACGACTTACGATTACGCCAAATCCTGCTCAATGTTGTTGGCAACGCACTCAAATATGCTCCTCGCTCAGACATAATCATTAGCGCCACACCTGTAACGCGTGAAGCACTCCAACAACGTCTTGCTCATGTGCAATTGCCACCTGCATCAGTGAACTCATCAAACTTCATTGAGATCGCCATTTGCGATTGGGGACCTGGCATTGCGCAGGAAGATATTGGACGCCTCTTTGAAAAGTTTGTTCGCCTGGATAGCGCTATGAATAGTAGTCAGCGGGGTGCTGGTCTTGGTCTTTACCTTTGTCGTCAACTAGCCGAGGCAATGGGGGGCCAAATTTGGGCCGAAAGCCCCGGTATTCCTGGGCAAGGAACAACATTCCTACTCGCCCTTCCTCAGGCTTCACTCAACCACACAGCACATAGAGAGTGATTAGGTGAACTCCTTTGCTATGCTGACGCTGAGAATGAAATTTTCGGAGAGTCTCTCATTATGATTGACAATTGGCGACGGGGCAAGTACAATGAAGTAAGAAGATATGAACGTCGTCTTGTAAATAGGAGGCATCTTCATGGCTGTTGTAGGAACTGATTTTTATCGTCATGAAAACCTCGTCCGAAAATCAATCCAGATCCCCTCGACGCAACATAAAGAGCTAAAAGCGCTTGCTGTTGAACTAGAATCATCGTTAGGAGATGTTGTGGAAACAATTATGGAACTCATGCGGCAAGATAACTATCAGCAGCTTAAATCAGCGATCGTTCAGAAACGCGAACAAGCCCTCTCTACTTTGAACTCAACCCTTGACGAAGCCTACGCTTACCTTGGTACTATCCCAGACACCATCGAAGAAGCTCAATTCTTTTTTCATGCCTGTGCTGAAGGCATGGTTGCATAACGCATGAGTAGTGAGGCCAGGCAAACTCAGCCCAGCCATAGACAACACGACGGTCCACCTAGCCCACGCCGAGGCGAGATTTGGGACGTGAACTGGTCCCCGGGTCGCGGTGCCGAACAACAGGGTACACGGCCTGCACTGGTTATCCAAAATGACCGTGGGAACGCATCCCCTGCGTACCCCTTAACTATTGTCGCCTCCATGAGCCGCACGGAACGCGAACTGCCCCTTCACGTCCGTATCACTCCTAGCGAGGAAAACGGTCTTACCGATCCTACCGATGTCAAGTGTGAGCAAGTCATGACCATCGAGAAAACACGACTCCTTCGCCGTCGTGGTGCCATTACCCTTGAAGAACTCTCAAAAGTCGACATTGCCCTCCATCTCAGTCTAAATCTCCTTTCATAAAAAAATAAGGACGGAGCATTTGTATTAATGCTTCGTCCTTATTTTTTAATAGGAAGAACTTATAAGCTATTGTCGGCTTGTTCAAAGAGTTGCGCCGTATGCTGCAAGTGCTGGCCTAGTTCCTCACCATGTGTGGTAAGTTGAGCAATGGTGGCACGCCACTGAATCAAGACTTGATTGAAGTGCTGGTAGCTAACGCCAACCCAGTCGCTCTCAAGTTGTGCGGCAGCATGAGCAATTTGTGGCTCGATCTGATTCTCGATCTGTTGATTTAGGCTGATGAAAATATTGCCGAGATTGCGCATAAGGTCTGTATTTACGTGAATATTACCCATGAATAATTTGCTCCTTATTGTCTCTTTTTCGTTGACAGCTTGTACTTCAATATTGATGGATGGTTGGTTCAGACAAGAAATATAAGTGGCGGTTGTTCCTTACGTGCTCCATCCATTTGTAGTATAGCGAGTGTGCAAATCGAGATGCGTTGATATGCAGTATGTCGTGTTGTTCATGATATACTACAAGAATGACGACAATGCGCACAATCAACTATTTGCGTTCTTGTGTCACATAGCATATCAATCCCTACATATACAGATATAGGTTTACTCATGAGTTGTATTGGCACAGCAGGGCATGTCGATCACGGCAAATCTACCCTTGTACATGTCTTGACGGGCATTAACCCGGACCGGTTGGCGGAGGAAAAAGCGCGCGGTATGACCATTGACCTCGGCTTCGCTTGGTTAACGCTTCCAAGCGGGCGCGAGGTGAGCATTGTCGATGTGCCGGGTCATGAAAGCTTTATTAAGAATATGCTGGCTGGCGTTGGCGGAATTGATGCCGCGCTACTTGTCGTCGCCGCCGACGAGGGCGTGATGCCACAAACCCGTGAGCATCTCGCCATCCTCGACCTGCTGCGTGTGCGTCGTGGGGTCGTTGCACTCACAAAAGCCGATCTCGTTGATGAAGAATGGCTTGCACTGGTGCAAGACGAGGTTGGGGAACATCTTAAGCGTACCACCCTTGCTGGTGCCGCCATTCTACCAGTATCGGCTTATACTAAGCAGGGAATTCCTGCACTCTTGACAGAACTTGATCGCCTTCTGGATGTATCGCAGGAACGGCAAAATATCGCACGGCCTCGCCTTCCGGTTGATCGCGTGTTTAGCATGACCGGTTTCGGTACCGTTGTCACCGGCACCCTGCTGGATGGAAACTTTAAAGTGGGCCAGGAGGTCGAGATATTGCCACAAGGTGTGCATACCCGCATTCGTACGCTGCAAACGCACAAACGGCAGGTCGAGCAGGCACAAGCCGGAAGCCGGGTCGCTATGAACCTCGCCAGTATCTCACGCTCCGACTTGACTCGTGGCAACGTCGTCGTACTTCCTGGACAATTACACACAACGCTCCTGTTTGACGCACATATAGAGTTGCTCCCCGATGCACCCCGTCCCCTACTGCACAATGCCCACGTCGACCTCTATGTAGAGTCGCAAGAAATACCGGCTCGCGTACGTCTACTCGATACCGAAGAACTTCAACCGGGAAAAAGCGCGTGGGTGCAACTGCGCCTAAATGCCCCTGCGATCCTAGCGAGGCGCGATCGCTTCATTTTGCGCATTCCTTCGCCTAGCACAACGATTGGCGGTGGAGAGGTCGTGGACGTTGCCCCACGTTACCACAAGCGTTTTCAGCCTCAGGTGATCGCCTCGCTGGAACGCCTTGCGCAGGGCACACCAGAAGAACTTGTGCTGGCCGCGCTCGACCGGCGTAATCCCCGCGCAATTTCTGACGGCTCAAAACCGTCTACAAAATCAGGAGGAGCAAAACAGGGGCTTACCGGTTACGAACTGACTGATATCGCAAAGCAGAGCAATTTAGCTGTAGATGTGACGTTGCAGATACTAGAGACGTTGTTATCAGAGAGCAGAGTGAAACGGATTGGTACGCTCTGGTTTGCTGGACACATTTGGGAACTACTGGTAGAAGAGGCGGTCCACCTTGTAGGGGAACACCACCAGCACTATCCTCTCCGCAGTGGACTCTCAAAGGAAGAGTGGCGATCCCGCTTAAATCTCACGCCTAAGCTAGCGAACGAAGTGTTTACGGTGTTGCAGAGTGAGCATGTCCTGGAATCGGTCGCTGATGGGGGACGGGGGAGTAGTGGCCTCATACGTCTTCCTGGCTTCACACCGCGCTTTACACCAGCACAGCGGCAGCAAGTCGAAAGAGTTTTACATGTATTTGCTCAACATCCATACACTCCACCGGTACGCAGTGAAGCTGACGCGCTGGCAAGCGGTGAGATCATAAACGCGTTGATAGAGCAGGGACAACTCGTAAAATTAAGTAATGACATACTCTTCCTGCAAGAAACGCACACAAAAGCGTTAACATTGTTAGTAGAGCATCTACGCACTCATACGACGCTGAGCGTGGCGGAGGCCCGCGACATTCTTGGTGCGAGCCGCAAGTACATCTTGCCACTTCTGGAACACATGGATGCCCTACATATCACGCGACGTGCAGGTGATGTGCGCACATTGGGTACAACGCCTTTTCCTGCGTCTTTATAGAATAAAGAAGGTAAAAAATTCTACCAATTTGGGTAAGAGTGTTCCATTATGCTGCAAGATAGAGTAAAATAGGAACGCAAAAGACAACGATTTTATATCTATAGGTCCCTTGTCAGAAGGACGTAAGCGAAGACAACATGCCATCGTCCTACGCCTTGTGTTCGTAGCGAAATGACTCGTAACTGGCAGTGCTGCTGGACTACGGGTATTGGTACAGTGCGGAGAGCTATGCAAAACGAAGTTTTGGGTGAGCGATATCAGTTACAAGACCCCATTGGACGTGGCGGTATGGCGACGATTTATCGCGGACGTGATATGCGGATGGAGCGGACGGTCGCCGTGAAGGTATTGCGTGAGGTGTACAGTACCGACCCGAAGTTTGTGACGCGTTTCCAGCGCGAGGCAAAAGCTGCATCAGCTTTGCAACATCCCAATATCGTCCAGGTGTACGACTATGGTCAGAGCAATGGCAGCTATTTTATTGTCATGGAACTGATCGAGGGCGCTGACCTGCGACGCTATTTGCGCTCGCGTGGCGTTCTAGCCATCGACCGCGCCATCATCATTGCGCACGATGTCGCGCTTGGCCTCGGTGCCGCACACCGCCGCAATATTGTGCACCGCGACGTAAAGCCACAAAACGTGCTTGTCGGACGCGACGGCTCCATTAAACTCACCGACTTCGGTATCGCCAGCGTCTACAAAGATATCAACGCCGAACGTCTCACCACCACCGGCATGACGCTTGGTACCGTTCAATACTACGCCCCCGAACAGGCGCAGGGCGAGATTGTTAGCCCAGCCGCCGATGTGTATGCACTCGGCATCGTAATGTACGAAATGCTGACGGGTCGCACCCCCTTTGATGGCGATACGCCTGTTGCCGTTGCTATGCAGCACATTCAGGACGCGCCAATTGCTCCAACCCAGTATAACCCGAATATTCCTCAGGTGCTTGAGGATATTATCTTGCGTTGCCTCGAAAAAGTACCGGAGATGCGTTACCGTGATGGGAGTTCTCTTGCACGCGCCCTCGAAGTACTGGGTGAAGAAGAGATGGGCGAACAAATACCCTCAAAGCTCAGTTCGGGCGGCCTCAAAACTGCTGCTAGCGCCTCTGCATTCAGCACTGTGCCTCAACGTCCCGCTAATAGCGGGGGGCGCATGAACAACGAACCTCAACCCATCGCGCTCAAAGGCGTCTCTTCGCCTAATAACTTTATCGCTCCAAATACACAAAATGTTCAAAACGGCAAAACTACTAATTTGAATGAAGACCTTGCTAATAGTGCGACGATCGCTGAACGACCAGTCAATCCCAATGGCTTCACGAATGTGCCGCCGGTTCCCGCGGTTCCTGAACAGCAGACATATGTTGCTAATAACGGGCGTGGTGGCTCCCTCTCCGGTTTCGGTCAGGGCAGTTCCCCCCAAAACTTCAACCAGCAGACGCCATACTATCCGCCCCCAGACGCGGGTACAACACGTCCCTTCCAGCGTGGTACCGTTCCCAGTCCAGGCGTAGTCCAGCAGGATCAGAAAGAGTCGCGTTTTGCCACTATCGTTACCGTACTCATCCTGCTTGCAACCTTGCTGTTGCTCGGCTTTAGCATCTTTCTCGCTGGTCAACTCGGCTTCATCCATATGCCTGGCCTCGGCGATACAGGTCCTCAACAAACCGCAACAGCTAGCGCACAGGGCAAAACAGTACCAGATTTGAAAAATTTAAGTTTAACTGATGCTCAAGCAAAAGCAAAGTTGTCTGGTTTTACTGTAGAGGTGCATAGTGGCCCCCCGAACAACAGCGTTGTAGAAAAGCAAGACCTTACTCCTGGTGATACAACAATCAAACGTGTAATCTTAGTAGATATGAAGTCTCTAGCTTCTCCTACACCCTCTACGGCAATTCCAAATAATCTCGTCAATCTGACGTACACAGATGCAATAGACAAACTTCGTGGTGCTGGCTACAATAATTATGTATTAATCAATGCTGGCCCCAATCCTAATGGTGATACTGTAGGGTTGACCGTAAAAGGAACTGATCCTGATGCAGGTGTACCTACTCCTACAAGCCAGCAAATTAAGATATATGTCTATAATTGTGGTAAATCCGTGTGTGCTGTTGGTACACCGGTTGTAGTGCCAACGACAGCGCCCCCAACGGCGACACCGACAACCCCGCCGACAGCGACGCCAACGACAGCGCCGCCTACTCCAACACCAACGACAGCACTGCCCACGGCGACGCCAACCACACCACCACCGACAGTGGCGCCAACTCCTGGCAAGACGCCAACGCGCTGATGAAATACTGAAGAACACTCCTAATCAAGAACTGGTTAGGAGTGTTCTTGGCTAGAAGTACTATATTTCGTTGTGTGCCACAAAAGGTCAAACTATGTCGTTCATTCGAACATGGGTATCTCATAGGTATTCCATGTGTTCTAGGGCAATCATCTACTGTGATTGTCGTGTGAGGTAGAGACCGATTTATCGCGTCCTATCTAGGGGAAGGTTAAAGTATGCGACGAAACCTCGTACGCAGTCTCTTAGCGTTTATCACCACCTCGGTGCTTATCGCGACCAGTATCACCGTGGTGCATGTAGTACAGGCTCACGCCGAGTCTAGCACCGTTAGATTGGACGGGCAAATGGTCCCATTCTTGCAACGGGCACAGGTGTTGCAACCTGCCGATACCCAACAACAGGTGCAACTGGCTATAGGCTTGCAACTGCGCAGTGGGACTGATATCGACAGCTTCTTAAACGCGCTCTACGACCCGCAGTCTCCCACCTATCATCACTATTTGACGCCCGACCAGTTCACGCAGATGTTCGCGCCCACTCCCAATTCGGTACAGCAGGTAACAGCATATCTACAAAATCAAGGCTTTACTATTACGAATATCGCACCCAATAATCTTATTATTGATGCCACTGCATCCGTTGCGCAGGTGCAGCAAAGCTTTCACATCGGAATGAATACCTATCGTCTTGGAATGAATACCTTTTTTGCCAATGACGCTCCGCCGAGTCTACCCACCTCGATAAGCTCGCTTATCTCTTCTATCAGCGGCCTCGATAATAGTACCCAGTATCATCCATCCTTTTCGCGCACATCGCTCACCCGACATGCCGCGCAAAATGGTCCTGTCGGTGGACTCGGACCCAGAGACCTAGCAGCAGCCTATGATGTGACCCCATTGCAAAATAGTGGCATCCTCGGCAACAACCAGAGCATTGCCCTCTTCGAACTTGATGGCTATCTACCGAGTGATGTCAATACCTACTTCCAAAATTACGGTATCACTCCACCCAATATTTCTAATGTGCTCGTCGATGGCTTCAATGGCAACCCCGGCTATAACGCGGCTGAGGCCGAACTAGATATTGAGGTTGCTGGCGGCATTGCTCCCCGCGCCAACCAGATCATCTACGAAGGTCCCAACACAACCCCCGGCTTGAACGATACCTATAACAAAATCGTGACCGATAACAGAGTACACATCGCCTCGACAAGCTGGGGGTTGTGCGAGAACAGTTCTGGTAGCGCCGAACTACAAACGCTGAATAACATCTTTAAACAGGGTGCCGCGCAGGGTATCTCGTTCATCGCAGCAGCTGGTGACGCCGGTGCTTACGACTGTCAGGACACCAATCTCAACGTCGACTCGCCCGCTGATGATCCCTACGTAACAGGCGTTGGCGCGACCAAACTTCAGACAAATAGCAACGGCACTTATGCCAGCGAATCCGTCTGGTCCGACCCCACACAGGTCCAGCGCGGACCAAAGGGGTCCGGCAGTGGTGGTGGACTCAGTACACAATTTAAGCTTCCATCCTGGCAAAGCGGACCCGGAGTGCAGAATAAGTACAGCAATGGCTATCGTCAGGTGCCAGATATTTCAGCAGCAGGTGATCCTCACCCAGGCTATAGCGTCTATTGCACCGTCGCAAACTCAAGCTGTCCTTCTAGCGGTTGGATGACTCTTGGCGGCACAAGTGGCCCCGCGCCATTCTGGGCCAGTAGCCTCGTTCTGGTCAATCAATACCTCCAGTCGCACAATGTGGGTGTTATCGGTCATGCCAATCCCACGCTCTATCACCTTTTCAATACGCCGCAGCAATATCCTCCCTTCCACGATGTCGCATCGGGCAACAATCTCTTCTTTCCTGCTACGTCCGGTTACGATCTCGCCAGTGGCATTGGTTCGCCCGATATCTATAATATTGCTCGTGACATAGCCCCGCCTGTAGCTAGTGTTGGCACTTCTAACCCAACGCCAACACTTAGCCCAACGGTTGCACCCACTGACACCCCGCTTCCTACGCCCACACCTCTACAACCATCATCGCTACTACAAAATAGCGATTTTGAAACAGGGACAGCAAATCCGTGGCAGGAGCAGTCCGCACAGGGGAACGAAATAGTCGATCCCTCGAATCCACACAGTGGTCAGTACAGTGCCTACCTATGCGGTTATAGCGGCTGCGATGATCGTATCTCCCAGACCGTTATCGTGCCCACCAACTACACAAAAATCACGCTCAGCTACTGGTGGTACTCTGACACAAACAAGTCCACGTCACAGTGCATGGATACCTTTGACGTGAAAGTACAAGCCCCTGACGGTGGACAGGCCCACACGCTCCAGCAAAACTGCAACACCGATGTCACTAACACATGGGTACAAAAATCGTTTGACGTGTCCAACATCCTTGCGCCTTTGAAGGGCAAGCAGGCTACGCTTCTCTTCTTGGGCACAAACGCGAAGGGTCAGAACCAACCCTCTGACTTCTTTGTCGACGATGTGGTCTTGACAGCAAATTAACACGACGAAAAACAACGCCAACGTACACGCCGGCGTTGTTTTTCGTCGTGTTAATTTGCTAGCATCAGTTAAACCTCGTGCTATACTGTACATAGCGTGTATGCAATAGCAGCCTGTATTCCGTATCCAAGACAGGACTATGAGCAGCAAAAAAATACAAGGAAGATATGCTATGACGAAGACAGTAGATGGAGCCATAACGCCGCACAATACAGAGTTCGTGCTACTCTGCTTTGAGGGACCCGATGTGTACTCAACCGCAGGTGGTCTAGGCACACGTGTCACCGAACTCAGCGAAGCGCTCGCGACTCAGGGCTATACTACACACCTGATCTTTATCGGCGACCCCTATAAACCATCGACTGAAGTCCGTGTGAATGGCCATCTCACTCTACACCGGTGGTCACAATGGATCAGCAAATATTATCCTAATGGCGTTTATGAAGGTGAAGAAGCCAAACTCTACGATTTTAATGAGAGTGTCCCCTATTTTATCTACAACGATATCGTGCGTCCCGCCGTGGCGGAAAAAAAGACTGTCGTCATCATGGGCGAGGACTGGCATACCGCAGAGGTCATGTGCCGTATCTCCGACCTGCTCCACTGGTATGGTATACGTCAGAAAGCTCTGCTCTTATGGAACCTCAACAGTCTCATGTCGCTGCATCGCGTCAACTGGGGGCGACTGAACTTTGTCACTACGCTCTGCACTGTGAGCAAATATATGAAGCACAAAATGTGGGACCTCGGCGTCAACCCGCTCGTTATTCCTAATGGTATTCCCACACGTCACCTCGCTTCTGTCGAGCAGAGTCACATCACTCGCCTGCGCCAGATCGCGCAGCGCGGCGATCCCAATCGTCTTTTCCTCTTCAAAATCGGTCGCTTCGATCCCGATAAACGCTGGCTTATGGCTATTGAAGCTGTTGCCCGGCTCAAGCATAGTGGCCATCCCGTAACCCTATTTGTCCGTGGTGGTATTGAGCCTCATGGCGCTGAAGTCCTGCACCGTGCCTATCAAGTTGGCCTGAGCATCACCGACGTGGTAGCAAAACGTCCAAACTTACAAGAATGCTTCGATGCCATTGAGAATGCTGGCGAGGCTGACATCTACAACCTGCGCTTCTTCCTACCCGAAGAATTTGTCCGTACTACTTATGCCGCCGCCGACGCAACGTTAGCCAATAGTGGTCATGAGCCATTTGGCCTTGTTGCCCTTGAAGTAATGGCCGCGGAGGGTATCGCCGTCACTGGCAGCACCGGTGAGGACTATGCCATCTCGCTGGAGAATGCCCTCGTCACTGAAACAGAGGACCCCGATGAAATCGTTGGCTACCTGCTCTACCTGCAACGTCACCCCGAGGAGCAAAAGCGTATCCGTCATGCCGGTCGGCAGACCGCCCATCAATTCCTATGGAACCAAGTTATCGAAAACCTTGTGAGCAAGCTCGAATTCCTCGCCCGCAAACAGGGCATCGAACTCGCCTCATACATCACTGACGACGAGACACCCAAACAACCTGCAATCGAGAAGATCCCCGTTCTGGAAGAGTCACGCAAGACGGTATAAACACAGCGCAGTTCTCAGTCTGCACCCCTCGCATTACGAAACAGTGCGAGGGGTGCAGACTGAGAACCGCATATCTTGTTTCTTTTTGCCCATTCTCAA
>CAXTCR010000018.1:0-29702 GCA_964242555.1 uncultured Ktedonobacteraceae bacterium
GCATAATTCAAGTGCAAAGCCAGCGCATGTGTAAACTCGTCGACCCGCTCCAACTGCCTCACCTCTGGTATCGTATCCAGCAGCGTCTGCCGGTCCCCCAGAGCATGCCACACCTCCTCCGGTGTGGCGCGTAATGTATATGTTCCCTCAATCTCCATAAAAAAAGTCCTTTATAATACCATAATGCAGATAGTGGAACTATTATAAAGGACTTAGAGCACAGGGGCAAGCATAGATAAAAAGAAACGATGAGCTGTTCGTCACGAGTACTACCGCAACGTGGTAGTACTCGTGACGAACAGCTCATCGTTTCTTTGGGAGGCGAGGCACATAGTGTTGAGGCGTCAAAAACGCTTGCGTTCACCTATCATAAGGTGTATACTTGCAACCATATCAAACGACGTGAGGAGGAAGACGGGTTTTTGCCCCACCTCTGTGAGGAGCTTTATTCGCAATGAAAATAATTCTGTTACAAAATGTTGAGGGCCTGGGAAAGGCTGGCGACCTGAAAGAGGTCTCCAATGGCTATGCCCGTAACTACCTCTTACCATCAAAATTGGCCGCCGGCGCCACACCTTCTTTGATCGCTAACCGCGCACAGCGCGTCGCCACAGAGCAGCGTAGACTCGCGAAACAGGAAGCCGCAAATCAGGAACAAGCCGAGCGCTTGAGCAGTGTCAGCTTGACCTTTAAGGCAAAAGTTGGCAGCCAGGGACGCCTCTACGGTTCGATCACCAGCCAGGACATTGCCGCCGCACTACGCGATGCCGAAAATATTCAGGTTGACCGCCGTTCCATTGATTTGTCCGATCCCATTCGCGCACTTGGCACATTCACGATCCCTGTGAAGGTTGCTGCTAATCTGACGCCAAAAATCACTGTCAACGTTATTAACGCAGCCGAAGCCGCAACTGAGTAGCCATAAGAAGGCATAGACGCTTGTAGCGGTCTCGTTGGAGATACAATGCCCCGTTGGTTATACTACTTGTTGGTCTTGACCATTGTTGCCCCAATTCTTTCCCTGTTACCAGGGGAAAAGTCAGCAATGGTCATATTTATTTTCTCGACACTTGGCCTCATTCCGCTTGCCGCCCTCATAGGACGCGCAACCGAAAATCTTGAATATTATGTTGGTCCCACCACTGGTGGCCTGCTTAATGCAACCTTTGGCAACGCCCCCGAACTGATCATCGGCATCGTTGCTTTGAAAGGCGGTCTTATCTCGGTTGTCAAAGCCTCAATTACTGGCTCAATTATCAGCAATGCCTTACTCGTATTGGGTGGCTCACTTGCACTTGGCGGCTGGCGCTGGGGCGAGCAATATTTCAGTAACCGTGACGCCGGCGAATACTCCGCGATGATGGTACTTGCCGTTGCCGGCCTGCTGATACCATATACTGCAAGTATTGCACCTGCTAATAGAATTAGTACTGAGCCAATTAGTATTGGTATTTCCATCGTCTTGCTGTTCATCTACGTCATGTATCTTGCACGAACAGTCTTTCGTGTGCGAGCAGAGCGGCGCAACCCGCTGCGACGAGGGAAAACTACCACCACCTTGAAACCTCCAAAAGAGGCAGACGAACAGGAGGTGGAAGAGGTAGAAGGCGTGACTGGTGGTGTGGACCCGCGCGAGTTAGGCGAAGTCAAGCCGCCCGCGCCGTGGCTATCACTGCTCATCCTGCTCGGCGCAACAATAGGAACTGCGTGGAATAGTGAACTGCTGGTTGGGACGCTAGAAGAGGTGGCGCATCAGCTAGGCTGGACTCCCGTTTTTATCGGTCTGGTCATCGTGCCTATCGTAGGCAATGCCGCAGAACATTCGAGCGCGCTCATCGTGGCGTACAAGGATCGCGTGGACCTGAGCGTGGCAATTGCAGCAGGCTCCTCAATCCAGGTAGCAACCTTTGTCGCGCCTGTCCTCGTCCTGTGCAGTCTCTTCTTTACACATCACCTTGATCTCGTCTTTCAGCCGCTTGAACTGGTGCTCGTTGGACTTGCAACGATTTTATTCACCTTTGTCAGTCTCGACGGAAAATCTACATGGCTCGAAGGTATGCAATTGCTGGCAGTCTATGTCATGGCTTGTGTCGTGTTCTTCCTGTTGCCTGGGTGATTATCCTATAATACTTGATAAACAGCCAGAAAGTGCTGGATAAATGTCTTGAAACGAAGAAATGTAATCTTTCTTGCCCTATTCACCATTGCTTCTCTAGCCCTACTAATGGGTTCCTGGTGGCGAGTAATCCTTTTTCGCTGACAGAAGACTTGGGCTTCATTACAGGTGCTCTATCGGTCTGGCTGACTGTGGTGGAGAATATCTGGAATTTTCCCATCGGGATTGCCAACGATATCTTTTTCTTTGTCCTTTTCTGGCACGCAGGGCTTTTTGCGGATATGAGTTTGCAGGTAATTTATGTGCTGCTGGGCTTCCAAGGCTGGTATCTCTGGCTGCGCAGTGGAAAAAGTAAGACGACGTTGAAGGTTTCCAGTGTTTCTCTGCTTGAATTCCTGATTCTGCTCCTAATCACAATCGTTTTCTCCTTCAGAAACATGTCTGCTATAGTAGTAGCAAATAGGAGTAAAAAGGTTACGCCTTAGCAAGCACCAAAGCAACACACCACTGTGCACTAGTGTACAGTGGTGTGTTGCTTTGGTGCTTGCTAGAGCCTAAAATCCGCCACGCGAATGAAGTATTTGTCCCGTAATCCATTCGCCATCATCGCTGACTAGAAATGCAATCAGACGTGCTGCATCTTCCGGCTCCCCGACACGACCAAAGGGTGCATGTTCTAATAGTGCCTTTTTGCGTTCAGGCTCGGCATCCATCCACCCTGTATTCGTTGGACCTGGGTCTACCGCGTTCACTGTGATACCCAGTGGCGCAACTTCAGCCGCAAGTGTAACGGTAAAAGCCTCAATCGCACCCTTCGTGGCGATGTACGGAATCTTTCCAGGCATTGCCGCTACCCCTTGTCCTGAGGTAAGATTGATGATGCGCCCACCCTTTCCCATTGGTTTAGCAAAACGGCGTGCAAACTCGACGCTTAACAACATCGTGCCACGCATATTGACGGCATAATACGTGTCCAGCATCTCAGCCGTGAGCTTATCAAATGGTGCATCCGTATCGTCGTGAGCCGCGTTATTGACAAGAATTGAGGGAGGCCCTAACCGTTTCTCCACCATGTCCATAATCCGCTTTGCCGCTTCGGGATGACTCAGGTCTACCTCCGCACATTCGCAAAGTACACCCGTTTCTCGCAACTCCGTCAATAATTCGCGTGCCCCTTCCTCCTCCTGTCCATAAAGGCTCTTGTCATGTGCCGACCAGTAGGTAAAGAAGATGTCTATATTCAATTGAGACAGTGCGCGACAAATAGCCGCGCCAATACCCCTGCTACGACTAGCACCTGTAACAATCGCAATTCGCCCATTATGCATGTGCATACAACATCTCTCGTTTCGTTGGAGACGACAACGCGTCTCCTAAATCAGCCATGCCCAATCTTATACATCGCACGCGGAATCTGTGGCAACAGGTCAGATGCAAGCATGCCCGCATGACCGATCTCTTCGCTCACTATCCCAGCTGCTACCGTGTGGAGATAAACCGCGCAGGTCGCTGCATCAAACGGTTGCATACCCTGCGCCATAAAGCCTGTGGTCATGCCTGCCAGTACGTCGCCTGTGCCAGCACCCGCGAGAGCAGGATTTGCCAGCCAGTTGATACGCGTACGTCCATCAGGCGATGCTATAACGGTACATGCCCCTTTGAGCACAAGCGTAACGTTCCATTCCTTCGCCTTGCTGCGCGTCAATTCCAGCCTGTCAAAATCGCCGCCTGAAACTTTAATGCCTCCACACAAACGTCCCATTTCACCGGGATGAGGCGTTATGATACTGCCCTTTGGAAGCAACGTCCACCAGTTCTCAAGCTTGGACAGGTTATTCAAGCCATCCGCGTCTACCACAAGCTGTGGCCGTTCGTCATCAGACAAAGAACGCAGGTGTTCCAAAATCTCTAAGATGACCTCACGCGTATTGGGCGACTGCCCTAAGCCGGGACCGATGAGCAGCGAGCGATACCCCCTGAGTGCGTCACATAACGCCTTAGAGCGCGCAAAACTTTCATCCTCCTCCGGTGGCAAAATCGTAAATGTAGCCTCATGAAACGAGCTAGCATAAATTGGCAGCATCTTTTCGGTGACGGCGAGCGTAATCAAACCCGCTCCTACACGTCCCGCCGCCGTTCCCGCCAGAAATGCGGAACCGGGATAGGGAAACGAACCACTGAAGATCATCGCTTTGCCAAATGTGCCCTTGTTGCTCTGTAGGGGACGTGGCGGCAGTAATGTGCGTACCAGATCATCCGTCGGCATTTCGGTTTGTAGATCCTTTTCGAGTTCGGGTGGCAAGCCGATATCGCCTACAAGCAGCTTGCCAATGTGGTCTCGACCCGGGAAAAAGAAAAAGCCTTGCTTGGGACAAGCAAAGGTAATCGTGGTGTCTGCGTGCACAGCCTCCGGGTCAACCTCACCCGTGTCCGCGTTCAAACCTGTTGGTAGATCAACCGCAACGATTTGTAGGTCCTTACGCCTTTCCCGTTCCTGGCGCACACGAGCCAGCAGTGAGCGCATATCATCAGAGAGTGGACGTGAATTGCCTATACCAAGTAGCGCGTCAACAACGTAGTCGGCACTACTGATAGCTGACTCTAACTCCTTCTCCGTCTCCGACTCGTTGATATCCTCTCCGCGCACGGTCAGCTTGCGCTCTTTCCAATGGTAGAGACTCACAAATGCACCAGCCTCTTCGAGATGCTTTGCGATGACCAGTCCATCGCCACCATTGTTACCAGGGCCAATGAGAAACAAGACCTCCAGCCCATTCATCGTATAATGCGGTAGTAGATGCGCCTGGAATAGATCAGCGGCACTCTTTCCCGCGTTTTGCATCAGTGTATGTCCAGTCAAGCCGTACCGGGTATCAGCCTGAGACTCAAGTTCTCGCATTTGCGCAACAGTAACAATATGCATCCTATGCCTCCAACTCTACTGCATAGAAACAGGAATGCTTGTGCTTTCCCTGTGTTTCTTTTCTTATAACACGTATTGTATCCGCTTCTCGGATAAATTGAGAAACGCCTACCGTTGGACGAAGCAAAGGACCGGTAGGAACTGTATTGGTCACGTCCTCTTGCACGATACATATAGTTCCTACATTCAAGTGTGTAACCAGTCCAGTCCTATAGACGTACTAAATTGGGAGTTGTTGTTTAGCTAATACCATAACAAGAGGAGTTTACTATGAGCCAGGATCCACAGAAGAATGCTCAAGGTGGGCAGGACGATACCAATCGCGAACAGCCAAAAGGCCAATACCAGCAAACTCAGGGCCAGGAAACCACAAAGCAGGACACCCAAGTCCCTAATGGCGGTCAGAAATTACCACCTACAGCCTCCGCGCAGGGTGGACAAGATGATACCAATCGCGAGCAACCAAAAGGCGATTACCAGCAAAAAGGTTAATTTTTTATCAAAGCAGTCTATAGATAGCCTATATGGGCTATCTATAGACTGCTTCATTGTATTTCTTTATAAGTCATGATAGACTTTGAAAGTCCCACAAATCCATACATGCGCATCTGCATGTCTTTGTGCATGTCATGGAGATGATAGGAACACATCTTGCTCTTTATTGTATCAGCACGCTGTAGTGAGGCGAATGTTGACAAGGAGTAAGAGTTGCTTGTGGAGGTTGTAGGGGCATTCACTAGAAGGGTTACATTTTGCAATTTCATAAGCACATCCTGAAGTACGTACGTCAGGATAACGGAGGAAGTTTCGTAGTAAAGTTTTCTATCGGAGCAGTCGTAGCACTGCTCTTCCTGGCCCTTACATTGAGCGTAGGAGTACCAGGAGCGCATGCAAGCGCGTCCACAACGCCATGCGCTAAGAGCGACCAACGTTATACAGTAGTGCAGGGGGATACACTCAGTTGGATCGCATATCGTTTCCGTACGACATGGCAGAACTTAGCTTCGTACGGTCATTTAGAAAATCCTGACCTGATATTCATAGGTCAGGTTGTGTGTATTCCCGTACAGGGGTTTTCGACGAATACACAGGTGCAGCAAGTGCACATGACGGCCCATGTTGCGCAGAGCAAAACAGTACAACAACCACAACAGGTACAGCAGGTACAGTCGGCACAGCCTGTACAGCAGCCGAAAGCACCGGCACCTGTTGTCGTAACGCCAACAAGCGTACCTTACAATCCACCACCAACGGCAACACCTGCACCCTCAACGGGTGCCACTGGTAGCATTCCTGCCATGATTAACGGGGTGTTTGGTGCATATGGGCCTGCCGCTGTCGCTGTCGCGACCTGCGAATCGGGACTCAATCCAAATGCCTACAATCCAAGTGGTGCGACGGGCCTCTTCCAGATCATGCCTGGCACATGGGCCGGCACATCCGAAGCTGGAAGTTCTCCTTACAATGCTTATGCAAACGCACTTGCCGCGCACGAAATCTTTGTGCGCGACGGCTACAGTTGGCGCGAATGGACGTGCCAGCCCTAGTCTTAGCACTGGTCGTTTGACATAACGGTTCGCCCTTCAATCACGCAAGCAAACAAACACTACAAGACGCAAGAGTCAACTACCTCTTGCGTCTTGTGTCTTCTAAGCGCAAACACTATATAATTCTATTAAGACGTGCTATACTAAGCCACGATTGAACAGCTAACTCAACAAAAATAGGACGCTTCGCATCATGAACATACCATATATTTTCGTCATCATCCTGATAATCCTTGGCGGCGTGCTCATTGGAGAGAGCATTGTCAGCAGCGTCAACATCATCGAGATCATCTTTGGTGTCATCTGTATTGCCATTGCCCTCGTGCTACTCATTCGCACGCCCGTAAAACGATGAAACTCGCACTCAAAATTACTCCTCAGCGTAGCACCCAGTACGCCAACATGGTCACAACGCTCGCGACACCAGAACTGTTCGCCAGCCCTTTAGGTGCATCTATAAACGAATGTGTGCCTACTACGTTGGCAGGGCAAGCCTATCTCCTCGCCACGTTAAACGAAGGAACTTCACTGTCCCCATATCTCCTCACCATCCTCTCGCGCTTAGCAGCAACGAGTGAGGTCTACGAATATTTTGATGCAATCGGTCCCGTAAGCGGTCCCCTCTTGCGCCCGGTAGAACCACGTTTTACCCCGTTTGTGCCGTTAGAGATGGCCGAGGCACGTCGCTACAAGGGCAAGACAAATGAGGTGTTTACACGCGTCCTGTTGAATATAGCGATTTTCGCGGGTGACTACGCTCAAAGCATGGATGATCGTCTGCGTATCCTCGATCCCTTAGCTGGCGGCGGCACAACCCTCTTTCTTGCCTTGAGCGCAGGCTATGACGCCTTTGGCATCGAACTGGATAAGCAAGATGTCGAGACTACTACACTCTTTATCCGCCAGTATCTCCAGAGCGCGAACATACACATTCGAGAGCGCGACGAACGCGGACGCAGAGCCGGTCGACGTGTGCAATTCGAGGTTGGGCGCAAAGGCGACAACCGCCTCCTGGTCCTTGTCAATGGCGACACCACACAGGCAGACCTACACCTGCGCGAAGTGCCGGGTGGTCCTCGCGTACACGCCGTTGTAGGTGATCTACCCTATGGCATCCAGCACTTCGGCGAGATCTCTTCTCTGCTAAAAGACGCCCTGCCCGTATGGAAGGACATGCTCTTCCCCGGCGGCACAATCGCGCTAGCCTGGAACGCCACCCGCATCGACCGTGCCGAAATGGTCCATTTCTTAGAGGGAGAAACCGGCCTCACCGTTCGCAACGAACCGCCCTACACCCAATTCGTCCACACCGTAGACCGCGTCATCAAACGCCGCGACATCATCGTAGGAGTCAAAATGTAGGGACCGCTTCAGCACGTCCTTCTGCCACGTTAAGACAGGGATCGATGTATCACGTCCTCCTCTCTTGTCCATGTACATTGTTACTAACAAACGCGAGGCACTATGTACAAAACAAAAAATACCACAACAACTACACGTCTTCTCCTCTTTCTCGCCTGCCTCCCTCTTTTAACTGGGTGTAACACGTCAAGCAATACAGTTTCTTCGCCCACCAAGCAAGCTACTACTGTCGTAGCCCACATTCCAACGTTTCCATCATCACCAACACCTCTACCGAATGCGGCACAAATAGATGCATATCTCACACGCCTCATGCCAAAAGGTGGGATGAATGGCTCGGTACTCGTTGCGCATAACGGTATGATATTTGACAAAGGCTATGGTGTCGCCGACAAGGACAAACGCATTCCGAACACTCCCCAGACGCGCTTCCGACTCGGCTCAGTCTCTAAGCAGTTTACCGCAATGGCAATTCTTATCTTGCAGGAGCAGAGCAAGTTGCATGTGCATGACTTCGTATGTCTTTATGTTCCTGCTTGTCCCTCTGATTGGCAACCAATTACTATAGAGCACTTGTTAACACATACATCTGGCATTCCAGATTATACGAACTTTCCCGATTTTGTAGCGACATGGACACAGTATGTTACAGCAGAACAGTTGGTTGCACGTTTCAAAGACAAGCCGCTTGAATTTTCCCCCGGTTCCGTCTTTCGCTATAGTAATTCAGGCTATGTCTTGTTGGGGTACATCATCGAGCGTATTTCGCATATATCCTATGAGACGTTTCTGCAAAAATACATTTTTGACCCACTCCGTCTACATAACACAGGTTATGATACTAAATTCCCATCGTTGCCACAGCACTCTACTGGCTATTATAGCGGTTTTGTGAAACCAGAAGCATACGACATCTCAGTTGCCTACGCTGCTGGAGCGTTATACTCAACTATAGAAGACATGTATATATGGGATCAAGCTCTTGCGGCACACACACTTGTCTCTCCTTCATCCTTGAATGCCATGTTTATGATCCATATCCCTTGCCCAACCTCGGGTCCCAGTGGTTGCCTCATGAGCGCCGATAAAGGCTACGGCTATGGTTGGTTTATAGCCCAGGAACCGCAGGGCCGCCTCATCTACCACGTCGGTCGCATCGACGGCTTTCT
Organism: uncultured Ktedonobacteraceae bacterium; assembly: GCA_964242555.1. Lineage (GTDB taxonomy): Bacteria > Chloroflexota > Ktedonobacteria > Ktedonobacterales > Ktedonobacteraceae > JBBQVS01. The sequence continues at coordinate 9,118 of CAXTCR010000018.1, forward strand.
CGCCTACAACGGCTTTTATCCCGAGACCAATACCGACGTTGTAGTATTGAGCAACCTTGAGTCAACGAATGTATTGCAAATTGGCAGAACATTAGGAGGTATGGTGTAATTAGAGTAGGCACCAATGTAAAAATACTTATTCTAGCTAACTGGAAATGTAAGTGTAGGGGTCTAATTCCATTACACCCTCGTGCCTCATGGAAGGCCGAACGAGGGTGTAATGGAATTAGACCCCTACAAACGATTTATGTTATCTATGTTTCGCAAAACCATCACACAACGCCTCAACCTCCGCCACCGTTCCCACTGCACACACCCGCTTCGCAAGCTCCTGCAACTCGCCCAGTGTTCTCCCTGTAAGTGCCGCACGTACCGCTGGCAATGCATTAGGCGTCATGCTCAATTCGTATACACCAAGCCCGACAAGCACAGGCGCCAGTCGTGGGTCGCTGGCCATTTCGCCACATACTGCCACAGCTTTCCCTGCGGCGCGTCCTGCTGCTGAAACCTGTCGAATAGAGCGTAATACTGACGGTTGCATCGGATTGTAGAGCGTCGTAAGCGCCGTATTTGTGCGATCACTGGCGAGCGTGTACTGCAACAGGTCATTTGCGCCAATGCTGAAAAAGTCCGCAAGCTGAGCCAGCTCTGCCGCCATGACCACGGATGCCGGCACCTCGATCATGATCCCAAGCGGTATCGCTGGTGAGACGTTCAAGGCGGTTTTCACACGCTCAAATATGGTTCGTACCGTTTGCAATTCTTCTACCGTGGTAATCATCGGCACCATGATATGAAGCTCTACCCCCTCGTCGCGTGCCGCCCGGATCATCGCCCTGAACTGCTGCTCCATGAGTTCTGGATGTGCTAAGTGGACGCGCACCCCGCGTACACCAAGCGCAGGATTTGCCTCTGCTGTCGTGCTCAAATATGGTTGTAACGCAGGCAGGGGTTTATCGGCACCCGCGTCAAGCGTCCTGGCTACAATAAAGCCACTCTTGCTCCCAGATCCACGAAACGCCCGGAAGACCTGCGCGAAACTGGTATATTGTTCGTTCTCTTCCGGCATGCTCTGCGCATTGGCGAAGAGAAATTCCGTACGCAACAATCCCACGCCTTCCGCGCCCCATTGACGCGCTGCTTTTGCCTCTGTTGCGCTGCCAATATTCGCCAGTAGTGCAATGTGTTGCCCATCGAGCACAAGTGACCCCTGCTCCTGTTGTGCGGCCTGAAGCGTACTCGTGTGCTGCTGTTGCTCAGCTATACGCTCATTCAAATACGCTCGCTCTTCAGCTGTTGGCGCAAGATACACAACACCCTTTTCCGCATCCACCCCTATCTCATCGCCTTCACGCACTCGCTGTAACAATGCCTCACTCAGTCCAGCTATCGCAGGAATGCCAAGTGCGCGTGCCAGGATTGCCGTATGAGCTGTTGGCCCTCCCTGTGTTGTGCATATCCCCAGCACCATTTCACGTTTGAGGCTCGCTGTATCCGAAGGAGTGAGGTCTGGCGCAATCAATATAACCGGCTTGGTAAGTGCGCTAAAATCTTGACGCGCTGGTGCCTGTCCACCCAGATGTTGTACAACCTTGCTCGTGACATCTCGGATGTCCACCGCTCGCCCCGCCACGAGAGGGTCATCGTTGCCTTCCAACGTTGTCGCGTTTTGTTCTCCTGCGCGCGCGAACGCACTGGTCGCGTCGTAGTGCTGCTGCTGAATAAGCTCGGACGCTGTTGTAAGCAATCGTGGGTCTTGTAATAGGTATGCATGTGCCTCAAAGATCGCCGCCTCGCTCTTGCCGACTTGACCCTGCATCTTTTGCGCCGTGTCTTGCAATTCTTGTATCGTTGCGTCTATCGCCTCTTGCAATCTTCTCTGTTCAAATGCGACCTGCGCGGGTTCAATCTCACGTGGCTCGATAGTGCGTAAATCTATCCGGCGCGAAATATAGGGTAGCGCGGGACCGAGTGCGAACCCCTTCGATGTGCCAATGCCCTGAAGCACACTCCCCGTAGATTGTGTTGTGTAGGAAGGGACACCCTCTTTTACCTGTGCCACATTGACACCTGTCTGTACTGGCTCGTCTGTCTCGTAAAAGTTTGCCTCTACAAGCTTACTCAGTGCATCGAGTGCCTCCTGTGCATCTTGACCGCTTGTGCGTATAAGAATGGTTTGTCCCTTGCGCGCCGACAGGCCCATCATTTCAATCGGGCTAAGTGCTTGTGCCGTACGCCCATTTGCCTGTATTTCTACCGATGCATGGAATTGCTTTGCCGTTTGTTGGATAAGCCCGGCAGGTCGTGCATGTAGCCCGCTGGGATTATTGAGAACATACGACCCTTCGAGCGCATCAGCAAACGGCGTCGGTCCTTGTGGCGTTACATCATTGCCAAGCTCATCCTCTGTCGTCTCTTCCTGTGTAACGGGCTTCAAATTTTGTAGTTGTGCCCTGTTCGCGGCCTTCTCTGCTGCGGCTTTAACCTCTTGTAGCGAATGCCCAAGAGTTGCCTCGATCGCCGCAGCCAGTGCTCCCTCAAATACAGGCGCACTGCTCAGCGCGACATGCTCCCGTTGCGCCTCGTCCAGCATTTCTAGTGCCATCTCGGTCGAGAGTAGTGCACTTCCCATATCCAGCAGTACTAATACACCTTCAGGACTCTGTACCTGTTCAATCGCATGTTGAATTCTATCCGTGGATGTACCTAGGCCACCGTTGTCGGTCCCGCCTGCTGCCACTATGGTTATTGACCCCTGTGTCATCTGCTGCACAAGCTCGGTAACACCGCTTGCCAGTTTTTCACTATGTGAAACGATGACCAATCCCACCGTCATGGTCGTATCCCTTCCGGTTGAATGGACAGTCCGTTAATTGGATAGTTTGTTTGTAGGAGGAGAGAGGCACAAAGTGCCGCGTTAGAGGAACGCGCACACTTTATGCACAGACTTCAGCAAGTGCCTTCAGCATCATGGCGCTCGATGTAGCACCCGGGTCCTGATGCCCAACACTTCGTTCACCAAGATAGCTTGCACGACCCTTTGTCGCCTGCATGGGAATAGTTGCTTTTGCGCCCTCCTCCGCCGCCGCTGCCGCTTGTGCTGTGACTTGAGCAAGACTCTCGTTTTGCGTAAGTGCCTCTTTTGCCGCGTTAAGAGCTGGCGTCAGGGCGTCCACCATTGTTTTCTCGCCCGGCTGCGCTTTGCCGCGTGTCACAACACCGCCTGTAAAGGCTTCTAACATCGCGACAACATCGGCAGCATTCAGATTCTCTTTGCCCGAAACCGCTGTCCCTGCTCGTAGAAAGGCCGTGCCGTAGAGTGGACCACTTGAGCCGCCTACCGTAGAAACCAATGTCGAACCAACTGTCTTCAATTGTGTAGCAATATCTGTGCTTTCCATCGTGGGAAACTTATTTCGGACCGCCGCAAAGCCCCGGTCCATATTCGTTCCATGATCGGCGTCCCCTATCGGCGAGTCAAGCTGTGTGAGATACTGCGCGTTCTCATGGAGTAGGTCAGCGATGCGTCCGAGCCAGCGTAGTGAGTCTGCATTATTCATTGTTCTACATCTTTCTGGTAAAACGTCGAGTCCTACCAACCTTCCGTTCGTAGGGACTACATTCATGGCGTCCGCTCGTACCGCCGATGTATCGCGTATACCCAACTAAAAGAAAATGTATCGCGTCAAGCCAGTCGGACTACCACAATTCTCAAAGAGCATTTTCTGCATAGTATACAATATGGAGATGTCGTCTACGAAACTTGTAGACGACATCTTTGGAAGTGGAAAATCGTTAACGTCCCCAACGTAGGGCAGGTGTGTGAACAGGGGCATCCCAGTATTTGGTAAGCTCGTCGTCCAGGCGCACCAACGTAATTGAGGTGCCAGCCATGTCGAGCGATGTGATGTAGCTGCCAACCAGTGAGCGAGCAATCGTCACATTTTTGCCTTTGAGGATGCGGCTCAACTCCTCGAACACAATGTACAACTCAATAAGTGGTGTTCCGCCCATGCCGTTGACGAAGGCTAGTACCTGTTCACCAGACTTCAGGCCGAGGTCGTCGACGATAGGGTTTGCCAGCAATTCGGTGATCTCAGAGGCAGGAGCAATCTTAATGCGCCTGCGACCCGGCTCACCATGGATGCCGATACCAATTTCGATCTCGTCATCGCCAATATCGAAGTTTGGTTTGCCATTAGCAGGCACCGTGCCAGATGTCAGTGCCATGCCCATACTGCGCCCGTTGTCGTTGACCTTCTTGGCAATCGCGGCCACTTGCTCAAGCGATGCGCCACTTTCCGCGAGTCCACCGGCGATCTTTTCGACAAGCACAGTGACGCCTACGCCGCGTCTTCCTGTGGTGTACAGGCTATCCTGAACGGCCACGTCGTCGTTGGTTGTAACCGATGCTACCTTAATGCCATCAGCATCGGCAAGTTCTGCGGCCATCTCGAAATTGAGTACGTCACCTGTATAGTTCTTCACGATATGCAGCACACCAGCCCCACCGTTGACCGCCTTTGTTGCCGCGACCATCTGGTCTGGTACAGGCGAGGTGAATATGGCACCCGGGCACGCGGCATCAAGCATACCAATACCAACAAATCCACCATGCATTGGCTCATGACCGCTACCACCGCCCGAAATAATACCCACCTTGCCCTGCACCGGTGCACCCTTACGGATCACAATCTGCGTTTCCATATCGACGGTAATCAGGTCGGCATGGGCCAGCGCCATACCTTCAAGAGACTCTTTAACAACATCTTCCGGCTTGTTGATAAGCTTCTTCATGTGCTGTGTTCTCCTCTTTACACGCCGATTTCGGCGTCTATCTGATGCTGAATAGGTGCACGATAGGCATCAATCATTGATTGCGTACGTTCGGGGGACCAGTGCAATTCTCGCGCCATCATAGCCGCAACGTCTTTCGCGATGCCCAGCCCTCGGTCCCGATCTTCCAACGTGATCGAGGTGCGCCGGGCCAGAAAATCGTAAGGTGTCATTGCCATTTCCTGACGACAGGCGTGAATAACTTCCGCTTTAAGATAAGGCAGATCTTCTATCAACCGTTCCGCGAGCGTGGCATCTTCCGCAATGATATCCAGGACCGCATTCGCTTCGGTCCCATAACTATGGCCTATATGTCCAATGGCAGCGGCATCTAGCCCAAGACGAGCACCCCTTTGCGCGATCTCCTTTTGCAGAATAGCCCAGCCTGCGCTCCCTTGCAGTGGTAAACTCTCGGTTGGGTGCACTGGTTTGGTATTGTCACGCTTACTCAGGACATCAACCGTATCCTGTGCCATACGACGATAGGTGGTGAGCTTGCCCCCAACGATAGTAACAAGCCCTGAGTCCGCCTGTAAGACAACGTGTGAGCGTGAAAGCTTCGCGCTTGATTGGCCCGAACCCTCTTTGCGCGGCTTCACCAGTGGTCGATAGCCAGCATACGTACTTACAATATCGTCTGCCGTCAAATTGACAGTGAGGTAGCGGTTGAGGTGGTCAAGCAGGTATTTCACATCCTCTGGACTCGATGTCGGATTATCAAGATCGCCCGCGCCCGTATCGGTTGTTCCAAGCACTGATCGCGATTCCCATGGAACGATGAAGAGAATACGCTTGTCGTCCGTTTCCGGCAGCACAATCGCACTGTCTCCAATGTTCAGGTCCTCGCGCGAAAATACAAGATGAATACCCTTACTAGGGACAATCTTGATTTGTGGTTCTTCGTCTGTAAGCGTTTCGAGTTCTTCGGAGTAAACCCCGGTCGCGTTCACAATGTGGCGTGCGCGAACAGTTATGGTGCGCCCGTCAATCTTATCCTCGACATGTGCCCCTGTTAGCTTGCCATTCTCTGTGACAAACGAGGTCACTTGGGCGTAGTTCGCAACGACCGCGCCATACTGAGCCGCTGTGCGGATAACTGCCATTGTGAGCCGAGCATCATTGGTTTGCGCATCATAGTAGATAAAGCCCTCCTTGAGTCCCTTTGTGACCAGTGTGGGAGCCATCTTCTCTACTGTAGCGCGGCTAATACGACGGTGTCGCTGCACATTCCGGCGTCCCGCAAGAATATCGTAGAGCCAGAGACCGATATCAAGGAAGAAGCTCAGGCCAATGCCTCCCGGTGTGGTGAACGGCATGCCTACCGGATGACGGTCTCCTTCATAGATAGGAAGTACAAACGCCACCGGATCAACCAGATAGGGCGCGTTCTGTAACAAAAGACCGCGCTCAACTAAGGCTTCGTGTACAAGCCCAAAGTCAAAATTGGGTAGGTAGCGAATGCCGCCATGCACAAGCTTTGTCGACTTGCTACTGGTCCCACTGGCGAAATCCGTTTTCTCAACAAGCGCAACCTTATACCCACGTGCCACCGCGTCGAGTGCTACACCAGCACCAGTGATACCCCCGCCTATAACAAGGACATCGAAGGTGTCACGGTCTAACTGAGAGAGGTTTTGTCTACGTACCTCTGATGAAAGTGGTTGCATGATGATCCCTAAAAGACATCCTAGAAGAGTAAACAGTGCACCACAGAGTGAGTGCGCTCACCCACTCTGTGGTGCACTGTTTACTCTGCCATAAGCGTCTCTTCTTCCTTTCTATGTGCGCGCGGTCGAACGACTAGTCGACCGCAGGTTCCCGTACTGTCTCGCCTTTACTGACGGCTGTGCCTGACTTCAGCATTCCTCTTGCCTCGAGCACTCTACCGATAGTGTAGTCGTAGATGAATGCACCCGCAACACCACCCAGGATAGGTGCGACAATCGGAATCCAGAAGTAGAAGTTGTTCTGGGAGAAGCTTGCACCGCCAGTAACAAGGGCAACCCAGAGGCGCGGACCAAAGTCACGTGCAGGATTAATCGCATAACCAGTGTTAAGGCCGAACGAGGCACCAATTGCCACGATCAAAAAGCCTATAATCAGTGGATTCAGATTCGCCTGAACAGGTTGGTTACGTGTATCGGTGATGGCAACAATCAAGCCAACGAGCAGTGCTGTGCCGATGAACTCATCACCAAAGGCACCAAAGGTACCAACAAAGGACTTAGGGCCTGTGTAGAAAACACCACCAACGTTGGCGGCGAAGTCATTACCTGCGTTAGCATTTAATGCACCATTATACACAAAGTATAGAATAGCTGCTGCTACGAAGGCACCCAGAACCTGAGCCAGAATGTAGGGACCAGCTTTGCTCCATGAGAAGCGGCGTGTTGCCGCCAGTGCGATGGTGACAGCAGGATTTAAGTGAGCACCACTGATTGCACCTGAAACATAGATACCGAGCATGACCGCGAAGCCCCAACCAAAGATGATGACAGGCCATGTGTTGGCAAATGGCGTCGCGGCACCATTTGGACCGAGCTTTGTAAACAATGAAAACGTGGCTACACAGCCATCACCAAAAAGAATAAGCACCATCGTGCCAAAAAATTCGGCGATGGCCTCACCTGCTGTTCCCGCAAGAGCAGATGGTCTGCTTCTTTCAACGATTCGTGCCATGAGAATAACTCCATTTCTCTCAAAATTGAGAAGGCAACGGTACCACATGGAAAATTTGCATAAAGAACGCACTACAAGTATGCACTACAAGAACAGAAGCGATGTTCTGGATACGCTGGTCGAGGATAATGCGCCAGCATACCCCATGAGACAATATAAATGGTACATGCGTATCAGGAAAGGTCTATGCCCTTCCTGATACGGTATACGAGAGGAATTTCTACAGGTTACGCTTTCGCTGCTGTATTGCTCGCAGGTTGCTCCCAACCACGGGAACGCTCCACAGCTTTCTTCCAGTCAGCATAGAGGGCCTCGCGCTGGTCCGCGCTAAATGTTGGCTCGAAGGTACGGTCGATGGCCCATAGCTTGGTAAGCTCTTCCTGGCTTGACCAGAAGCCAACTGCGAGACCTGCGAGGTATGCCGCACCAAGTGCTGTTGTCTCTGCTACCTTTGGCCTCTGCACCGGCACACCAAGAATGTCGGCCTGGAATTGCATTAGCAGGTTGTTGACAACCGCGCCACCATCGACGCGCAACGTCTTAAGGTCGACCCCACTATCAGCATTCATCGCCTCTAGCACGTCGCGTGTCTGGTAGCACATCGACTCCAGCGTTGCACGTGCGATGTGGCCTATTGTAGAGCCACGCGTAAGGCCTGCGATGATACCACGTGCATATGGATCCCAGTATGGGGCTCCAAGACCGACAAAGGCAGGCACGAGATACACGCCACCATTGTCTTTTTCACTTGCCGCCAATGCTTCTACATCCGCACTGTTGGTAATAGCTTTCACACCGTCGCGCAGCCATTGTACTGCTGCGCCAGTGACGAAGATGGAGCCTTCAAGCGCATACGTTGTCTCGTTCCCGATGCCCCACGCGATGGTGGTGAGAAGCTTATTCTTCGATGGAACAGCTTTGCCGGTGTTTATGAGCATGAAGTTACCGGTACCATAGGTGTTCTTCGCCATACCTGCTTCGTAGCACACCTGTCCAAAGGTCGCTGCCTGTTGGTCGCCAGCAACGCCAGCGATTTGAAGTGCCCCACCGAAGAATTCTGGATCGGCCTCACCGAATACTCCACTCGATGGCTTTACTTCGGGCAGCATAGAGGCCGGGATACCCAACTCTTTAAGAATGACATCATCCCACTTTCGCTCGTAAATGTTGTACATGAGTGTACGCGAGGCATTGGTGGGGTCGGTCGCGTGAATGCGACCCTTTGAGAGACGCCACATCAAGAAGGTATCAACATTGCCAAAGGCCAACTCGCCACGATCAGCCTTCTCCCGGGCACCTTCCACGTTATCGAGAATCCATTTTACCTTGGTGCCTGAGAAATACGCATCGGTAACGAGACCTGTGCGACTGTAAATCTCCTTGTCAAATCCTTTGGCAACAAGTGCCTCGCAAATAGGTACGGTGAGGCGACTCTGCCAGACAATCGCGTTGAATACCGGTTTACCCGTTGATTTCTCCCACACGATAGCGGTCTCTCGCTGGTTAGTGATACCAATGGCGGCAATATCGGACGCGGAGGCATTCGCTTTTTTGACCGCCTCTTGCGCAACCGCCAGCTGACTTGACCAGATAGCTTCTGGATCATGCTCGACCAGTCCCGGCGCGGGAAAAATTTGCGGAAATTCCTGTTGCGCTACGCTCACGATTTTACCATCGTGACCGAAGAGAATCGCACGTGAGCTGGTTGTGCCCTGATCCAGAGCGAGTACATACTTTGCCATGAGTAGCCCTCTTTCTTCCTTGTACCTGAATGCAATACGGGTACTACATTCATACCAACAATGTATTAAAAACGCACAGGCATCGCTGTCTATGCAGGAGTCTTCCTTTCATCATGTCTGAGCGAAGTGCACTCCTCTTATTCTGCTGAGCTTCCGATCCGCTCGGCTGACTGTGTAGACTTGAAAAGTCGCTGCTGAGCGGAATACGGAGACAGAAGCTAGCTGCGAATGCAGCGTTGCAGAATAACTAAGACGAGACAAGAGCCGTTGACATGATAAGTCAGGAATAGGTAAGCGAGCAGAACTGCTTTTCAGTATGTCATGACCAAAGTTCATCGCGCGCGACTACAACGCTGGTTGCCCCTGCACGCAACACCGCTTGCATTTGCCCCATCGTCGAAATTAAGCCTGACGCGATAAATGGACGTAATCCTTGCACTTTTGAAGCAACATGTGGAACCACAAGTGCAGGTGAAATATCAAGAATATCCACCATTGCTGTGTCCACAGACTCTAATGCTGCCTCCATTCCCGTCGAATCAAGCGCGAAGATACGTTGAATGGTTTCTAAACCCAAACCTTTACTTAGGACCAGTGTTCGTGGATGACTTGAAAGAATACCTTGTATGTGGAGTGTATGTGCCAGATACTGAAGCCCTGCGCTGTCTGCGTGAATACCGTCGATGTGGTCAATGCTGACGTACACTGCAATGTCACGCTTCTGCACAAGTTCTAGTGGACCTGCTAAATCGAAAAGGTTGCAGTGTCTAAGAAAAATAGCATTGATTGTGCGCGTGTCGAGTATACGCATGAGTTGCGCACGGTTCTCGACGAGCGGTATCATCTTGCACCGGGTTGAAAGAGCGAGCAGTGATTTCCAGGATTCAACAGGCAAAATACACCCCCTGGTTTCGCAAATAACAAAGCCCTAAGCCTCTTCCCTTGGAAAAGGTGGCTCAGGACTTTTCATTTCACTGTCCTTCTGACATATGTAGTTGTATAGATATAGTGCTTGAGTACGGGTAACTTGCTCTGTTTAAGCTCCCTTAAACGTCACAAGGTACTTCAAGATAGATGCGAGGTGTTCCAAACTGTACTTACTTGTAAAGCTACAAGAGCTATACAAGGCGTTGCAGTTAGCTTATAATGATATTACTCGGCAGCGTTCTATTTGTCAAGGGGCGAGAGCGTTTTTGCTCCCCTCACTTGCTATAACAATGAAACTTGGATAGCGGCAAGACTACATGTCAGCAGATGCTATGCTCTCTCGCCATCTTGTACGTACAATATCGAATGCTGCATCATAGACGACTGGTAACAAAAATCATGACGAAACAAGAGTTTTTACGTTTAGCGCGTCTCTTCCCGGTTGCCGCTGCCATAAAATCGCAGCAGGATATGGAGCTAGCCCTGAACTCTGATGTCTCTCTCCTTTTTCTCCTGAAGGGTGACGCCTTTGGATTAGCACCTTTTGTTGAGCTTGCCCATGCCCGCAACAAAGGGGTTGTGGTTCATGTGGACCTTGTAAGTGGAGTGGGTAAAGACCGTGCCGGTATTTCCTACTTGCACCAGATCGGCGTAGATGCTATCATCACTAGCCGCTCTCAATTGGTTTCTGCTGGCAAAGCAGAGGGGCTTGTCACAATTCAACGCCTCCTGCTTGTTGATGATTCAGCCCTGGAAACAGGTGTGCGCACCATCGCACGTGCCGCCCCTGATGTGGTAGAGGTACTACCCGGCGTGATATTCCCCTCGGTCGCAACACAACTACAACAGTTGTTACCAGGGCCATTTATCGCTGGCGGCTTCATTCGCACTGCCGAGAATGTCGCACAGGTACAAACCGCCGGCGGTATACTCAGTAGTAGCAGTGCCACTGCCCTTTGGCAGCATTCAGAGTGGACAAGGAGGTCATAACGTTATGCGGAACCTTCCCAATGCGCTGAGTATGGCTCGATTGGTTGCAACAGTTGTTATCTTTGTGCTCGTGCTGCTGAACGTACCATGGGCTTTTATGACCTCTTTTGTGTTGTTTGTGCTTGCCTCCGTCACGGACTTTTTCGATGGCTACCTCGCTCGCCGTCTGAAGGTTGTTTCGTCACTGGGTGTGTTCCTGGACCTAACCGCCGATAAGGTGCTGGTGTGCGCCATCTTAATTGCTCTGGTTCAAGTTGGCTTTGTTCCAGCTTGGATTGTGTTCATCATTGTGACGCGCGAATTTTTGGTCTCGGGCTTGCGTTCTATGGCGGCGGCAAAAGGCCATGTCATTCCAGCCGGCATGTGGGGGAAGCAAAAAACATTTATCACGTTAATCGCAATGTCTCTTTTGTTGTTCGCAAAGGGCCTTGGCGCGAACGGACTCTCGCTTTTCCCGCTGGTACTAAACTTCGGTAGTCATGCCCTAACCTTTGGCGATTGGCTCTTGTTTCTTGCCGATATCCTGTTGATCCTCGCGGTCATCTGGACGGCCTTCTCCGGCATCGAATACATGATTGGTGCCCTGCCAATCTTCAGAAACACTGTCGAGAAAACACCTTCTCGCGCATAAAAATGCGCATTCTAGTTACATACACAATGAAATTTGATGTCTGTAACTAGAATGCGTTGTATCGCGTATCCATCTCCACTATGCCCGTGAGGTCGTAGCAGAAGTATCAGGAATAGCCTCTTTTTGGCCCAACTTTCGCTCTTTACCCGCAAGCAGACGCTGGATGTTGTCATAATGAAGCAGGACAACAAATGCGGGACCCGCGATCAGAAAAATAACCTCTGGTGTACTCACCCAGCCAAGTATGCGGAAAATGATGCCACTGACAATAATCGTACATGCCCCCAGTATCGACCCAAGCGAGACATAACGCGAGATAACGATTGTGCCTATCGCGACTACCGCTGCGAATAGGAAGATCAATGGCGAAATAACGAGCGTTGCACCCGCGCCCGTCATCACACCGCGCCCACCCCGGAATCCAATAAAAATGGGATAGCAATGCCCTAAAAGCGCTGTTATGCCAGCTACCATAATGCCCCAGCCTGCCCCATTGAGCGCTGGCACAAACCGTGCTAGCAGTGCTGGACCAATTCCCTTAGACAGGTCAATAAGGAGCACGATAAGCGCGGGTCCATTGCCTAACGTCCGCCGTACATTGGTCGCGCCTGTCTTCTTGCTCCCATACTCGCGAATATCGAAATCTTTGCCACGCAGAAGCTTGCCCATCCAGTAGCCAGACGGTATCGACCCCCAGAGATAACCAATGACAGCTATGAGCAAGAGCGAAATGATCATACTCGTCATGCGAACACTCCTTTGTGGTGCTGTACCGTACGTATATATCGCACAAAACGCTCTATACCGCGTTTTCCTCTTCCGTCCTCATTATAGAATCGTTTCCTTTAAATTGCTAGCAAGCCTACAGAATGTTTTCGGGCAGAATGCGTAGGGCAACGTCGATGTTGAGGTCCTGTACCAATTTCTGCACAATCTCTACTTCAGGCGTGGCTTCTTGCCGAAAATAGACTACATCCGGTCGGATAATCTGAAAAAGTTTGGTAATCATCGTGGCAAAACCATAGATGTACTTAGGTGTAGTGCTCCCATTATTTGTCTTAGAGAAGCCTTCCATTCCTGTCAATGTTGGCGTTATATAAGTAGAGAAGGCAGGTGGATACATGTCCTCAGCACGAGGCACAAACACAACATCAACCTGTGCTTCCCTTAATAAGTGAAGATCGGAAGCGAGCGAACGAGGAAACTGCGCCAGTTCTTCGCTGGAACTGAACTGTAACGGATTGACAAAAATGCTGACAATACTGATCGCACATTCCTCCTGTGCAGCTTTCACAAGTTCCATATGGCCTGCGTTCAGATTGCCTGAAGTTGGCACAAAACCAACTGCTTGCGCTGTTAGCCAACCGCGAGCAGTTTCTATCATCTCGTTTATTGTATAAATGACGCGCATGGTCGCTCCCCTGCTCTGTGCAGGCTGATCGTATTTTTCTACCCTTTTTAGGAAATAGCTCGCTACCTCTTGAAATAAACAAGACGTACTGCGACATTTCTCTACTTTTCTACACGTATTGCTGTTCTATGACAGCTATAGCATGCTGAAGTCGGGACAGGCTCTACTGTTCGTATAGGTGTTCTAATGAGAGAAGGCTTGTATGCATAGACGAAGATCACTCTTTTTTACAGGTGTACGCATAGTAAGCATGGGCGTTCTTGGCGCACTGCTCGTCCTCTTACACTATATCCTAAAGACCCCGCAGCCGTTGAAAAGTACCCTGCCGGGCAAATCTCATCTGTTTAAGTGGACACACGGACATGTCTTCTATACAGTACTTGGCTCCCCCGATGCACCACCGCTCGTGCTGCTCCATACACCAGCAATAGGTGGATCATCGTATGAATTTCTTGCCCTTGCCGAAGGACTAGCACCACACTATTGCGTCTATGCGCTTGACCTCCTCGGGTTTGGCCTGTCCGATCATCCCGGCATAAACTATACTAGTGAAACATATACGACATTGTGCTCTGATTTTCTCACGCAGGTAGTACAACGGTCCGCTATAGTGGTGGCAAGCGGATGGAGCTGTAACTACGCCCTCGCTGTTACTCGTTCAGTACCACAACTGTGCGAACGTCTGGTGTTGCTCTCGCCCCGCTCGTTCTTTCACCACAAGCAGGAGTCAGGCACAACTCTCCACCTACTACAACAACCATTGGTTGGGCTACTAGTCTACGCTTTTCTCGTCATGCCCGGAATTGTACGTATTGTTCTTGCCTGGCAAAAACATGTATCAGATGTAGCGAAGAGCGAACTTCGCTACACCTATGCCTCCTCGCACCAACTTGGCGCACAGCACGCTGTAGTCGCGCTCCTCACCGGTCAACTCCAACTCGATGTATGGGACGTGAGCGAAACCTTGAGTACTCCTACCTTGATCATGATAGGCGCGAATATCACCTCGGTCGATGAGTCGATCATCAACCTGGACGCAACGAACGATGCGGTGCAAGAAGTACAGGTACAGGGAGCGGCTTTCTGGCCGCATCAAGAGCAACCCGCTGAGGTTGTGTTACAATTGTTGCATTGGCATATGCCTAATACCTTTGGCACTGATGATAATGGCTCTTCGGTAGACACTGCAACCTCAGGCGCTTTAGCAGAGGCTTCGCTGGCGGAAGCGCAAACCAGGGAAATCCCCGGTACAGCACTTGAAACGACTGGGTATACTGAAGAGGACGAGGACAACACATCGGGCGAACACGTTGAGGCGTATTGCGTCAAGTGCAAAGAAAAACGCATCATGCAGGATCCTACCAACGTGGTCACGAAAAATGGACGAAACGCGAAAACTGGTACTTGCCCTGTATGCAGCACAACATTGTTCCGTTTCATCACAACTGAGAAAGAATAGTGCTTTATGTGCTGGAGGAGTGAATAAAGTTCGCTGACATACTACGAAAAGAAGATAGGCGAAATACCCTAAATATCGTAAAATTCGCCTATTTTGCTCTTGACGTTGAGGTATTCACAACGTATAATCACGGTCATGCATACAACCCTTGCTCCACTAAGGTGCGTAGATGTATGTTACTCTAGTGACATACTATAAAATGTCCAATCTCAGTCTTGAAAAAAGTAGACATTTTGCTATAAATTCATGAAAAAATGTTCATTGTTCTCTATTGCCAAAAATTGTTAAGCCTGCTATGAAGCGGAAGGAAGCGTTGTTGACGCAATTGGGTAGGAATGTACACATACGTCATGTGGAGGTGGAATGCTGTCAAGAGTGTGTTGGGGTTGGGTGGAATATGATGTAAATTCATCGTCGCGGTGACGATGAGGTTTAGTACAGTAGACTTCTGGAAGAGGTCAACGGATAACACTCGGGACCTCACGACCAGAGAGGAGTTTTTCAATGAGTATTGGTGGGCAGAGTGATGCCAAGTCGGAGCGCAAGATTTATCGGTTGACACCGGAAGGCTTCGCCAAGAAAAAAGAACGCTTAGACTATCTAATCAATGTGAGGCGCAAGGAAGTCGCGGACTACATACACGAGGCAAAAGAGGACGGTGATATCAGCGAGAGCGGTTCTTATGAGGATGCTAAGGATCAGCAATCAAAGGTCGAGGGCGAGATCTTGCAGCTGCAGCAGTTGCTCTCCGTCGCTGAAATCATGTCCCCCGACATGCATGGAACCACCGATGGACCACATACGGTACGTATCGGTATGCAGGTAGAAGTTGAGACCGATCGAGGCACAAAACGCACCTTCAAAATGGTCGAAACCTTCGAAGCAGATGTAAAAGCTGGCTTGATCTCAGACCAGTCGCCTGTGGGTAAGGCACTCATGGGTCATAAAGAGGGCGATCAGGTGGATGTCTCGACCCCCGGCGGCATCACAACCTATACCATTCTCTCGATTACCCCTATGTCTTTCTAGCGAATGCTAGGGGCAAGCCACTATCACTACTACATAAGCGGAAGCAGTAAAAGACGTGTATAGTAGTGACAGCGGCTTGCCCCTAGCATGCATCCTGCCTTCTAAATAGCCCTGGTATATTTCTTGAAGATATTGACACTCCCCCTCCTTCCTAGTAATATAAAAACACGCCGTATCCAAGAACGCTAGGATGTTGTGTGCCTTTCGCAAAAAACGGCCAGGAGCAATGCTGTGTTTACATTTGAGGACATGACCGCCTCGTTTCTCCAGGCGGCAAAGCTAAATGGGCTGACGGCGCACCCCGAGTACTGGAACAATACACGCACACTAGAACGCGAGTTTGCCTGCACTTGCCACATGGGTAGTTGTGAAGATGTGCAGAACCGTAGTTCCTGTGTCCTCTCTTTTACCTGGGGCGCACTCGACACCGTCATCTCCCTTGAGGGGCCGGTTGGTATCTGCAGTTTCTTTCACGAGGCTCCTCGCGATGACTGTCCTCACCTGCACCTCGCCGAAATTCCCCCGCTCGTCCTTGATCTCTCTTACTCGCTTGCGCTAAATGGCATGTTGCCCACAGAGGAAAAGCTGCTCTCCCTTATGCAACTACTGAAGCTTCGCGCCAGTGAAAGTAGCCAGCGTACGCTTGAGGCGCGGCCCTCCGTTAGCATGATCCTGCAAGAAAATCGTTTACAGGCCGATGCCCTGAGTTTGCAGCAACACGTCGAACTTCCCGTCTGGCATCCACTTGGCATGGAAGGTTTGATCAAGGAGGAGACATACCCCTTCGGTATGCATCCCTCAAATCTGCGGATCGACGGCTTTGATCCGGTCACAGGCGAATTCCATGAGCCTGATATGCCCCGCCCCGAAGATTGGGCGCCTCAGGTCTTGCGCGAAGTGTGCGAGGACATCACCCATGTGCTGCAAGCCCTCGATGCCAGCATTGCCTATCGCCTCTCTTAAAACAACACTTAAGAGCAAGAGCCATTCGCCTCGTCATGGCGAATGGCTCTTGCTCTTTGATTTCTATCGGTGTTCCTTCACTTAGATTTTTAGTGATGTTCCCTCACTACCGACCTGTTGTTTTTTTACTTGCTCAATGCTCACATGAACAAAATCTCGGAACAGTGGGTGCGGATTCGTTGGACGACTCTTGAATTCTGGATGGAACTGCGATGCGACAAACCACGGATGGTCTGCTAACTCGATAACCTCGACAAGACTGTTGTCAGCGGAACGCCCACTTACAATCATTCCTTGATTCTCCATGCGCTTCCTATAGTCGTTATTAAATTCGTAGCGGTGCCGGTGTCGCTCGAACACAATTGGCTCCCTATAAGCCTCATACGCTTTTGTGCCCAGAGTCAGGCAACAAACCCAGTTGCCAAGCCGCATCGTGCCCCCTTTATCAGCTATTTGCCGTTGCGTAAGCATCAGATCGATTACCGGGTGAGGCGTCTGCTGATCGAACTCCGTGCTGTTGGCGTCGGTGAAGCCAAGCACGTTGCGGGCAAACTCAATGACCGCTACCTGCATGCCAAGACATAGACCGAGATAGGGGATACCCTTGCGACGTGCGAAATTTGCCGCCTTGATCTTGCCCTCGATACCACGATGTCCAAAGCCGCCCGGAACAACGATGCCCGCGACATCCTCCAGGACCTCCGTATAGCCTTCGCCCATCTGCTCCAGTGCCTCGGAGTTAATCCATTTGATGCGCACATCTACATCATGGAACCAGCCTGCGTGATTCAGGGACTCGGCTACGGACATATAGGCATCGTGCAGTTCGACATATTTACCAACCAGACCAATCGTGATCTCCGGGCGTGGACGCTTGATTTTCTCAACCAGTTCTTGCCACTCCTGCATCTGCGGTTCCTGACGTTTCAAACACAGCTCGTTCACCAGGAATTCTCCTAGCCCCGCCTCCTCTAGGATAAGTGGAACCTCGTAAATCGTGTCGGCGGTCAACATTGGAATAACCGCCGCCGGCTCGATATTGCAGAAGAGCGCAATCTTCTCGCGCAAATCATCGGTCATCGGATAGTCCGAGCGGCACATGATCACATCGGGCTGGATACCAACGCGCAGCAGTTCCTTCACACTATGCTGCGTCGGCTTTGTCTTAAGTTCCTTTGTCGAACCAAGATAGGGAAGCAGTGTGACATGCAGGTACAGCACATCGCGCCGCCCAACGTCTTTGCGCATCTGGCGAATCGCTTCCAGGAATGGCTCACCCTCGATGTCGCCGACCGTTCCACCAACCTCGACGATGACCACATCCGCATCCGAACGTCGTGCCACAGCTTTGATGCGATCCTTGATTTCGTTGGTGATGTGGGGAATAACCTGAATTGTGCCTCCGAGATATTCGCCGCGCCGCTCTTTGCCGATCACCGAGGCATAGACTTGACCGGTGGTGACGTTGTTTGCTTGATACGCTGGTTCGTTCGTGAAGCGTTCGTAGTGTCCTAAGTCCAGGTCCGTCTCTGCTCCATCATCGGTGACGAAAACTTCGCCATGCTGGTATGGCGACATGGTACCCGGATCAACATTGATGTAAGGGTCCAATTTCATAAGCGAGACGGAGACTCCACGATTCTTGAGGAGACGACCCAGCGATGCAACACTGATACCTTTTCCTACAGAAGAGGCTACACCACCGGTAACAAAGATAAATTTTGACATAGAAAACCTCCTGCACTCGGAGCCTGGCCGTCGTGCCCACATGAAGACCCATGCCTTCATGCATAAGAAAACCCTCATCCCTCAATACGTAAATAATCCTGCTTCCGTGACTAGCGTGCCGAAAGCAGGATTACTTGGAGTTCAGAGGGTGCGTTTGCTAATGTATTGCGTGTAACTGTCAGTTTTGATTGAACATTGCTTCTATCGACACCCATCTCCCGGCAGAACTTCGCGAGTGGGTTTGTCTGTTCCTCGCTCGTTTCGTCCACTGTGTCAGGGCGGTAATGCATCGGTATGACGATGCGCGGCTCTACCTGCCCGATAACCTCAATCGCCTGCGAAACGTTGATGTTCTGCTCCCCACCAATAGGCAGTAAAAGCACGTCCGCGTCGGCAACCTCCTCAAGCTGGTCGTCTCGCAACGCTTGTCCCAGGTTTCCCAGATGACACACGGCAATGTCGTCGATATGAATGATATAGATAGTGTTACGGCCCTGCTTGCTGTCTCCATGAGCCGCGACTCCCGTAATCAGCACATCGCTGATTTCATACTCGCCCGGACTGCGCACAACCCTTGGGACCTTGCCATTGACAGCAGGCAACCCTTGAGCATAGTTATGCCCTGGAGAGTCATGACTGACGGTGATGATAGAGGCTGAAATCTTACTCAATCGAGTGCTATCGCCGAATTGAGGAGAAAAGGGGTCCGTAACAAGTGTCACATTTTTGCCACGCAGTTGAAAACACGAGTGGCCCAACCATGTAATATCCATGATGAGTTGTTTCCTCACATAAGTTCGGGCGGGGACTCCTGTCCTCGCCCGAACTCTATTATACCATAGGGATAGGTCAACTACAAGGGAAGAAAATTGCTGTAATCAAGCAGGCAGTATTGACTTTTTGCTTTGTGTATGATACCCTCCCTATGTAATCACTTTTCCTCGATTACACCTCCCCTCTTTTCCCTCATATCGAAAGGAAACTCCGCCTCTTATGAACGAAACAACGCATTTCCCTACACTGCTTGCCGGACGTTGGCTTTGGTTTGGTCTGCGACAATTTACACCCACACAATGGGAACAGGTGTGCCAGCAGGCCGTCGCATGGAATGTTCAGGGACTACATCCAAAGGTCGCTGATGGCACAAATCGCTGGTACGATGATACCGGCTTACATATGCTTAAGCAGGTTGCATCCGCACATGGTCTCCGTGTTGTCCCATATCACTACTGCTACGGCCCAAAATTCGGTACAGCGCAAATCACGGCAGAAGCACAGGTCTCAGCACAGATAGGCAACATCTTTGGTGCAGTCATCCCAGACATCGAGGACGAGTACATGGGACAATATGCCAGTGCTGAAAGCTTTGCTCAGCAGGTCCGCGCAAACTTTCATGGCCTCTGGCTGCCAACGCTCTACCCGAACCCTCTGGATCATCCTGTGCCTCTGCTCTCGCTCAATCCCTACATGGATGGTTGGTTGCCGCAGGTCTACTTCGCCGAATGGAACGGCATCGCCCAGTCCGCCATCGACTACGTCTACCCACAGTGGCAGTACTTCGATGCGCACGCCCATCAACAGGGCCAGAATGCCCTAAAGCCAATACTCCCAATCATCTCGCTCGAACAGGGCGTGGCACCGGCGCAAATCGCAGACTTCATTAATAAAATGCACGGCTATGGCTACATCGGCTTCTGGTACTACGATACCTATGCCCCCTATGCGGATACCATCCTGCATACACCACTTCCCACCTTTGCAGGTGCTCCCCCAACATCCCCAATTCCTGCTCCATCGCGTCCAGTCTCCCCACTTGCATTCAACGAAGATGATCGACAGGTATGGAATATATGCAAACCAATAGCGATCAACGAACATGCAGCCATCGAGCAAAGCTGGTTACGTGCCCGCTATCAGCGCGGTTGGAACTTTGGTCCACCATTGGAAAACGAGCACCCAGTTGTTCGCGAGGGCAAACGCTACATCGAGCAGCAATTCACCTCTGCCCGCGCCTCCTACGAAATCGACACACAACTCCTCACATGGTGGACCGCAAGTGGACCTGTCCGCATATAACCGATTTATTGCGTAAGGGCTAATCTATCGCGTAGGGGACAACTTATCGTGTAGGGGAAAACTTATCGTGTAGGAACCGATTTATTGTGTAGGGACCGATTTATCAAGTCCTTC
>CAXTCR010000019.1:0-29418 GCA_964242555.1 uncultured Ktedonobacteraceae bacterium
AGCCAGGGCGCCCGCAAGGGGACGCCCCTCCCCTACCACGAGAGCGCAGTGGGAATGGGTGTATGTATGGCAGGGGCGTCCCCGAGCCGCATTCGGGGAATGATACAGGCAACGGGCGCCCTGGTCCCCATTCGAGCCTTACGTTAACGCTTATGGGGTGTATCCCTACCATACACGGAATAGGAGCGCACCTTGCAGGTGTGCTTGTGACGATGATTATTGTGAGCCAAATACGATGTGACTATTTACCAGTGCGCCGTTGGTATCGTACAACAGGGCGCGGACGGGTGGGAATATGTCTTCTCTATCTGTTACGAAGAGGACGCGGTCATTGTTTACAGTGTCATCGAAGAGGATGCCGTCGATGGAGAGGATGGAGACGCGGGCAATATTGGCACCATTGGCGTTGACGCGTCCACCGGCGGAGAAGCCTCCCTCGGCCCAGCCACCTGCGAGGGAGACATGAGGACCGCTTTCGACGTTTTTTCCGCTCACGGAGCCGCCGCTTTTAAAGACCCAGTTGTGTTGTCCTTCTTGCACCACGAAGCAGACGAATTCCCAGGAGTGTCCCTGCATATCCTCGAAGGTCACAAGCGAGGCGTAGTGAAGCGGAAGCATACGCTCTTTGAGGATACGGATGGTGGAGGGAATTGCGCCCATGCCGCCACTTGTTCGGACGCTGCCCTCGCGGGGACCATGTGCGCCGATGATGGAGAGGGAGTTGTCAGGTGTGCTTAGAGGTGCGCTCAACATGTCGATGACGGTTTGTCTGGGATCGTGGGCCATGGTATGGTCTCCTAGTTAGCGAGCTTCCAATAAACGATGATGGTATTGTAGTATGATGTCAATCTTTATTGGATATTTTTAGGGTTGTTTGAGGTATTGGGAATGGATTGTCGGGGTGGACGCCGTAAACGTGGTCCCTACGAAAAACCGAAGGGACCAGATTTAGTGTGTTTGTTAGGGCATGTTCTCTATCTCTACAGGTTCTATTTGGTCGGCGGGTGTGAAGCCGAAGACGCGGGAGTAGAAGTAGAATTCGGCTTCGAGGGCGCGTTTAATGTTTTCGGCACGGCGGAAGCCGTGGCCTTCGCCCTCGAAGAGCAGGTAGGCAACGGGGACGCCTTTGGTACGGAGGGCCGCGACCATGCTTTCGGCCTGATTGGGCGTTACGACCTTATCCTCGGAGCCTTGAAAGAAGATGACGGGGACCGAGAGCGAATCGACATGGTAGAGGGGTGAGCGTTCGCGGTACAGAGCTTTCGACTGTGGATAGGGGCCAATGAGGGTACTATCGTAGCGAGACTCGAACTTATGACCATCGGCTAAGAGTGACTCGATGTCGCCGATGCCATAGTGACTGCCACCAGCTTTAAAGGTATCGCGGAAGGTAAGGGCGCAGAGCGTGGTATAGCCACCAGCACTACCACCGGTAATGGCGAGACGGTTGCCGTCGACATCGCGGCGCTTCACAAGATAGTTGGCGGCGTTGATACAGTCGTCGACATCGACGATACCCCACTGTCCGTTGAGGCGTTCGCGATAGGCGCGACCATAGCCGGTACTACCTCCGTAGTTGACATCAACCACGGCAAAGCCGCGACTGGTCCAGAATTGAATTTCGAGATTGAGCATGCTGGTTGTCGCACTGGTGGGGCCACCGTGACTCATTACAAGTAGGGGTGGGAGTTCGTCGGAGGGCGCGACAAAATCACGGTTGCGCGGGGGATAGAAGAATGCATGTGCCGTTTGCTCGTGCTCGGTAGGAAACTCGATGGCGTGAGGCATGGAGAGATACGCGGCATCAACGGCTGCTGAGCTAGAGCTTCGTAAGATTGTTGTTTCGGTCGAATCAAGGTCGAATTGCACAACGGAGAGTGGAGTGTCGGGTGAGGCACCTCTGAAGATAACGCGGGAGGGCGACACCAGGACCTCACGAACAAGGGTGAAGGGAACATGGATGGTGTCCAGCGTGCCGTTTGTGGTATCAAGGCTGGCAAGATGCTCGTTGCCGTGTTGTGTATAGCGACACACGATCCGTTCGGGCGACACGAAGCCGTAGCTCGACATGCCGAAGACCCATTGTGGCATACCGAATTCCGCATCCCTTTCACAGAGCGGGTGATAGGTACCATCCTGTAGACGATAGAGATTCCACCAACCCGTGCGGTCCGAGACGAAGTGCAGGATGCCATCAGGGGACCACGCTGGCTGGAAGATTGATTCGCGGGGACCGCCAGCGACACGCCGACCGGCGACAATTTGTCCATCGATGATATCGCCGACCCAAAGTTCGGTGCCATCCCAAGGCATGTTCGGGTGTTTCCAGGTGAGCCATGCAAGCTGGGCCTCATCGGGACTGAGACGGGGAGTCGAGTAGAAATCGTTGCCCGCGACGAGTTCCTCAACGCGTCCGCTGCCGTCAAGGGGAATGCTTACAAGCGTATTGACGGCCTCGCGGGTGGTATCGGTATGGTCTTCGCAGACGCAGATTAAGCGATTGCGGCGCTGATCGAAGGTATAGTCGGCGAAACGTCGCATAGACTCGGGCGTGATAGGCTCGGGCGTACTCCCAGGGGTCAGGCGATAGACGCGCTGATCGGCAAAGTTCGAGAAGTAGATCACACCGTTATTCACGGTGTAGTCGCCGCCGCCGTATTCGTGGACGCGGGTGCGCACGTTAAACGGCTGTGGGGTCAGGTCCTTCGTGGTACCATCGGGGGTACGATGCACAAGCACATTGCGCCCGCCTTCGGTTGGACGCCCCTCAAGCCAATAGGTATCGTCGCCCTCGATCACGGTCGTACCGAGCCGAATGGAGGCTGAGGTAATCAGATCGGGCGTGATAGGTGATTTCCAGGAGCCATAGGGTGCAGTGTGTTGTGTCATCATATATATTCTTCCTTCACAAACCATTTTTCACATACATACACGAAACGCGTACGCATTTTGTGTATGTATGTGAAAAATGGTTTTATTTAATCATCATATTCGCGGCCTGTTGAGCGAGATCAATTAACCAGAAGGGCAGGATGGTGCCCATTGCTAACGAGCCGATGGCGGCGATGCCAATGCCGGTCCAGGTGAACCAATTCAAGCCGCCGGTTGCCTCTTGCTCCGTTGATGCGTCGACGACGGGCGACGAGGTTTGGGGCAGGTCGGTTGTCCGGGTTCTGGTCGCGACGGCGGTGGCCGAGGAAGACGCGGCAAGTCTTCCGGTTGAGCCAGTGCTTCCAGCTTTTGTAGGAACGGTACGTGGCGTCGCTGGGACGGTACGTGGTGTGGCTGGGATGGTTCGCGGTGTCGCTGGGATGGTTCGCGGTGTTGCTGGAACAGTAGGCAGCGTCGCTGGGACAGATGCTGCTACTGCAGCTGGTGCATTGTTTAGACCGAGCACCTGACCCAACGCGCTATCGCCTTCCATGAACATGGCGGCAATAAAGCGCAGGTAGTAGTACATACCGAGGATGCTGGCGAGCACGCCAACGATGAGCAGTTCGGGATGACCGCTATTGATGGCGGAGTAGAATAGATAGTATTTACCCGCAAAGCCAGCCATTGGTGGGAAACCCGCGAGGCCGAGCAAGAAGAAGGCCAGTGCACCTGCCATAATGGGTCGGCGATACCACAGGCCGCGCAGGTCCTGGATATCGTTGCCGGAATTGTCGGCTCGTTCGAGCAGTGTAGCGATACCGAAGGCACCCATATTCAGGAAGGTATAGCAGAGCAGATAGAAGAGAATAGACGAGAGCGCGGTGGTGCGAGCGTTAGGGAAGCTTGTGCCGGAGACCGCCGCGGAAGATGCTACGATGCCAATCAAGAGGTAGCCGGCGTGGGCGATACCGGAGTAGGCGAGCAGGCGTTTGAGATTGCTCTGCGCCAGTGCGAGAATGTTACCACCGATAATGGTCAGGATGGTGATCGTCTCGATGATGGGCAACCAGTCATTGTGTGCGTTATAGAATACGACGCCGAAGACGCGGGCGAAGGCGATGATGGCGGCGGCTTTGGTCGCGATTGACATAAAGGCGGTTACAGGGGCGGGTGCGCCCTCATAGACATCGGGCGTCCATGCCTGAAAGGGAATGGCGGAGACTTTGAAGGCAAAGCCAACCGCGAGGAGACTCATGCCAATAAGCAACATGGAGCGGGTGGGGAATGTGGCATGATTGGTTAGGAAAGCACTAATACCTTCAAACGAAGTGCTGCCCGTCGCGCCATAGGTGAGGGCGATGCCGTAGAGCAGGAAGGCGGAGGCGAAGGAGCTAAGCAGGAAGTATTTCATGCCGGACTCCTGCGAACTCTTACGTCTAGCCACGAAACCGCAGAGGATGTAGAGCGAGAGCGAGAGCATCTCGATGCCGATGAAGACGACGAGGAAGCTGGCAGCCGCAGTAAGGAGCAGCATGCCAATGGTTGCCATCATCAAGAGGGCGTAGTATTCGCCTTGATGCACGAGCTTGAGGCGTTTGAGATAGGCAGGCGAGAAGAGCACGCCAAGCAGACTCGCGCTCAGCACGATGAGGTAGCCATAGAGCGTACCCCAATCGGCGCTGATCATATTATTGAAGGCATAGCGAGGAATGTAGAGCGTAATGTTTATCCCGCTGGTGGGAGGATTTGGTCCGGCCACAAAGAGAATGATTGTACCAACGAACGCGCCAAGAATACCGATGATACTAAGGATGGGCAGGGCGGTAAAATTCGCTGAGCCGCTATGCTTATCTCCGGGGCCGCCTGTTTGTGGCAAGAACAGGTCCACCATCATAATGAGCAGCGCGAAACCCGCCAGGACCAGTTCGGGCGCGATACGCGCCCAATCCAGGCCAGTGATTGAATAGGTAAATGTCATGATGAACCTCTATTTCACAAACGCGTTGCCGAGATTTTGCAGCGTGCTAAATACTGATGGCTCCAAAATCACGGTCAAGGGTAAGGGTTGCAGGCCAATATAGAAGATGAGCAGCAGGAGCGGCGAGAGCAAGGCAAACTCGCGCAGATTGAGATCGCTCAGGGTGTTCCGGCGCTTGACCGTTACGGCATCCGCATTGCGTGTGCCTTGCATCAGGCCCTGGAAGAAGCGAATGAGGTACCATGCGGCGGGCACGACGACAAGAGTACCAAGGGTACCGAAAGCGATGTTGGTACGGAACGCGCCCAAGAAGGCAAGAAACTCGCCAGCGAAACTGTTGAGGCCGGGCAAACCAAGGGAAGACAGCACGGCGATAAACATCACTGTAGCAAGGATGGGAACGCGCACGGCCATACCGCCAAAGTCAGTGATGCGACGAGAACC
This sequence comes from uncultured Ktedonobacteraceae bacterium, assembly GCA_964242555.1. Classification (GTDB taxonomy): domain Bacteria; phylum Chloroflexota; class Ktedonobacteria; order Ktedonobacterales; family Ktedonobacteraceae; genus JBBQVS01. The sequence goes on from CAXTCR010000019.1 coordinate 5,297, forward strand.
GGTGCGACCCTCAATGAAGCCGACCATCAGGAAGAGGGCGGCGGTTGTGATACCGTGGTTGACCATCTGCAGGACCGAGCCTTCGGCGCCCTGCACGTTAAAGGCAAACATGCCGAGCATGACAACGCCGAGGTGACTGATACTAGAATAGCCGAGCAAGCGCTTCATATCGGTTTGTGTCAAGGCGAGTACCGCGCAGTAGAGAATACCGATCACTGCCAGCGTACTGAACAAGGGAGCAAGTATCTGGGCGGCCTGTGGGAAGAGCGGAATGCAGAAGCGCAGGAAACCATAGGCGCCAGTCTTTGCCATCGCGCCAGAAAGCATAGCCGTTACAGGAGCAGGTGCCTCGCTATAGGTATCGGGCAACCAACTGTGGAACGGGACAAAAGGAACTTTGACGGCGAAGGCTGCCGCAAACGCAAGGAAGAGCCAGAGTTGAACGCCGGTATCGAGCTTTGTATTGAGCAGCGATGATAACTCGAGCGTATAGCCACCCCCGGCAGCAATCTGATGATAGTACCCGATGGCGATGATGCCGGCCAGCATAATGAAGCTACCAACGGAGGTAAAGATGACGAACTTAAACGCGGCGTAGATCCGTCTTGTGCCGCCCCAGCTTCCAACGAGGAAGTAGGCAGGAATGAGCATAAGCTCCCAGAAAATATAGAATAGGAACAGGTTTGTCGAAACGAAGACGCCAGTAATGCCGCATTCGAGCAGCAGCATGAAGGCCATATAGTTCTTGACCTTCTGCTCAATTGGGAACGAGGCAAGGATACAGAGAGGTGTTAGAAGGGCCGTCAGGACCACGAGCAGGACGCTGATGCCGTCGACGCCGAGACTATAGTTAATGCCAAGCGACTGGATCCAAGGAAGCTTCTCGGTAAACAGGAAGGTGCCAGCAAAGGTGGCACTGACATTTGACTGTGAATAGCCGAGCAGCAAGATCAGGGCCAAGACGAGATTCGCGGTTGCTACCCCGAAGGCGGTCCAGCGTATCGCGTCGAGCCGATTCTGTGGCAAAAGGAGAACCGCGATGCCTCCCAGGAGTGGCAGAAAAGTGATAGTTGTTAGAAGTGGAAACATGACTTTACCCCCTCACCACGAAGTAGACAACGATCAGAACGGCACCAAGCAGGATGGCAAGGGCGTAATTGCGCACATAGCCAGTTTGTAGGCGACGCAGACCAGCGCTTGTACCGCGAAACAAGGCGGCAAAGCCGCGTGCACCACCATCGAGCGCATCGCCTTCCAGGAAACGGGTTGCGGCGCGGGAGAAGGCAAGAATGGGATTGATGAGCAGCAGGGTCAGGGCTTCATCGACATAGTACTTGTTGAACACAAGCCTGTAGAGTGGACTCTTGTTCTCTCTATAGACAAAGCCACGTCGATACAGGGTATAGGCGGCAAAGATGCCAGCGATGGCAAGGGCAAGGCTTAAACCGGTCGAGAGCCACTCAGTTGCTACTGATGCTTCGAGGACGGGGGCGCGAGTGCCGAGAAAGCCTGAGAGTGGATGCCAGCTTGACGCGCCAAAGATGGCTAAAGAACCCACAAAGCCACCAATGACTGAGAGAACGGCGAGAATGACAAGTGGGATTGACATGAGTGGTTCCACCTCATGCACGTTGCTGTAGCGTACGTTGCCCACGTGATGACCACCACTTTCATCTCCCTCGTCTTCGTGCTCAGGCGCGGCAGTACCACCACGGTAGGAGCCGAAGAAGATGCCGAAGAAGAGACGGAACATATAGAACGCAGTGAGACCGGCGGTCAAGAGGCCGATGATCCAGAGCACGTAGAACCATGGATTGCCCGTAGCATTGGCATGGGCAAGCATCGCGCCAAGGATCTCGTCCTTACTCCAGAAGCCTGCGAAGGGAAAGATACCGCTAATGGCGAGGGCCGCAATCAGGAAGGTCCAGAACGTGACAGGAAGTTTGCTACGAAGCCCGCCCATCCTGCGCATATCCTGTTCGCCGCCAAGCGCATGGATGACGGCACCAGCACCGAGGAAGAGCAGGGCTTTGAAGTAAGCGTGCGTCGTGAGGTGGAAGATACCCGCGTTATAGTTGCCAGCACCCTCACCCAGGAACATGTAGCCAAGCTGACTGATAGTTGAGTAGGCCAGGACGCGCTTGATGTCGAGTTGGAACAAGGCAATCGAAGCGGCAAACAGGGCGGTTACGCCACCAATGGCAGCGACCGTGTTCAGCGCGACCGGCGCGGCGGTAAACAGGGTGTTGGCGCGGGCGACGAGATAGACGCCGGCAGTTACCATTGTGGCCGCATGGATCAGGGCGCTGACGGGTGTAGGACCTTCCATAGCGTCGGGCAACCACATATAGAGGGGCAACTGCGCGGACTTGGCGGCACAGGCCACGAAGAGCAGCAGACAGATAGCGGTCAAGGTGCCTGTGGGAACGGAGCCGACTTTGCTGAAGACGTTCTGGTAGCTCAGGGAGCCGAAGTTGATAAAGATCAGAAAGATCGCAAGCATCAAGCCGAAGTCACCAATAATGTTGATGACCAGGGCTTTTTGGGCTGCTGCGATAGCTTTGCGGCGCTGGTACCAGAAGCCGATGAGCAAAAACGAGGCCAGACCGACGAGACCCCAGCCGACGAGCAGGAAGAGGAAATTGTCGGCGAGCACGAGCAGGAGCATGGAGAAAATAAAGAAATTGAGATAGGCAAAGAAGCGCCAGAAGCCTGGATCGTCCTCCATGTAGCCGGCAGAGTAGATATGAATGAGTAGTCCGACGCCCGTAACGATCATGAGTAGGGTCGCGGATAAGGGGTCATAGAGCAAGCCGAAGTTCAGGTTGAAGTTACCGGACAGGACCCAGGTATAGATCGTCGAGTCGACGACGCGGGCCGCATCTGGCGTTGTGCCGAGCATAGAGAGAAAGCTGATGGCGGCACAGACAAAGGCCAGACCGCAGGCGCCCCATGCGATAGCAAGCGTAGTGGTGCGCGTCAGTGATCTACCGAGCAGCCCCAGAAGGATGAAGCCCAGCAGAGGGAATAGGAGCGCCCATAAACTAAGATTTGTCATAGAGTTAGCCTCGCAATACGTTCATTTCGTCAACATCAATATTGCGGCGCGTGCGGAAGATGGAGACGATAATAGCCAGACCGACGACGACCTCGGCGGCAGCGACGGTGAGCACGAGAAAGACGAACATTTGTCCATCAGCCGAGTCAAGAAAGCGCGAGAAGGCCACAAATGAGAGATTGACGGCATTGAGCATCAATTCAATAGACATAAATATAACAAGGGGGCTACGCCGGAGAAGCACGCCCAAGACGCCGATAGTGAATAATATTGCACTCACGATGAGATAAGCTGATAATGGCATTAGAGATACTCCTAAGCTCGGCGGCCAAAGACCATTGCGCCGAGTATGGCGACGACGATAAGTAGGCTTGTGACCTCGAATGGGAAGGCGAAGCCGTGGAAGAGGGCGAGGCCGAACGCTTCGATGTTGCCGTGTTTATCGACCATTGCCTGTAGGCTCTCGTTCGCGGGTACTTTTGTGAGAGCGGTGTTGGCGGCTCCGATGAAGAGCAGGTAGCTGAGGGCACCGACGAGCGAGAGACCGAGAATGCCGCCGACGATACGCTGCCAGGAAATAGCGTCACGTGCTGAGCCAGCTTCATCGCCGTCGGGTGCGAGCATTGTGACGACGAAGAGGAAGAGCACCATGATGGCGCCAGCGTAGATCAGGATTTGCACGATGGCGATGAACATGGCCCCGAGTTGTAGATAGAAGAGTGCAAGAAAGATGAGTGTCAGGATCAGGCTCAGGGCGCTGTGCACGGCATTTCTGAAAGAGATGACGCCGAGTGCAGAGGCGGTGGTTGCAACCGCCAGCACGTAAAAGGCGACAATTGTGGGTGTGATCATTAGAGCTTTCTCCTGTCCTCGTCTTGCTCTTCGTCTGGCAGAAGGACAGGGCGTTCGAGGTGGGCATCGCCGAGACCAACGGCGGCGGCGCTGGTATAGGAGCCGTCGAAGACCTTAGTCTCTTGGGGCAGTGGCTGCGCGACATCTTGTGGTGCGGGTTCTGCCCATACCTCGTTTGAGCCAACGGTATGCTGGTCCTTTGGCTCTAGCAGTTGTTCTTTGTGGTAGACGAGGTTTTCGGGATAGTAGGATGCAAGCTTGTAGTTGTTTTCGAGCGTAATCGCGCCAGTGGGACACGCAGCTTGACAGTAGCCACAGAAGATGCAGCGCAACATGTTGACATCGAAGGTCTTGGCATAGCGTTCGCCAGCCGAGACGCGGTTCTCCTCAGTGTTTTCCTCGGCCTCGATGTAGATGGCGTTGGCGGGACAGGCACCGGCGCAGAGGTAGCAACCGACACAGCGTTCGAGGCTGTTTTCGTAGCGGTGCAGGACGTGGCGACCACGGAAACGAGGTGGTAGTTGACGCTCCTCTTCTGGGTATGAGATGGTGGTTGGCTTTTTACCTATGTTTTTGAGGGTTGTGGCCATACCTTTGATGATATCGAATGACATGTGTGTGCTCCTTATTATCTTCAATTGTACACATTTTCACATCCCGACCTCCGGTCGGGATGTGAAAATGTGTACAATGTTTATGCCTTCGCCACTTCGGTTTGGGTTGGCTCTATGGCTGGTTCGGTGTCTACGATGACAGGTGCGTTGAGCTTTTCAAATTTGGCCAGGCGTACGGACGTTGGTAGGACGGCTTTGGTACTGCTCTTGCTGTTGTGTTTATCGATGGTTGCGCCGGTAAAGCGGATGCCCTCGGTGACGCTCTGGCGCTGGATGTAGAACAGGAGGCCGACGACGATGGCAAGACCGACGAGGCCGTTGATCCACCAGGGGAGGCCGAATGCGACGACGACCGCCGTTATGACCACGTTGAGAACGGCGAGTGGCAGGAGTGTTTGCCAGCCGAGGTGCATCAAGCGGTCATAGCGGATACGGGGCAGCGTGGCACGGAGCCAGATGAAAAAGAACAGGAAGAGCGCGACCTTGAGCAGGAAAATGAGAATTGAGACACCAGGGATGCGCTCGAGGCCGAAGCCGAAGAAACCCCAACCACCAAGGAAGAGCGTCGAGGCGACGGCGCTGACGGTAATCATGTTGATGTACTCGGCCATCTGGTAGAGGCTCCAACGGAGACCACTGTACTCGGTGAGGTAGCCCGCGGTTAACTCTTGCTCCGCTTCGGGTAGATCGAAGGGGGCACGGTTGACCTCGGCGATGCCAGCGATGACGTAGAGCACGAAGCCGAGGGGTTGGGCAGCGATGAACCAGATGCCCTGTCCTATTGGATTCGATGCGCTGTAGGGCAGTTGTGCGTGGACGATGCCGACCATACTCAGGGTACCAGCCCACATGAGGGTGCCGCTGAGGGCGAGGCCGAGACTGGTTTCGTAGGAGACCATCTGGGCGGCACTACGCAGGGAACCGAGCAGTGAGTAGCGATTGCCGGAGGCCCAGCCGCCGAGCACAATACCATAGACGGCAAGCGACGAGATCGAGAGGATCCAGAGAATGCCGATGTTGACATCGCCAATTATGGGATCCCAGACGCTGGGTTTGCCAGCGATCCAGTTGTTGCCGAGTGGGACAACAGCGAAGGCGGAGATTGCGACCACGACCGAGATAATTGGCGCGATAAGAAACACCAGTTTGCGCGCCTGTCCAGGCACAAACTGTTCTTTGAAGGCCATCTTGATACCGTCGGCGACAGGTTGGAATATCCCAAACGGGCCAGCGCGATTGGGACCGATGCGCCCCTGAATGCGGGCGATGACGACGCGTTCGATGAGCGTCATGTAGGCAAAGGCCGTGAGCAAGATGAAGATGACAACCGCGCTCTTGATGAGAGTAGCAATGACATCAATATGTTGGTTGATGAAATCAAGCATGTGCCACCGCCTGTTCTTGCGTGATACGTACGCCCTGCTGTCCGAGGTCTTCCCATTCGAGACCAGCGTAGAAGGCGTTGTTCTGGGCGATTTCGTGCAGGATATCAGCGGGTGTGTCGTAGTCCCAGTTTATGCCGAGGTGTTGGGCAAGCTCGATCAAGATTTCCCAATCGGGTCTCGCACCGGGCAGGGGACGTAGGCTACGGCGAATGGCCTGGAGATGGGAGTCGACATTAGTCATGCTGCCATCTTTCTCAGCGAAGGTCACGGCGGGGAAGACCACATCGGCCTGTTGCGCGGTCTCGGTCAGCATAATATCCTGGACGACGATAAATTCTAAGGACGAGGGCAGGACTGGCTCCGGCAGGTGGCGCGCTGGATTAGCGCCCATGACGAAGAGTGCTTTGAGGGCAGGACTGCTCAACATCTCGGCATACGATTTACCGTTCTCGGGAGCTGGCTGGTAGCCGGGGAGAGCGTTGGGAAGTAGACCCATATCGCGGGCACCAAGCGAGTTAGCATCCTCGAAGAGCGGTCCGACGCCAGCACCGGGGTGGTCAATGTTGCCAGTGATAACGGCGAGGGCTTGCAGGTCGGCAACGAGATCTTCACAGCCGGAAGCGAGGGTTGCCATCTCGTCATAGAGGATGACCGCACCCTTTGCCTCGGCGATCTCGTGGGCGAGCGTTACCAGTTGCGCTGTTGTCTCTAAGCCAAACGAGGCGGCGTGTTCCTGTACCATCGCGCTTTGACGCAGTACATTAGCACGCACCTCCTCATTGGGGGTCCTGAGCGTCTCACCATTTACGACATTGTTAAGCAGGAGTTTAGCAGCGGCACCCGCTCCATGTTGTGGAATAGTGATCTTCTGTACGGCGAGTCTATCGAGTTCGGTCACATCGGAGTTGACGATAAAGATTTTCGCGCCAGCCTTCATCGCTTTTTTGATGCGCAGGTTCAGAACTGGTTGACGCTTATAGGGATCGGAGGCAATCAGGACGATGTGCGAAGCCTTCTCGATTTCAGCGATGCTGTTCGTCATACGCCACGGTTTGCCGGTCAAGTTATCGCGTACACCGGGAAAGTTGCCGTGATGGTGATCAACGTTTGGGGTCTTGAGCACGGTGCGCATGAATTTCTGGAACAGGTATGCTTCTTCGTTGGTAGTGCGGGTCGAGCCGATGCCACCAATAGCCTGTGCGCCATGCTTGTCGAGGATATCCTTAAAGCGTTTGGCGGTATAGTAGAATGCTTCGTCCCAGGTGGTGGGAACGAGTGTACCACTGCGACGGATCATGGGTGTGCGCAGGCGTTGAGGGCTATTGACGAACTCGAAGCCCCAGCGCCCGCGATCACAGAGCCAGCCGTCGTCGATGTCGTCGTTGGCGCGGGACATGAGGCGCATAACCTTGTCGACGCGCACGTCGATACGAGCGTTACAGCCGACGCTGCAGTTGTTGCAGACGCTAGCTGTACGCTTGAGTTCCCATGGACGCGACTTAAAGCGGTATGAGGAGGCGGTCAAGGCACCTACTGGACAGATTTCGACGGTATTACCGGAGAAAACCGAGTCGAAGGCATGATCGGGCGCGGTGCCGACCTCCATTTTGTAGCCACGAGAGATCATCACGAGGCCATTGTCCATCGAGATTTCTGAGCTGAAGCGGGTGCAACGCTGGCAGAGAATGCAGCGTTCGCGGTCCAGCACGATATTGTCGCTGACCGGTACGGCCTTCTGGTAGTGGCGTTTGTTCTGGTCGAAGCGAGTGTTGCCGGGGCCGTGGCGCAGAGTATAGTCTTGCAGATCACATTCGCCGCCCTTGTCGCAGACGGGGCAGTCGAGTGGGTGATTGATGAGCAGGAATTCGAGCGTGCCGCGACGTGCTTTAAGGACCTTTTCGGTCTTGGTGTGCACGACCATGCCCTCGCTGACGGGTGTTGTACACGCGGTCTGCGGTGGCTTAGGCAGTTTTTCGATTTCGACAAAGCACATACGGCATGCGCCGAGTGGCGGCATTTTGGGATGATAGCAGTAGATAGGGACTTCTATGCCGGCCTGTTTTGCCGCGGCCCACACCAGTGTTCCCGGGGGAACTTCGACGGGCTTGCCGTCAATGGTGAGGTGTATTAGTTCGTCTTTTTTCTCTTCTGGCATATGATTTCTTCTTGATAATTATTCTTGTATAGCGGACATTTCTGATTGCACTTCTGTAGGGGTCTAATTCATTACACCCTGTAGGCAATGTACAGTGTAGACGATTGTTGAAACGCTTGTCCACACTTGCCGACATGGTTTGCTGCTCACAGGGTGTAATGAATTAGACCCCTACAACTAAACGTACACAATTTTTATCGCGCACCCGCATGGAGGGGAGCGCCTTCGACGGCTCCGGTTTCGGCGGAGCGGACAGAGTTTGGGCCGACCATGCAGCGACCGTGGGTGACGTGATATTCAAATTCTTCGCGGAAGAGTTTGATGCCACTGGTGATCGAACTGGTGGCGGCGTCGCCGAGTGGACAGAAGGATTTGCCGCTGATGTTGTCGCAGATGTCGAGCAGCAGTTTGATATCGCTTTCCTTGCCGTGTCCATGTTCGAGGCGTTCCAAGATTTCGGTGAGCCAGTAGGTACCCTCGCGACAGGGGGTACACTTGCCGCAGGACTCGTCGCGGTAGAACTCGGTCATGCGCAGGATGGCGCCGACGATACAGGTATCTTCATGAATGGCGATGACACCACCGGAGCCGAGCATCGAGCCGACCGCGGCAATTGATTCGAAGTCGAGCGGGGTGTCGACCTTGTCCGCGCTCAGGATAAAGGTTGATGAGCCACCGGGGATGATCGCTTTGAGCTTTTTGTCTTCGAGCATGCCGCCGCCGTACTGTTCGTCGTAGATGAGCGTGCTGATCGGTGTACCGAGGGGCAGTTCGTAGTTGCCCGGCTTCTTGACGTGTCCACTGAGGCAGAAGACGCGGGTGCCTTTGCTTTTCTCGGTACCGAAGGAGGCGTACCACTGGGCGCCGCCCTTGATGATGGAGGGAACGGTGCTCAGGGTCTCGCAGTTGTTGATGACGGTAGGGCCACCATAGAGGCCGACGACTGCGGGAAATGGTGGTTTGAGACGTGGATAGCCGCGACGCCCTTCGAGCGATTCCATGAGGGCACTTTCTTCGCCACAAATATAGGCACCCGCGCCACGATGCACAATGACATCGAGGCTATAATCGCTGCCAAGGATATTTTTGCCGATGAAGCCGGCGGCATAAGCCTCTTCTACGGCACGCTCGACCTGTCGACCAGCTTTAGCGAGTTCACCACGAACGTAAATAAAGGCGGTGGTGACGCGACAGGCATAGCTGGTGATGATGACGCCTTCCACGAGCTGATGTGGGTTTTTCTCCATCAGCATGCGGTCTTTGAAGGTGCCCGGTTCGCTCTCGTCGGCGTTGCAGCAGAGGTAGCGGGGCTTGTCGTTCTTGGCGAGGAAGCCCCACTTCATGCCAGTTGGGAAGCCAGCGCCGCCACGTCCGCGCAAGCCTGAATCTTTGACCAGAGCGGCAATATCATCGGGCTGATAGTTTTTGAGCGCGAGATCCAACGCTTCATAGCCGCCATGCTGACGATAGACATCAATTGTATCCAGACCGGGGATATCGAGATTTTTTGTGACAATCAATTCTGGCATAGAGATGATTCCTTATTATACATATCGAGTACCGACACAAATCACCGAGTATCGACATCATGCATATCGCGTACCGGCGCAAATTACCGAGTATCGACGCGATTTAATAACGGACGCCCACAAGGGGCTACCCTACTATATTCCGTTGGCATGTGGCACGGTTGTGTATGGTAGGGTTGTTCCTTGTGGGTGTCCGTCCTTTTCTCCAACATGCCCATTACTTACATTCTTATTCAGTTCATTTAAAAGCGCATCGGCCTTCTCCGGCGTCACATTTTCGACAAATTCGCCATTGACCTGTAGGACGGGGGCCGTACCACAGGAGGCGAGGCATTCGGCGGTTTTTAGCGTGATGTTGCCGTCAGGCGTGGTCTCGCCGCGTGCGATGCCGAGACGTTTTTCGAGATGCTCGACGAGGGCATCGCAGTTGCGCAGGTAGCAAGAGATGCTGGTGCACACGTGAATTACGTGCTTGCCCTGTGGATGCTGGTAGTACATCGTATAGAATGTGGCCACGCTCTCTACCGCGTCAACGGTCATGCCGACAGCTTCGGCTACAGCCTGTAGGCCCTCGGAGGTGATGTAACCCTCTTCCTGCTGGGCGAGATGGAGCGCGGGCATGACGGCAGAGCGAGCCGCGGGATAGCGCGAGGCAAGGGCGCGCATACGTTGTTTTACCTGTTCTGAGATCATCTGTCCACCTCACCTAATACGATATCTATACTGCCAATTCCGGCCACAACATCCGAGAGGAAGCTGCCTTCGATCATGCGTGGGAGCACTTGCAGGTTTGCGAACGAAGCGCCGCGCACATGCATACGATAGGGTCGTGCGGTGCCATCGCTGACGATGTAAAACGCGAGTTCGCCTTTTGGCGACTCGGTGCGCACGAATACATCGCCCTGAGGCGGACGGTAGCCCTCGGTGTAGAGTTTGAAGTGGTGGATAAGGGCTTCCATGCTGCCAGTGATCTGCCACTTTGGAGGAGGGGTGAACTTGGGATTGCTGATGCGGAACCGGCCAGTGGGCATACCCTCTAAGGCTTGATTGACGATGTTAAGGCTTTGCTCCATCTCAAGCATGCGCACGAGATAGCGGTCATAGACATCGCCATTGGAGCCAACGGGAATGTCGAACTCGAAGTTTTCGTAGCCGCTATAGGGGAAGACCTTGCGCAGGTCCCAGACGACGCCACTACCACGCAGAACGGGACCACTGGCACCGTATGCGAGGGCATCCTCGGGACTGAGATAGCCGACGCCTTTTGTGCGCTCAAGCCAGAGCTGGTTGTTCGTGAGCAGATCGTGATATTCTTGCAGACGCTCTGGGAAGATGTCGGTAAAGTCGCGAACCTTTTTTTCGAAGCCAACGGGTAGCTCGGCCTGTAGGCCGCCGGGACAAATATAGCTGGTCATCAAGCGAACGCCGGAGATGTACTCGAAGATATCGAGGATCATTTCGCGTTCGCGGAAGCAGTAGAGAAAGGTGCTTTGGGCGCCGAGGTCGAGCGCGTGAGTGCCGAGCCATACGAGATGGCTGGCGATGCGCTGTAGTTCCGCGAGCATGACGCGAGCGTACTTGATCTTGTCGCTGATCTCGTCTTCGACGCCGATCAAGCGTTCGACGGCGAGCGAGTAGCCGAGATTGTTGCAGAGCGGGGCGAGATAGTCCATGCGATCCGTCAAGACAAGGGCCTGATGGTAAGTCTTGGCTTCAGCTGTTTTTTCGATACCGGTGTGCAGGAAGCCGATGTCAGGAATCGCTTTGAGCACGGTCTCGCCTTCGATGGTGAGCAACAGGCGCAGGACGCCATGGGTGCTGGGGTGCTGTGGACCCATGTTGATGGTCATCGAGTCTTCGCGCTGCCCGCCCTCAAGGGTGCGGCTGTCGTCTATCGAATAGTAGTTTTCTATTTTTGCTTCTTGTTTTTGCATACGTTTTTATCCTGATTGGGCGTGTGGGGCGGGATGCAATACATCAGACCCGTACCCTTGTCACCGCCACACATTACCATGATTACCGACATTACCGTGTATTGAGAACGGGGTGTGATACATCAGACCCATACCGTACATAGCGCCACACATTACCATGATTACTGACATTACCGTTTGCGTGTGCCGGGTTCCTGGCCGGGATTGATGACTGCGCGGTTGTCGTTGAGTTCGCGGCCATCAGGTGTGCGCAGGGTTTGACCGCCGGAGCCGGGATTTGTGTCGTATGGTACCTGACCACCCCAGTGTGGTTCGGGCAATTCGAAGCCGGTAAGCGGGTAGTCTTTGCGCAGTGGGTGCGTTGTCCAGTCTTGGGGCATCATGATACGGCGCAGGTCTGGATGGTTGGTAAAGGTGATGCCGAACAGGTCGTAGACTTCGCGCTCGTACCAGTTGGCACCGGGCCAGACACCAGTGACGGTTGGCACGGCTGGCTGCTTCTCGCGACGTTGGCCCACCTGGACTTTGAGGCGCAGGAAGCACTGGTTTTGCAGCGAGAGGAGTTGATAGACAACGTCGAAGCGCGGGAGGCGTTCGGGCCAGTCAACTGCCGTAATGGTTTCGAGAAAGTCGTATTGCAAATTTTGTTTCAGATAGGTACATACGCTTACAAGCGCTTCCGGTTTGAGTAGGAGTGTATGTTCGCCGCGAAACTCTATTGTTTCGATGACGGCCTGTGGGAACTTTGCCCCTATCGCCTCAACCGTCGATACTGCTGTAGTGACCATAAGATGTATAAGTCCTTAAAATACATGTCTGTCTCGCATGTGTTCTACAACAAAAAGCGCAAATGCGCTTTTTGTTGTAGAACACATGCAAGCTCCTTATAATTCTTCACCAATGGGGCCAATTAGTTTCATGCCTGCATCCTTGAGAGGATCAGGGGGATTGGGCACGCCCTCGCGTATCTTGCGCTGCAGTTCGTTGAAGCCGAAGAGCAGCATGTCAGGCGTTGGGGGACAGCCAGGGATAAACACATCGACGGGCACGATTTTATCGACGCCCTGCACGATAGCGTAGTTATTGAAGACGCCGCCGCAGGAGGCACAGGCGCCCATCGCGATGACCCACTTAGGCTCGGGCATCTGATCGTAGATTTGGCGGAGCACAGGTGCCATTTTGATTGAGCAACGACCGGCGACGATCATCAGGTCAGACTGACGTGGTGAGGCGCGGTAGACCTCGGCGCCGAAGCGCGAGATGTCGAAACGGTCGGCACTAGTGGCCATCATTTCGATAGCGCAACAGGCAAGGCCGAAGAGGGCGGGCCACAATGAGGAGCTGCGCCCCCAGTCAATGAGCTTACTCACCTGTGTGGTCAGGATGCCGAAGTCACCATTTTTGACGGTCAGTTCGCGGCGGCGCGGTGTTTGTGTGTTTGAATAGGTCTGGACTGGCTCCCAAGGATTTTTAACTACTCCCATGCGAATGCTCCCTTCCGCCAAACGTAAATATAGCCAACAGCAAGGATCAGCAGGAAGATGAGCAGTTCAACGAGTCCCAGTGGTCCAAGAGTGCGAAGTAGAACGGCGAGTGGATAAAAAGAGACGATTTCGATGTCGAAGGCAATGAAAAGCATACCTGTTAAAAGATATTTGACAGGAAAGCGGCGATGGGGAGCTTCGATCTCCTGAATACCGCATTCGTATGGGGCCAGTTTCTCCGGCGTAGGCTTTTTGGGGCCGAGAATGGAGGTGACGCTCATCACCAGCAGGCCGAAGAGAACCGCCAGGGATACCATAATTAGGAGGTAGTTCATACCCATGAGCGGGGCTTCCTTTATAGTTGTCTATAGATGTACGCATAGCTTCTCTACTTATTATAACAGGATAGGGGGAAGCATGGTACAAGGGAAACGAGTAGACAGAATGAGTCAGCTAGTGTTAAAAGTACACTTCCTCACTATTAATCGTAGCACAGGTGAGGCGGGGTGTCAACGAGGAGTTTTAAAGAAGCATGGGGCATCCCAAATTTGATACTGTTCGGAAACTATCAATTGGGCTAGCAAGCCTAATACGAGCTAAAGTGACAAAGCACGAAGTTTGTGCTTTGTCACCTTCTTTTCAGCAAGAAAAGCATCGTTCTTTATTTTCGCGTCAACTTAGAAAAATAGGCTTGAGCACCTCTGCGCACCATGTACGAAAACTTGTCGGAGCACGTTGAGCAACTGCTGCATCTTCGTTGTAGAATCCCTCGTTTTGTGCGATAGCCATGTCTGTGAGACCTTGTGCCACTGCGTCATTAGAACCAAACTGTACCATGCTGGCCCTGTAGTCCTCAGGACTGATTTGCTGGAAACGAATTGGCTTCCCAAGTACAGCAGACATCACTTGTGCCATTTCGTTCGGAGTGAGATTGTCTGGCCCAATGAGCGACACCCGCTCTTGTCCCTTCCAGCGCGGCTCAAGTAGTAGATCAGCTGCTGTCGCGGCAATATCACGGGTTGCAACAATATGGAGTACTTGGTCAGCGGCATTTGCCAAAAAGAACGTCCCGTGTTCTTTGAGAAGAGTGATTTGCCATAGCAAATTGTCCATAAAGGCCGCCGGATCCAAAATGCGGGCGGCAACACTGGTCTCTTGGAGCGGCTTGTCAGCAGCAAGAGCAGCTGTCAGATGACCACCGTTTTTGCTCGTGTCACTGCCGAGCGTTGATACCCATACCACTCGCTGCACATGCTGTGCTTTGATTGCATCAGCAGCCAGCGTATTGAACGTATAATAGTGATCTTCCAAGTCGTCTGTGTTTCGATCTGGCGGAACAATCCAAAACACAACGTCAGCACCGGCAAATGCTTTGTTGACGACTTCGGCATCATCGGTTGATCCCTGGATGACTTCTATGCGTTCACGAATGTCAGTATTGAGCTTGGCGGGGTCACGAACAATAACACGGGTTGGCACTTTAGCGGCTAAGACACGATCGAGAACTTGATGTCCAATCGTACCGGTTGGGGTAGTAATAACAATCATGAGCATACTCCTTTTCAAACTAACATTTGTACTGTATACTACAAATGTAGTTTAGTTATGGAGCGAGGTCAACCAACAAAACCGTGTATCTGTATGGATACTAAACGAAAGTCCAAAAATGAAGTCTACTTACGCCCAAACCGTCAACGAAGCGGAGCTTGATCCGCGCGTGGTACGCACACGTCACCTGTTGCTACATGCATTTGACGAGTTGCTAAAGGAACAGCGTGCTATCCGCGATATATCGATTCAAAGCATTACCGAGCGAGCCAAAGTGAATCGTATAACCTTCTATGCGCATTTTACTGATAAGTATGAACTACTCCAATTTTGGAAACGTGAGTTGTTCCGTCGAGAGCTAGCCAAATACCAGCAAAATACTGAAATGTTGACGCTGGAGGGGCTTATTTACATGGTGCTCGACTTTATGCAGTACTATCAACGTATGCGCAAGCAGGTGAATCAGCAGTTTGAACCGTTGTTTGAAGCAGCGATCCAAGAAGAAATACAGGCGACTCTGCTTCACGTGTCTAACGTAGACGAGGGCGTGGCTGTTTTTCTGACGTGGGCAATCTTCGGTTCGGCAAACGAATGGAGCCGCTCAGAGCAACGGGTATCCAAAGAGGTTATGGCTGATCGGCTCTTACAGCTTGTCAACAAGATTGTTCAATAGATACCACTAGCGACTTTCAAGGCCTTTCAATTCTCTCTTCTCCTCCACTTGGCCCGCTTCGCCAGCCTATTGAAGTATTTTATGTGCATGGGTGCGGGCTGTGCCCGCACCCATGCACATAAAATACTTCGTGAGCGCCGCAGGCACAAGAAGTGTAAAGAATAGGAAAGTTCTGAGCGATTTTTGAGAAGGATGGACTAACAACAATCCTCTTACCAGTCTTGAAGAGATTGGTAAGAGGATTGTTGTTTTATGCCAAGCTATCGCCAGGAAAACTGCGGCGTGGATGAAGTAAATAGCATTGTAAACAATTCTCAACCGATTGTATTATTTTGCAACCAAGCGGACAGAGAAACCCTCCTGCAAACTCCACAATAATGTTCTACAGTTATGTTCAACGAAGTGCTACAAGCCTTCGCGTTTCAGGTACACATCCGTGTAAGGACCAGCCAAGTGTCCTTTATGCGGATCGGTTGCCGACAAGGACGCGATAAATCGGTCCCACACGGATACATCGTCTTGTTAGGAGATGTTGTATGCGTCGATTTTTTGCCGAGAGAAAGCATGCTTTGTTGCTCTTGTTGGGAGCGACATTGCTGTGTGGTGCCTCTTTGGTCTGTGTTTTTACGAGCTATACCAATTTTGCGCGACTAGGGGCACAGGGAGACCGTGAGGGTCTTCCCAATACATCATCGACAATGTTCCCGCATACATTGACAACCCCCACTGCAATTGCATATATTGCGCACCCTGTTCATGTTCCAGCGTTTGAGGCTGGTGTTGCGTATCCACAGTGGACGCCGGATGGATATAGCAAGGGCGATAGCCATTGGACACAGGGATTGCAAGCAATTATGACGCAGACACACGCCTATTGGATAGAAATGCCTCTTTTGTTTTATCAATTGTCACCTTCTTCAACCACGATTACAACGGGTGTCAGCACGCCAACGGTTGCTTCTTTTGTGCAGGGCGTACAGGAGGCACATAGACAGGGCTATCGAGTCTTTGTAACGCCGCTTGTGACGGTGGGCGGTCCAGTAGGGTGGTCTGGAGCCATTTCTTTTGCAATGCAACAGGATGAGCGGGAGTGGTTCGCGAGTTACTGGCAAACGCTACGCCCTTATGTGGTGGCAGCCCAGCAAAATGGCGTTGAGCAACTGGCTATCGGCACTGAGGAGGATTGGTTACAGCAATACGCGCCCGATGTCTTATGGAACACACTTATTGAGCAGATTCGTACGGTCTTTTCGGGCAAGCTAACCTATGACACGAACTGGACCGCACTTGCGAAAATGCCACCGTCCTGGATGCGCAATAGTAACCTCTCGACGATTGGGGTCTCGGCGTACCTCTCGCTGACAGAGACACGGCAACATGTGAAGCCTCAAGAGATGGTTGCACTCTGGAAACGTGTTGTCACCCCTCAACTCGACTCGTTTGCGATACGGCTGGGCAAGCCTGTGATCATCTCAGAGATAGGGTATCGGGATAGCGCGGACACGCTCTATCACGTCTGGGAGTCTACAAGTACAGCGCCAGTTGATGCAGAGGAGCAAGCTGCGGCGTGCAATGCAGCACTAGCAAATGCTACACGAGATCCGCACATTGCGGGTATCTTCTTCTGGGGTTGGGATAATGTGGGCGCGTTTGCCCTGCACGACCAACCTGCCGCTTCGGTACTCTACCGCTGGTATAGCGGTTTAATGCGATGAACGGAATGCGTAGTCGGGAACGGACGCCTACAAGGGGCTAACCCTGCTATACACGAGCAGATTTATTCCAAATATACAGAAATATATACGAGGAAGCAATTATTCATGACTATACATTTTGACGAGTCTCTTCGGGGGGGTGTTCCATCGCCTGAGATGGAGGAGAAGGCGTTTCCGGGGCCGCAATTGGATGATGGCTCAAATGAACGACGGACGACGGGGGCTGTTGTGTCGTGGCACAAGGCGGGGTTTGAGGATGTGGCACCGGAGCTGCGGGAACAGGTGCGGCAGTATCGACGGTGGCTGGCACAGCAGTCTACGATTAAGGGCGATGCGCAGGAGCGGGCCGAGTATGCTGTCAGTGCCAGTCGCGTGGTGCAGGTAAAGGGAAAGGAGGTCGCGACATTTGCTCCCTTCCGGCCAGAATTGTCCGCGTTACAGACATTTACGATGCCACAGCTGGTTATGTTATGCGGTCTTATCCTGGGTTGGACGATTGGGGTTGCCTACTTTCAACTAGCGATGCTGACGGCGACTATCGCGGCGATCACGATGGTGTATGCCTTCAATCTGGTTCTCAATAGCGTCATGGCGTTCAAGTCTTTTCGACGTTCGCCGGAGGAGCAGGTCGATAATGCGGTGGTACATGCGTTACGAAATGCTGAGTGGCCTAGTTACACCATTTTGTGTCCTCTTTATAAGGAAGCGGCGGTGGTACCACAATTTGTCAAGGCGATGCAGGCATTGGATTATCCGACAGACAAACTGCAGATACTGTTTTTGACTGAGGTGGATGATGTGGAGACACGCGATGCAATTCGCGCCCTATCCCTGCCGCCACACTTTCAGATCGTTACAGTGCCTGATGGGAAGCCACGTACGAAGCCACGCGCATGCAATTATGGTTTGATACAGGCAACTGGCTCTTATGTTGTGATTTTTGACGCGGAAGATGTACCGGATACCCTGCAACTGAAGAAGACAGTTTTGACGTTCGCCAATTCTGGGCCGGATGTGGCATGTGTGCAGGCAAAACTCAACTTCTACAATATTGGGCAGAATTTACTGACGCGCTGGTTTACGGCTGAGTATTCGCTATGGTTCGATCTGGTACTACCTGGATTGCAGCAGGTTGGCTTCTCGATACCGCTTGGCGGCACTTCTAACCATTTTCGGACACAGGCGTTACGTGCACTCGGTGGGTGGGACGCGTATAACGTGACCGAGGACTGTGATCTTGGTCTGCGTTTGACACGCTATCGCTTCAAGACGGTGGTGCTCAACTCGACGACGTATGAGGAGGCCAATTCGCAGGTCAAGAACTGGCTGCGGCAGCGGTCACGTTGGATCAAAGGTTATATGCAAACGTATCTTGTGCATATGCGCAATCCGCTGCTCTACTTTCGAGAGGGACGACAACAAGACCTGTTTTCCTTTCATGTGGTTGTGGCGAGCGGAGTAGGTGTCCTGTTTCTTAACCCGCTGATGTGGCTACTCTTAGCGGTCTACATTGCCTTTGGACCGTTGGTAACGCCGATCTATCATGTCCTGTTTCCGGCTCCCGTTCTTTATACAGGTGCGATGTGCCTGATCTTCGGCAACTTCTTTTACATGTACCTGTACCTGCTCGCCTGTATGAGACGCAAGCAGTATACGTTGATGCCGTGGTGCCTACTCATTCCTTTCTACTGGGCTTTGATTAGCGTTGCAGGCTTCATCGCACTCTTCGAACTGCTGGTCAAGCCGCACTACTGGCAGAAGACGGTTCACGGGCTACACCTGCAAGCGAAGGGCGCGACACAGGCGGTGACGCTACAGCAAGACATTACGGTAGAGCCGGAAGAGGAGGTTGCAGCAATACAACACATTACGCCGACGGTAACGGGTGATATTGCCAGCATTCCTTCGGTAGCCCATGCACTCAAAACGATATCAACGATGCCGATGCCAGCCATTTCAGTCAAGCAGCAGAGGGCGCGAAGCGAGGCACAGCATTCAAAGGTGCGCGACCTGTGGTTTGTAGCGACTTTGGTTGTAGCTTGTGTAACAAGTATCGCTGCATGCATGTACTTCTTCCAAAGGCACCAGACATTGCTTTACGGCGATGCCTACTCCCATATGCGTATTGCTCGCAGTGTGTTTGATAGCGCGACACCGGGAGTTGCGCAGTTGGGCGGAGTGTGGTTACCCCTGCCGCACCTGCTGATGTTGCCCTTCATCTGGAACAACTACCTATGGACATCGGGATTGGCGGGCAGCTTTGTCTCAATGGGCAGCTATATCGCATCGGCGGCATTTCTGTACCTGAGCGCGAGACGGCTCACGAAAAATGGTCCAATCAGTTTTCTAGGTACGCTCCTGTTTGTCTTCAACCCGAACATTCTGTACTTGCAATCGACACCACTCTCCGAGCTTGTGTGTATATGGACGCTGACGATGGCGAGCTACTACTTCCTGCTATGGGCGCAGGAGGACAAGCCACATTACCTTGCTCTGGCGGCGGGTGCAACATTTCTTGCCACGCTCGCACGCTATGATGGCTGGGCCTTGTTTGCCATGTTGTTCTTGCTAGTCGGAGTCATAGGAGTAGCCAAACGGCAACGGCTTGCACAGGTACAGGGCAACCTTACGCTGTTTGGTGTGCTTGGCGGCCTGGGTATTGTGCTCTGGCTAATCTGGAACAAATTGATCTTTGGCGATCCGCTTTTCTTCCAGCATAGCGTTTTCTCGTCAGAGGGCTTTCAACAGCAATTCTTGCACAATGGCACGCTGTACGCCTATCACAATCCGTTAATGGCGCTCAAGACGTATACGCTTGATGCGATGGAGACGTTTGGGCCAGTGCTCTTCGCCGTTGCGATTGTTGCCTTTTTGCTCTTCTTCGTACGGCGACGTTTCACGTCCGATCTACTAGCAGCACTTGCCTTTGTCGCGCCATTCGCGCTGTACGTCTTCTCGCTCTACGGTGGACAGGCGATTGTGTGGGTGCCCGGGGCGGTGCCAGCGAACGCGGCGGTCCAGTTTTTCAATGTACGCTATGGTTCGGAGGCTGTCGCGCCTGCTGCTCTCTTCCTGACAGTACTTGTGGCCCGAGGTTACAGGTTGTTACAACCTCGTCTCAAGACACTGGCTCAACTGGTATTCGTTGGGATTATGCTGGCACAGGCATTGTTTGTTGCCACGAATGGCATCATCTCGCTGCAGGACGGACAGTTTGGCCTATCATGTACACAGACACACATCGTCAACGCCTACCTGATACAGCACTACAATGGTGGTCGAATACTGGAGGATGTGACGGCAGGCGACTATAACGAGCCGGAGACGGGCATTGACTTCAAGAATGTGATCTATGATGGCTCGAACACGCTCTGGCATCAGGCACTAGCACATCCCGCGAGTAGCGTTGATTGGATCATTGCGGTTCGTGGTAATGCAGGGGACCGGGTATCCACCAGTATTGATATGAACAGTTTGACCTTTAAAGCGGAGTTCACGATGGTGGTTCAGGAGCCATCGGGCCTAACGCTCTATCATCGCAAGGGTACAGCACCACTGCCGACGCGTCCCTTGCCAGCCAACATTTTGACGGACCATAGTGCATGTCAGATTGGGGTGCCGGTGGGAGTGTGACAAATTAGACCCATACTGGCAGATTTTGAAGAAATATACATATAAGTAAAACAGGAGCATATTCCTCTTATGAAAGCCACGCTTTCCGTACCCACACAAGGACGTTCGTGGTTATCGCTTGGAGCGCAGTTGGTGCGCTTTGGTTTTGTGGGTGGCCTTAATACGGTCATCGATATTCTGGCCTTCAACCTGTTGCTGTGGGCGTTACCGACGGGGAGCGCAACGATGCTGATAGTGTATAACTCGCTGGCGTACCTGATAGGGGCGGCAAATAGCTTTTACTGCAATAAGCTGTGGACGTTTGAGCAGCGTTCGCAGGTGACACGGCGGCAGGTTCTACGATTTGCACTGGTGACGGCACTGGGCATCCTGTGCAACGACCTGTTTCTGCTACTAGCGACATGGACGCTCTCGCGGTTGTCGCTTGACGGTGTCCTGTGGACGAATGGGGCGAAGGTGTGTGCGATTGCGGGTTCGTTCCTGGTCTCATATATAGGAATGCGTTTCATGGTGTTTGCGCATACTGAGTGTTCTGCGGAAGCGCCCCTACCGCCAGCACACCCACACTTGTTTATCACGCCGCGCAGTTTGTCGGTGATATTGCCTGCTTACAACGAAGAGGCGGTTATCGCGGGGACGATATCGACGGTAACGAATGCTTTGACGGATTGGGGATGCGATTTTGAAGTGATCGTGGTCAATGATGGCAGCAGAGATGCAACGGGGAGGATTGTAGAGGAGATCGCTACGGCTGACTCACGCATTCGTGTGATTACACACTCGGTCAATCAGGGCTATGGCGCGGCACTTGTGACAGGCTTCGAGTCGGTGCGTAAGGAGACGGTGTTCTTTATGGATGCCGATGGGCAGTTTGACATTTCCGATCTGGTGCGCTTCTTTCCCTTGATTGAGGAGTATGACGCGGTGCTGGGCTATCGTATCAACCGGCAAGATGCGTGGATGCGCAAGGTAAATGCGTGGGGTTGGAAACAGCTGGTGCGCTTTATGTTTGGTGTACGGGCGCGGGATATCGACTGCGCATTTAAGCTGTATCGTTCCGAGTTCTTCTGGACACAGCGTTTAGAAACGAGGGGAGCGATGATCAATACCGAAATTCTATACAAGCTTGCGCGTTCTGGTCGGACAAGCATTGAGGTAGGAGTGAGGCATCTGCCGCGTAAAGCCGGGCGGGCAACGGGCGCGAAGGTCTCGGTCATATTACGTGCTCTACACGAAATGTTTGTCTACGCTTCTAAATGGTATGGTGAGGAGAATGGCATTGCATAAGGAACAAAAGAGACATTTCGACAATCTTTATCATTTCCATTGTCAGCGAGGACGTGATACATCGGTTCCTACAGTTGTTTTGTTCTTTACACTTGCGACATTTTTTCTGTGGAACGTTTTTGTACAACCTACAATGCCAGCATTCGCACAAAATAATGTAAAAGCGCATGTACAGGCGGCGCAAACGGCAGATTGGCCTATGTTTCTCAACAACATACAGCGCACGGCTACTACGATGGACGCTACGATCTCGAACAGCAACGCATCCCAGTTGGTCAAGCACTGGTCGTTTCAGACGGGAGGGGTAGTGGCCTCCTCGCCAACGGTAGTTAATGGCACGGTGTATGTTGGTTCATGGAATGGCTACGAATACGCGCTTGATGCCAAAACGGGAGCGCAAAAATGGGCAACGTACCTTGGTGTTACGAAGGTACGACCAGATTGTAACCCGCCGGGAGGAGCAGGCGTTTCGTCGGCGGCAACTGTGCAAAATGGTGTGGTGTATGTTGGTGGCGGTGATGCTTACTGGTACGCACTCGACGCCAACACGGGGGCGGTATTGTGGAAGGTCTTTACAGGCGATAATAGCGTCACGGGGGGGTATTATAACTGGTCAAGTCCGCTCATATATAACGGCTATGCCTATATTGGGACGGCGAGCTTTGGCGATTGTCCACTTGCTCAAGGGCAACTCCTGCGAGTAAGTTTGGCGACGCATCAGATCGTCAATACATTTAATGTTGTGCCTAATGGACAGATAGGCGGTGGCATCTGGACCACGCCAAGCATTGATACCATGACCAACACAATTTATGTTGTGACGGGCACGGAGAACAGTCTTCAGCAACCCTATGCGCAGGCATTTTTAGCCATTGATGCAACGGCAATGACGTTGAAGGACTCATGGAAGTTGCCGGAGGGCGAGGCCGTTATGGACTCGGACTTTAGCACAACGCCAATTCTGTTTAACGATGCGGCAGGCAATCCGCTTGTGTCGGCGATTGATAAAAACGGTTATGCCTATACATTCAAGCGTGGACATCTGGCGGCTGGACCAACCTGGCAACAGCAGATCGCGACGGGGGGAGATTGTCCTGAGCCATGTGGGGAGGGCAGTGTTTCTTCGGGTGCGTTCGCGAATGGCAAACTTTTCCTGGCGGGCGAGGACACGCTGATCAATGGAGTTGGCTACAAGGGTTCGGTTCGCGCATTGGACCCGGGAACGGGCAAGTTTCTGTGGCAACATGGGACGGTGGGACGTGTGATTGGTGCGCTGGCATACGGGAATGGCATTATCGTTGATGGCGCGGGTCCGGTGCTTGAGGTCTTGAGTGCGCAGACGGGCGACCGGCTCTTCAACTACACAACTGGTGGCACGTTGTATGCCGCACCGAGCATTGCCGAGGGACAGATTTACGTGGGCGGAGTTGATGGCAATGTCTACGCGTTCGGTCTGCCAAACAAAACCGTACAACCACCTCCAACCGATAGCTATTGCCCTAAGAACTGGACCTGTCAGGATATTGGGGGTTCGACACCTAAAGGTTCGGAGTCAGTGACAAACGCGGGATGGACAGTCAAAGCAGGTGGCGCAGGTATCAAAGGAACGGCTGACCAGTTGCGTTTAATGACACAGGTGCTCAGTCATGATCTACAAATCAACGCACAGGTAACAATACAAGGCACGAATGGGACGACGCAAGCGGGACTGATGGTCCGGCAGAGTAATGATCCGGCCTCACAGTATTATGCAGTGCTGTTTACACAGGGGGCGGGAGTGGTTGTACAATATCGCTCCGCGCAAAATGGTACAACGGTTATAGATACACAGACGCCAACGGCAACAACACCGCTCTACCTAGAAATACAGCGCGTTGGGGACGTGTTTCAAGCCGCGACCTCTAGCGATGGAAGCCACTATACGCTCCTTCCGGGGAGTACGGCAACGATAGCGATGCCAGAGCATGTGATGGGTGGCCTCGCAGTGAGTTCGGGTAGCACGACTGCCAGCAGCACTGTTACATTCAAAGCAGTCAAAAGTGGGGTACCTGCGACACTACCTGCTGTAACACAGTCCGCGACACCCTGTCCCGCAGGGTGGTCGTGCCAGGATATCGGCAATCCTACACTTGTTGGCAATCAAGCATTGAATGGCAATAGTTGGACGGTGCAAGGGGCGGGCACCGATATTGGCAACTACATAGACCAGTTCCACTATGTGTGGCAAACTATCGCGGCTGATGGTGTAGTCAATG
>CAXTCR010000020.1:0-28936 GCA_964242555.1 uncultured Ktedonobacteraceae bacterium
CATCCGTCGAGTTCGCGACAATTGTATCACCCCCACGCAGGAAACCTAGCGCGATAGCCGTATTTGCCGCGTTCCCACTAATTGGACGCACGTCAGCCTGCTTCGCACGGAACAATGCGATAATTTCATCGTGTGCCATCCGCTCAATTTCGTCAATGAAACGCGTCCCCTGATAGTAACGATTTACTTTATCGCCCTCGTTGGGATGTCCCTCCGCATATCGGCCCATGAAATCCGAATTTTGCACGCGCCGTACCGCATCACTCGGCGTATTTTCGCTCGCAATAAGATTGATGGTCTGTGTCTGACGCCACGTCTCCTCTTGCGCCAAGATATTCTCGATATCACGTATGTCTACAGGCATGATGCTATACCCCCTTCTGTTTTATGTATCCTGGTTGCTGAAAATCTTCTTCAGTATAACAGCATCATGCCTATTGAACAAGCAAAATCTAAAGCACTAACTCCCCCTGCAAAACAACAACCGCGCTTCCACCGATTCTCACGGTCTCAATCGCATCAGGGGCGCCGACAACCTCCACATAGATAGTGCTTGGGCGTTTCATCCAGTGTCCTTGCTCTGCTACAAACTTCGGCTCATCAATGAGACCATAATGCCACAGATACGCCGCCATTCCTCCAGTTGCTGAACCTGTTGCAGGGTCTTCTAATATATCTGGCGGCGTTCCAAACTGGCGAGCGAATGTTTTTCCTTCCGCCGTTGCACCTCCTAGACAAAACAAGTGCGGACTAAAGAAGTCTGCCTCCGCCTTAAAGCGCGGGTATCTTGCGATATCTAAAGTAGCTCGTCGTAGAGCATCCAAATCGCGTAGTGGAATCATAAGCTGTGGTGTTCCCGTACTGACGGTTTGAATAGGCACACCAGACAGAACATCATCAACCGACAAGCCAAAAAGAGGAAGTACATCAGAAGGTGTATACTGTTTCATAAAAAGCGGCTTCCTCTGCGTCATGACGATTCGCTGCACATGTCCCTGTTCCGCATAAATCTCTACAGGAAGCGGACCCCCTGGCAACTCTAAACTTATAGCAGTACGCCCTTCCTGTACAGGCAAGCGGCCAGAAGCAATCAGAGCAAAGGTGGTCGCAATCGTGGGATGACCGGCCATTGGAATTTCCTCGGCGGGAGTAAAGTACCGCACCCCGAAAGTTGCGGTACTCGAACGACGCACAAAGGCCGTTTCAGAAAGATTCATCTCACGCGCAAGTGACAACATCAAATCTTCCGAGAAATCGTCCGTGTCGAATATGACGGCACAGGGATTTCCACTGAGCGCTTGCGTTGTAAAGGCGTCAACCTGCATAAATGGATAGGATGACATATGGTTGCTACCCTTCGACCTCAAGAATCATCTCGATCTCTACTGTCGCGTTACCGGGCAATTGTGCAACGCCAATCGCCGAACGAGCATGTTTCCCGCGCTCACTAAAGACTTCGATGAGCAGGTTTGACGCGCCATTGATCACTTTGGGATGCTGTGTAAAATCGTCTGCACTATTGACCATGCCAAGCAGTTTGACGATACGAGCGACACGATCCAGGTCTCCAAGTGCGACAGAAACTGTACCAAGCAGGTCTATGGCAACCTGCCGCGCAGCTTCAACCGCCTGTTCAACAGTCACCTCACGCCCAACCTTACCTGTTTGCGTGTAATCTTCTCGTAACGAGGCATGGCCTGAAACAAAAAGCAGGTTGCCCGTCTGAACAGCCGGCACAAAGCTGCCAAGCGCAGGACCTCTCGGTGGAAGGGTAATACCAAGTGAGGCAAGTTTCTGTTCGATCTGCATAGCTTTCTTCTCCTGTGAACACAAAATATGTATTGCAAGCAAAGATTTTAGAGGACTTCACCCTCGATTTTTCTTAGCTCCCCCATTAGCATATATGCCAAATTTACACTTCACAAGAGCCAATGCAAAAAAACTATAGGTCAAGTTGCCTTTATGCGTAACATTGAACATTTTCTATTTTGCTGTTATACTTAAACCTACGGAACTGGAACAGTGCTTCCACATTCTTAACCTCTGTACCGAACCAGCTACACACGTAGCCGCATAGGTGGTCTATGGCAGACCCCCAAGCGTCTGGTAGATCGCCTCTTGTGGAGAAACTCAGGAGGACATGTTTCTATGAAGGTTTATAGGGCGGAACAGATTCGCAATGTAGCATTGATTTCTCATGTAGGAGCAGGCAAGACCTCTTTGGTAGACGCAGCCCTCTTCGACAGCGGGGCAGTTACCCGGCAGGGTAAGGTCGATGAGGGTACCTCGGTTTCCGATTATGACCCCGATGAACTGAAACGTCGTATGTCCTTGAATGCTAAGGTGCTTCCGATCGAATGGAAAGACACCAAGATTAACTTCATTGATACCCCCGGTTATGCAGACTTTGTGGGCGAAGTAAAAGCTGGACTTCGTGTTGCTGATGCTGCACTGGTCGTCGTCACCGCTGAAAAAGGCGTTGAGGTCGGCACTGAACTCACCTACCAATACGCCAACGAGCGTAAACTCCCTCGTATTTTCTTCGTTAACAAGCTAGACCGCGAAAACACGTCCTTCGAGGGTGCATTAGATTCCCTTCGTGCAAAGTTCGGCTCACGCGTTGTTCCGTTACAAATTCCTATTGGCGAGCAGGCCAACTTTAAAGGCGTCGTAGACCTCGCAACACAAAAGGCGTATACATTCGAGGGCGGCAACAAAGTACAAGAGGTCGCTGTTCCCGAAGATCTCAAAGAACATATCAGCACTTACCGCGAACAACTCATCGAGTGTGCTGTTGAGAGCGATGACGAACTGATGGAGAAATTCCTTGAGGGCGGGGAACTGACCGACGAGGAAGTCATTGCAGTTGTCAAAAAGGCTACCTGCACTGGTCTTGCGTATCCTGTGCTCTGTGGTTCCGCAACAAAAAATATTGGTGTACAAACACTGCTCGATGCCATTGTAGACTGTTTACCTAGTGCCGCTGATGCTATGTCAGAGGAAGCAAAAACATTTGGTAGTACGCTCTCGATGTTTGTCTTTAAAACAGCAGCTGCTCAGGTCGGTACCGTCTCTACCTTCCGCGTCTATAGTGGCACGGTCAAGCCGGACTCACACGTCTACAACGTACAGACAAAAGCTGACGAGCGTCTCGGCCAACTTATTATGGCACGTGGCAAAACGCAAGAAATCGCTACAGAAATAGCAGCTGGCGATATTGGATGTGTGACCAAACTGACTAACACGCATACAGGCGATACACTTACCGGTGCAAAAGATGCTGCTACCCCGCTGCCAGCGATTACCTTTCCTACCCCTTGCTATACGGTAGCAGTTGTACCAAAGAGTCAGGCAGACCTCGATAAGATGAGCAACGCGCTTGTGCGCATCGTTGAAGAAGATAGAACCCTGCGTGTGGCTCGTGATCCCGAGACCGCTGAAGTTCTATTGTCAGGTATGGGAGAAGCACACCTCCAAATCGTCGTCGAGGGCATTAAACGCAAATATAGCGTTGATCTGGAGACGCGCGACCAGCGCATCATCTACCGCGAGACCATTCGCAAGAAGGCACGTGCCAATGGACGCCATAAACGTCAAAGCGGTGGTCACGGGCAATTTGGCGACGTATGGATAGAGATCGAGCCACTGCCACGAGACAGCGAACAACTCTTCGTGTTCGAAGACAAAATCGTCGGCGGTGTTGTACCAGGCCAGTTTATTCCAGGCGTCGAGAAGGGCGTGCGTGACTCC
This sequence comes from uncultured Ktedonobacteraceae bacterium, assembly GCA_964242555.1. GTDB lineage: Bacteria > Chloroflexota > Ktedonobacteria > Ktedonobacterales > Ktedonobacteraceae > JBBQVS01. The sequence continues at coordinate 3,751 of CAXTCR010000020.1, forward strand.
CTGAAAAAGGGCTTCATCTCTGGCAATCCCATGCTCTATGTCAAGGTCGCGCTTGTTGATGGCAAATATCATCCCGTAGATTCCTCAGCCCAGTCGTTCGAGGTAGCAGCGTCACTTGGTATGCAAGAGGCAGTACCTCTAGCAAATCCCGTCCTGCTGGAACCAATCATGACCGTCACCATTACAGTACCAGAGTACAACATGGGCGATGTCATGAGCGACATCAACACCAAACGTGGACGCGTTCTTGGCATGGACTCCATCGGTGAGGGCATGCAGCAAATCACAGCTCTCGTGCCACAGGCCGAAATGCTCCACTATGCCACCGACCTGCGCTCTATCACACAGGGTCGAGGCTCCTTCGCAATGGAGTTTGCCCAGTACGAAGAAGTGCCTGCAAACGTGCAGCAAGAGATCGTAAATAAGTACAAGAAGGTGGCCGCTTAGTCTTTATGACAAGGTGTATAGCTGACATAGACCTGTGTCAGCTATACACACAGTTTTCCATATGAACGCTGCTTACTTACTGGTAAACTTCTCTTGCTCCAATATTATGTCTTCTTAACGCTCGGTTTCACCTTTTGACAACCCCTGCCTCTTAGAATTACTTGTTGATTGTCTACTATTAGGCTTCTTCCCACTGGAATTCGACAGACGAGATGGACTACCATTTCGCACTTGCTTCGTCCCACCCTTGGCTCCAGTTTTCTTTTCTCTCGCCAAAAACGCTGCCGCGTCCGCCTCGTGACCATGCGTGGTAAGCCATTGATACGCACGCTCGTGCAAATCAAGCAGGGAAGGAGCACCGGCTATCATCATCCACATTGCGAACTCTGGGTCCTGTGGTTGCCCTTCACTCCATTGCTTTTGCGCTATGAGAAATTCCTGGACTTTCTTTACATCAAGCGTGCGTAGCACAGCGTCTAATCGCTGTCGAAAACTTCCTTGCTCTACCATACACTCTTTCCTAGTTCAACATCGTACGATCATCTGAAATCTTCTTGGAAAGGATTTGGCGCATAAAGGGCACCTCTCGACGCAGAATGGCAATCTCTTCGCGTAAGCGCTGGTGCGTCGAAGTCATTTCAAGAAAACGCTGTTTCTGTATATCCTCAATATTCATGAGAAATGAGGCGATAAGGTATGAAAGGTCTTCAGGTTCATCGGGCAGTTTTGCCTGCACATCTGGTTCGCTGGCCTCTTGCAGCAGCAGTGTCAAGTATTCCTCAAACATTCTTCGTGCCTGCTGCGTTGCACCCTCCAATTCGGGTTCCGTGGAGACAACATCCTCGTATGGGACTACCGTCGCGGAAATATACGCTTTATCTCGGTTCTCGCTCAAAATGCGGAAACGTTTTATGCCAATCGCGTTGAGCGTATAGCGTCCATCCTCAAGCTGCTCCAGGTTATGAATTTCTGCTAGCGTGCCAATAGCATAGGGAATTTCACGCATAAATGCGCTTTCAGGTTTAGGCAACACGATACCTAATGGCTTGTTCTCGCGTTGACAGGCAGCAATCATCTGTCGATAACGCGGCTCAAAGATTTGTAGAGGCAGCACTGTCCCTGGAAACAGCACTGTTAACGGAAACAACGGTAACTCTAGTGTATCGTTTGCCATGAGACATCTCTCCTCTAAAAAATTGCCACCACTCTTGGTGCTGTTACTTAGTATAGCACTCACCTTTTGAAGTGAAAAGAGCGTTCTTTGTGTCATACATCTACAATTGCCTACTAAATCTTTATTTCTCCATAGTACACAGTGAGACCAATACGATGACTGTAGTTCCTACAATCCCTATTGTGCACCATCAGACATGTTCATACTCATCTCTTTTGACGCTGTGTACTCGTCGTGTGGGGCAAATCTCTTCACACAAATCTTCTTTCCCCTTGACAAATATACCGTCCAGACGGTATAGTTGTCATATGAACACAACCACACATAAACAAATTTTAGAGGCGGCCAACCGCATCATACAGAGGGAAGGTGTGGCCCATCTTACCATTGAAGCTGTTGCAAAGGAGGCAGGCTTAAGCAAGGGCGGTGTGCTCTATCACTTTCGAAGCAAAGAGGCGCTCGTCGAAGGGTTGATCTCCTTCCATATCGAGGGCTTTACCCATGATCTTACAGAAGCATTGAATGAGAACGGATTAGAGACGGGACGCTGGACGCGAGCATATATCCATGCCTCTACATCCTCTACAACAGAGGGTCTTTCCCAGGAAGCAGCGGCGATAACTGGACTCATTGCGGCAATCGCAACCAATCCACAGTTGCTCAATCCATTACGCGAACAATACGACGAATGGCAAAAGCGTGCAGAGCATGATGGTCTTGCACCTGCACTTGCAACAATTCTACGACTCGCAGTTGATGGTCTCTGGCTTGCCGACATGTTTGGCTTTGCGCCACCGCAGGGCGAACTTCGCGAGGATGTTATCGCAGCTATGCTCAAACTGAGCCAACCCACGCACAACTAGAGAAACGAGGCGACTTATGAACATGCTGTATCTTGCATTAGCAATTCTTTCTGAGGTAGCGGGGACAACATCCCTGAAATTTTCACAGGGTTTTACCAAACCTCTCCCTTCCATTCTGGTCGTGCTCTTCTATGGTCTCAGTTTCTGGGTTCTTTCACTTGCGTTAAAAAAGATTGATGTTAGCATAGCATATGCTATATGGTCAGCCGTTGGGACAGCATTGATCACCACTATTGGTGTACTGTGGTTCAAAGAACCAATCACAGCAATCAAAATCGGTTCTATCGTCCTGATTATTCTCGGTGTGATCGGGCTAAATCTCGGCGGAGGAGCGCACTAGATGAAAGCACTGAAGTAGTTCCTTCTGTTCACAGACGTTGGCTTTACACCCAGTTTGCTGAAGCGTGCAGTTTCGCGCTTTGCTTGAAAGCAAAGAGAAAGGGACATTCCAGTATCGAAATATCCCCTTCATGCACACAAGAGTCTGTTAGCGACTTTAATCCGCAGTCGCGACAAAGCCCTCTCGCTCTTCCACGTCCTCTGCCGCCGCCTTGCTTGAGTACTCAACCAGGCCGAAGACGGAGACAAATGTAACGACACACATGAAAATCATGTATATCGCTATTGGTACATAAGAATGATAGGCGGCTACAAGCGCAACTGCGATAAGAGGTGCGGGACCTCCGGCTGTCACAGACGCAAGCTGATACCCAAGTGATGCGCCAGTATAGCGTAACTTTGTACCGAAGCGCTCTGAGATGAACGCCGCTTCAGGACCATACAACCACGCATGGAAGATGCCAGCCGAGATCGCGATGGTAAAGACGACCACAGCAGCATTCTTCGTGCCAAGCAACCAGAAGTAGGGGAATGCGAAGGCCGCCATCAAGACGGCACCAATTAGGAACCAGCGTTTTCTTCCTACAATATCTGAAAGATAACTGAAGGTTGGTATCGTTACAAAACCAAGCAAACCTGCAACGATAAGGCCAGTGTAGAGCGTATTACTGCTCATGCCTAAGCTCACATTCTTGAAAGAGGCACCACCATAGCTCAAGATGAACGTGATGAAAATGTAGAATGGCGCCTGCTCCCCTGAACGAATAAGTGCCGCCAGCACGATCTCACGCCAGTGGTAACGAATGACATCAATTAAGGGCGCACGCGATACACGGTTCTCCTCCTTTACCTTGGAGAAGGAGGGAGTCTCAAGAATACGAGCGCGGATGTAGAGACCGATAAAAATCAGCACGGCACTCAACAAGAAGGGAATACGCCAGCCAAACGTGACGAACGACTCACCAGGATACACGGCTCTGAACACAACAACTGCAACCGCAGCAAGCGTTAAACCGATAGGAACGCCAGTTTGAGGCCAACTTGCCCAGAAACCGCGTCGTCGATCATCACCATATTCCAATGATAGGAGCACAGAGCCACCCCATTCACCGCCAACACCCGCTCCCTGTAGGAAACGCAGAATAGCAAGAATAAGCGATGCGCCAACCCCTAGCGTTGCATACCCCGGTAACACACCCATAAGGAAGGTTGCAATTCCCATGAGCAAGAGCGTAGCGATCAGCGTTGACTTTCGACCTACGCGATCACCAAACCAACCGAAAAAGGCCCCGCCAATTGGACGAGCAGCAAAGCCGACGAAGTTTGTTGTGAACGATAAAATAATACCTGACACCGGATCAAACTTAGGAAAGAAAACCGCCGGGAAAACAGTGGCTGAGAGGAAACCATACAGGAAGAAGTCGTACCATTCGATGGCTGTGCCAAGCGTACTGGCGCCAATAACGGGAAGCATCTGCCGAAAATTTACGGCATTACGTGCGGGGACAGTTGCCATTGGTCCTCCTACTGATGAAAAGCATACATCAAGCAACTAACACGACACACTACAAAGCTGTACATTTGAGTACAACCGATGGTGTTCCAGTAAGTTGGAAACATAGCTGTTTTCTATAGTTCCAGCACTTCTGGTCTCACCTTGTTCCTCCTCTTTGAGGGTGAAAGTGGTCAAAAACTGGTAGGTACTAAAGGCTCTCGTGGGCAACCGGTACAGAGCACAGGGGCTTAGTCCTTCTAAGCACACTATGCTGTAAAGATAGTATGCATGATAAAATCTTGTTTTACAAGAGATTATGTGTTTTGCGCAAAAACAACGAAAAATTCCCACTTGACACACTTGACAAACATCACTATACTGAATGTATACACAACAGAATACCGAACGCATCGAACAGGAAGAGTACATAGCCTTACAAAGGGCACAGAGAGTCGGGCAGGTGAAAACCGACACCGTTGTGGTTATGGAATGGACCTGGGAGCGAAAGACGAACATTCTCCGTAGAGAACCAGTAGTGCTTTATCGGAATGTCCCCCGTTATCGAGGACAGGATATCTAGGATCTGTCATACATACAGCATACTACGTATCTGGAAAATGAAGAGAGTACCCGCAAACACAAGAATTCTTTATGTGGGTAGTCTGAATGAGGGTGGTACCACGAAAGCTTCACGCTTCTCGTCCCTGTGTGGATGAGGGGCGTTTTTTATTGCTCTTTTTCCGGTCTCTTACAAAGCTGAAGGAGAATGCATCATGTCAGTCGAAATTCATCAAGACCCAAAGCTGGTCTCTACTACTCCACCAATCAAGAAGCGCGTCTTCTCCGGTGTACAACCAACGGGCAATATTCATCTCGGCAACTACCTTGGTGCTATTCGCAACTGGGTTCAGGCGCAAGCAGAATACGATAACATCTTTTGCATCGTTGACCTGCATGCCATCACACTACCAATCGACCCACAAGAACTGTATATGAACACACGCAAGCTGGCCGCGCTCTACCTCGCGTGTGGCCTGGATACACGCTACTGCAAACTTTTCGTGCAATCACATATTCGCGAGCATGCCGAGGCGAGTTGGATTATGAACTGCTACACGCCTATGGGCTGGTTAGATCGCATGACACAGTTCAAAGCAAAGGCAGAAGAACATCCTGATAGCATAAGTACAGGCTTGTACTGCTATCCCGTCTTGATGGCATGTGACATCCTGCTCTACCAGACACACTATGTACCCGTTGGCGACGACCAGCGCCAGCACATTGAGCTGACACGCGACCTCGCGCAACGCTTTAACGCTCGCTATAACAAGACGGTGTTCACAATTCCCGAGGGACAAATTCGTGAGGTTGGTGCACGCATTATGTCTCTCGACGATCCAACCAAGAAGATGAGCAAGAGTGCGGCTAATCCCGCCTCACGCATCAATCTGCTCGACGACGCGAAGACAATCAAGCAGAAGATTGGACGCGCCACTACCGACTCCGAACGACTTGCGAAATTTGATCCGCAACGTCCTGGTATTACAAACCTGTTAACCATCTACGAAATGCTCACGGGCAAGTCGCAGCAGGATATTGAGGCCGAATTTGCTGATAGTGGTTATGGTGCCGTCAAAGCTGCCGTTACAGAACAGCTCGTAGAAACACTCGTGCCAATTCAGAAGCGGTACAACGAACTCATGAATGACTTGCCAACGCTGGAAGCCATTCTCAAACAGGGAGCCGACGAGGTTCGCCCACTCGCCGAGGCCACCATGCGCGATATCAAAACCACTGTGGGATTAGGTTAATAGTTATTCTGTCTCTGCTTTAATACACTTTTCCATAAGGCATTAAAGCGGAGGCAGAATAGAAAAACGGATACGAATATGTATTATCCAACGTTTGCGGAGACTCAACAACTTCGTGACACCTCAAGGACCGGCGAGGGGAAACGGCCACTACTCCCACTGTATCGCGATATACTCGCCGATATGGAGACGCCAGTGTCTGCTTACTGCAAAACAGCGCAACGGTCCTATAGTTTTTTGCTTGAGAGCGTGAGTGGTGGTGAGCGTGTCGCCCGTTATTCGTTTATCGGCATCGACCCCTACATGGTGATGACGCATCAGGATGAAACGGCAACGCTCCTCCGGATGCATAGCAACACAGTTACCAGCGAGAATATCACTTGTCACGACCCACTCGCGTTTGTCGAGGCCGAACTGGGGCAATTTGAGCTTGTAGATTATCGAGGAGCTGCTCGTGACGAACTCCCTAAGTTTCATGGCGGTGCGGTTGGCTATCTCTCCTACGACTCAGTAGCACGCTTTGAGCGTCTGCCAGTACCAGAAAAGAGCGAACTTGGTCTGCCGCTAGCGGTCTTTTGCTTCACAGAAACTCTGCTCGTCTTCGATCACGTCAAGCACCGTGTTCGCATCGTCACCCATTTACACCTTGATGCCCCCGACCTTGAAACTGAATATAGACGTGGTGTCGCTATCATTGAGGATGTACAACGCCGTCTCAGTGGACCTGTACAGGTACCCGATGAGCCGGAGCCAATTCGTGATGCGGATGCCTTACGCGTCAGGTCTAATCACACCCAGGACGAATTTGAAGATATGGTTCGCCGCTCGATAGAGTACATCAAAGCGGGGGATGTCTTTCAGGTTGTACCCTCACAGCGCCTGAGTCGCCACGTCAATGCGTCTCCCTTCACCGTCTATCGTGCCTTACGCGCAATCAATCCTTCGCCCTACATGTTTTATTTGGACTTGAACGATTTTCATATCATTGGTGCCTCACCAGAGCTACTTGTGCGTTTTGAGGATAACGAAGTGACCATTCGCCCGATTGCAGGGACACGTCCACGAGGATTGGATAGACAGAGCGACGAAGCACTGGCACAGGAACTGCAAAGTGATCCAAAGGAACGCGCTGAGCATGTCATGCTGATCGACCTCGCCCGTAACGATGTAGGACGCGTCAGTTCACCAGGAACCGTACAAGTCAGCGAGTTGATGGAGATCGAACGCTACTCGCACGTCATGCACCTTGTCTCCAATGTGACGGGACAGTTGTGCTCGGATATGACGCCCTACGATGCTCTGCGCGCTGGCTTTCCAGCTGGTACCGTTACAGGTGCTCCAAAGATACGCGCAATGGAGATCATCAGTGAGCTAGAGGGCGAGCAACGCGGTATTTATGCGGGAGCAGTTGGCTATTTTAGTCACAGTGGCAATCAGGAAACTGCGATTGCCCTGCGCACAATGGTTATGAAAGACGGTCGCGCTTATATTCAAGCTGGCTGCGGTGTTGTCGCTGACTCTGACCCCACCGCTGAATATCAAGAGAGCCTGAACAAAGCCAAAGCACTCCTGCGGGCACTCGATGAGGCGGAACTTATCGCGAAAACTCACAGAGTAGGGAGGAGAGGGTAAACATGTTGCTCTTGCTTGATAACTACGACAGCTTTACCTACAACCTGTATCAATACCTCTCAGAGTTGGGCGCGGATGTACAGGTGTATCGCAATAACGAAATTACGCTTGACCAGATAGAGTATTTGCAGCCAGCTCAAATCGTTATCTCGCCCGGCCCCTGTACGCCAAACGAGGCAGGCATATCGTGTAGGGTTATCGAAACCTTTGGACCAAGAATTCCTTTACTGGGTGTATGCCTCGGTCATCAATCAATAGGACAGGTTTATGGTGGACGCGTAGTTCGCGCCCCTGAACCAATGCACGGCAAAACTTCGCGTATGCATCACAACGAGCAGGGAGTATTTCGCGGCTTGCCTCGTCCCTTTGAGGCTAACCGCTATCATAGCTTGATTGTCCAACGCTCAACACTGCCTGATGTACTGGAAGTTACTGCCGAGACAGAAAATGGCATTATCATGGGACTCAAGCATCGCACCCATCCAGTCGAAGGCGTTCAGTTTCACCCGGAGTCGATTATGACACCTGTTGGCAAGGACCTGTTACGGAATTTTCTTGAAAGGAGCATAGTATGATTCGAGAGGCAATCACACACGTCGCTGCTGGCGCTGCACTAAGCGAAGCAGAGGCAGCAGCAGTGATGGAAGAAATTATGACAGGAACTGCAACGTCGTCACAAATGGGAGCATTTTTAACAGCCCTACACCTACGTCCGGGACATGAAACGGTTGAGGAGATCGCAGGCATGGCGCGGGTTATGCGCGAAAAGGCAGTTCATGTTCATCTTGATAGGGAAGTAGCTCTTCATGCAATGGACACCTGTGGCACCGGTGGTGATAAGTCGGGGACCTTTAACGTCTCAACCGCAGCTGGTATAGTGGCTGCCGCGACAGGTGCATCTGTTGCAAAACATGGGAATCGTTCCGCGACCAGTCGCTGTGGTAGTGCAGACGTGCTAGAGGCATTGGGAGCAAAAATTGATCTCGGTCCCGAACAGGTCGCCAGTTGCGTACAGGAAGTCGGCTTTGGTTTCATGTTCGCACCTGCATTTCACCCCGCGATGAAACACGTTGGTCCTACACGCAGAGAAATTGGTATCCGCACCGTCTTCAATATCCTTGGCCCACTCACCAATCCCGCGCACACACGGTATCAGGTACTGGGCGTGGCAGACGGTTCGCTGTTACGCAAAATGGGCGAGGTCTTGCTCCACCTTGGGTGCAAGCACGCGCTTATCGTGCATGGTGAGGATGGCGTTGATGAATGTTCGCTCAGCGCACCCACGCGTATCTGCGAAGTGAGGCAGGGAAAGGATTTATGCGAATATGCCATCACACCAGAAGAAGTGGGGCTAACGAGTGTAACAGATCGTCAAGCATTCCAGGGTGGTGATCCAGCACATAATGCAGCTATTCTGCGCGAACTTCTGGGGAGCTACGTCGATACTCCAGCGACCGATATGCTCTGCCTGAATGCTGGTGCTGCCCTGTTTGCGAACGACCAGGTCGAGACATTAACCGATGGAGTCAAATTAGCGCGTGCAACAATCCGTGAGGGCAAGGCAAAGCAGAAGCTTGCTGATGTCATTGCCTGCACACAACGTCAGGTGTCCCATGTTTCTTGATCGCATCGTTACCCAAACACGCGCTGACCTTGTGCAGCGCAAAATTGACCTGCCGCTAGAAGAGCTACAACGTCGTGCCGCCGAACAAACGCCGCCACGCGACCTTGTGTCGGCATTTTCACCCCGCTCGCGTGTCCATTTGATAGCTGAGGTCAAACGTGCCTCACCATCAAAAGGAATGCTCGCGCCACATATACATCCAGTCGAGTTGGCACAAACCTATGAAGCACATGGTGCATCAGTCATCTCTGTGCTAACTGAGCCGCACTTTTTTCTTGGCGCACCAGAATATCTCACTGCAATCAAGGAAGCAGTCCGCATTCCGGTGTTGCGCAAAGATTTTATTGTCGACGATTATCAGGTATACGAAGCAAGAGCATGGGGAGCCGATGCTATTCTGCTCATCTGTGCTATCCTTGATGACAACGGACTTCGTCACCTGCTTTCGGTTGCTCATGAACTGCGCATGCAGTGTCTAGTCGAGGTTCATAGTCGCGAGGAGGCGCAGCGCGCCGTCAATGCTGGCGCAAAAGTAATTGGCGTCAACAGCCGCGACCTTGTCACGTTTAAGATGAACCCATATCTCATACGAGACATTCGCGCCCTCATTCCCGCTGATCGCATCGTCATAGCAGAAAGCGGTATACATACCACAGTTGATGCTCGACGGCTTGCACGTTACGATGTGCAAGGCATGCTTGTTGGCGAGTCGCTCGTTGTCTCAAATGATGTACCAGCCCAAATGCGGATGCTACTTCAAGGAGCAAATGCCAGTACACAGGTAAAAATCTGCGGACTGCGTCAGCCTGAACATATTCAGACAGCCATAGAAGCGGGTGCTGACATGCTTGGCTTCATTTTCTATGAACCCAGCCACCGCTACATTCAACCCAAAGATGTGAAGGAAGTATTCGCAAGTGCTACGGCGTTATTACAAGGGCAACATGTCTTGCCCGATCTTGTGGGTGTGTTTGTCAATAAAGAGGTGGACTTCATCAATGATGTGATAGAGGAGGCGGGGTTAGACTACGTGCAACTTCATGGCACGGAGTCACCCGATGTTCTCCAGCGTATTGCACGACCCGTCATCAAAGCTATTCCGCTGAAGAGCGAAGCAGACCTAACACAAATAACCGCGTACAAGGAGACTGCATGGAGGCTTCTGCTGGATACACCTACACCACAGTGGGGTGGAACGGGCGTGACACATGACTGGGAGCTTGCAAGTACAATTGCGCGAGAGACTCCTATACTTCTGGCAGGTGGACTGACCTCCGAAAATGTCGCGCAGGCAATACAACAGGTTCAGCCGTGGGGAGTCGATGTCAGTAGTGGTGTCGAGACGCATAAGCAAAAAGATAGTTCCAAGATACGTGCATTTCTTGAGAATGTACGTGCGACAACGGTAGAGAGAGAAACATATGCAAACGCAAGATAAAGCAACATACCAACACAATGTCTATCCAGACGAACGGGGACGTTTCGGGGCATATGGCGGAAAGTTTGTCCCCGAAAGCCTCATGTCTGCCTTAGCAGAACTAGAAAGTGCCTACAATCAATCACTGCATGATGAGGCATTTCAAGCAGAGTTAGCAACTCAACTTCATAGCTTCGTTGGGCGTCCTACAACACTGCATTATGTACCACGCTTCTCCGCCCTGGTCGCACCCGATGTAAAGATATACCTCAAACGTGAGGACCTTGCACATACTGGGGCGCACAAAATCAACAACGCACTGGGACAGGGTTTGCTCGCAAAGCGCATGGGCAAGAAACGCATCATCGCCGAAACGGGCGCGGGGCAGCATGGTGTGGCAACCGCGACAGTCTGTGCAATGCTCGGCCTTGAATGCATCGTCTACATGGGCGAGACGGATATCGAACGACAATCGCTCAACGTCTTTCGCATGAAGCTGCTTGGAGCACAGGTACAGCCAGTCAGCAGCGGTACACGGACCTTAAAGGATGCTACTAATGAGGCTATTCGCGACTGGGTGACAAATGTTGAGACAACCTACTATATCATCGGCTCAGCCGTCGGTCCACATCCCTACCCACGTATTGTGCGCGACTATCAATCAATCATTGGAACCGAGGCCCGTCAACAAATTCTGCAACAGGTTGGACGCCTGCCTGATATGATTATCGCCTGTGTTGGGGGTGGCAGTAACGCTATAGGGATGTTCTATCCCTTCGCTGACGCACCAGAGGTAAAGCTTATCGGCGTTGAAGCTGGTGGTGCAAGCTCAAGCACAGGAGAGCACGCAGCTACACTTTCATTAGGCAAGCCCGGCGTACTGCACGGAGCCTTGAGCTATCTGCTACAAAATGAGGACGGGCAGGTCCTCGACACACACAGCATTTCCGCAGGCCTCGACTATCCCGGCGTTGGTCCCGAACACAGCTATATGCGCGATTCAGGACGTGCTACCTATGTCTCCGCCACCGATGCAACCGCGCTTCGTGGTTTGCAGGCATTAAGTCAGACCGAGGGCATCATTCCAGCACTAGAACCAGCGCACGCACTTGGTTACTTGCTAGAAATGGGCAAAGAGGGCAAGGTACCTGCAAACTCGCTCATTGTCGTAAATCTCTCTGGTCGCGGTGACAAAGATGTGATTACCGTGGCTAAGGCGTTGAACGTGAATGTGTAGGAACAGAGTATGAGCACCTTTCAATATGACAAAGAGATACTGATACGCTACCCAACGACGGTTGGAGGCGTGATCCTGGCACAAGATAGTGTGAATGGACCAACGCCCGAGAGCTTGCAAGCGGCGTATAGTGCGGAGCAGCGAGCAGTGGTACAACGTGTTGGTCAGACGCCCCTGAGCCAGATTGCGTCGTTGTCGGCTTGGCGCGGCGTCTTCCGTAGCTTTGGCATTGACCCAACGCAATATCGTAGTGCGGCTGAGGCTCTGCTCCGTCGTCTCACCAAAAAAGGCGACATTCCAAGCATCAACACGCTCGTTGACATTGGCAACCTTATAAGCATTCGTTATGCCCTACCCGTCGCGGTGTTCGACATGCAAACACTGCAAGGACCCGTTACCGTACATTTCGCCAAAGGCACGGAGCGCTACACTACGCTTGGTCAGGACGAGGTAGAGCATCCAGAGGTTGGCGAGGTCATTTTCTCGGACGAGACAGGGCTGGTCATAGCGCGCCGTTGGTGCTGGCGACAGAGCGAACAAAGTGCGGCACAAGCCTCAACCACGAACGCGATTATCACCGTCGAGGCTCACCACACAAATGGACGCCACGATGTACAGGCTGCCGTGGATGATCTACTCGAATTGCTACAAAAGTACGCTCCTGGCAATTTTACGTCCGGCATTCTGAATGTTACTAAGCCATCGCTATCAAATTTGTAAGGTGAAAGATGACAGGACTTATTGATCTCAGCCACATAGTAGAGCCAGGAATGCCGTCCTACCCGGGGCTACCCGAGCCGCAATTCCATACGTACTTTACGCACGAGCAAAGCGCCAGTCGAGGTACATACGCGCCCGGCACAACGTTCCAAATTGCGACGTATGAGATTGGTGGCAATACAGGCACATATGTTGATGCCCCTTTTCATCGTCATCCACAGGGGCACGATCTAGCAGCACTGCGCCTTGAACAATTAGCGAACATACCGGGCATCGTCGTTCACGCCCCTTACGATGGAGCTATAGGAGTAGACCCATTTCAAGGGCTGGACCTTGCACAAAAGGCTGTTCTTGTGCGTACCGATTGGTCAACACGTTGGGGCACATCTGACTATTTCCACTCTGGTCCGTTTTTAACCGCTGACGCGTGCCACTTTCTAGTGGAGGCCAAGGTAACGCTAGTTGGAATAGACTGTGCAAATATAGACGACATGGGTGATACGGCGCGACCGGCACACACAATTTTGCTTCAGGCAGACATACCAATTGTGGAGCACCTTCGCAATTTGCAGCAGCTGTCGGTACCGAACTTTCGCTTTTTTGCTGTTCCACCAGCTATAAAGGGTGGCACATCATTTCCGATACGCGCCTTCGCGATTACTGAATAAATGGGAGAGACTATGGAACTTACTACAGTAGGCACTTTAGACACAACAACGCCTGCAGCTAAAATCACACAAACGTTCGCACAAGCACGCCAGGCAAAGCGCGGCGTCCTGATTCCATACTTTATGTGTGGATACCCCTCAGCTCAGCAGAGTGTCGACATCATACTGGCGGCAGCAGAGGGAGGGGCCGATATTATTGAGCTAGGCATGCCCTTTAGCGACCCTCTGGCGGACGGCGCAACCATTCAGCACGCGGGACACATTGCGCTGGAACGTGGCATGACTATTCGTGGTTGTATGGATATCGCGCGTCAGGTATCGTCAAAGAGTGATGTGCCCTTACTACTCATGGGTTACTATAATCCAGTGATGGCGTACGGACCGGAACGGTTTTGTACCGATGCAAGGGGCAATGGCGTCAACGGACTCATCATTCCAGACCTCCCAATGGAAGAGGCACAACCTCTTCTCGAAGAGGTTAAGAGAAATGGCCTTGCCCTGATCTTTTTGATACCGCCAACCACCCCTGATGAAAGAATAGCAAGAGTTGCGGAACTAACGGCCAGCGAAACGGGAGGCTTTGTTTACTGTGTCTCGCTCAGTGGTGTTACAGGTTCACGTACAACGCTACCACCGCAACTACAAAGTTTCATCAGGCGAGTGAAAGACTATACGAAGGATTTACCACTTGCGATTGGTTTTGGCCTGTCTACTCCTGAACATATCGCAGAAGTGACAAGCTATGCCGATGGCGCGGTTGTTGGTAGCGCACTAGTCCACTTAATTGATCGATACACAGATGGTACACAAGCAGACGCTGTAAGACACTATATCCAGAGTCTACGCAAAAGATAGTACATAACGTATACATCTTCTGTGCGTGATAGCGTGTACACTTTCCTCATATGCTTGCCCATATCTCGTACAATAACCATACCTGTGTTTATGTGCTTTGCGAGAGCAGAGGGAGGTCTATATGCAGAAAGGGCTGTGTACATATGTATTGTCGGGGTATTCGGGGCGCGACAACTGTCGAGCGTAATGACCGCGAGGAAATTCTTGCGGCAACAACAGAACTGTTACAATTACTTATAGAGCGTAACGAGTTGCAAACAGAAGATATCGCTAGCGCGATTTTTTCCGTGACGGAAGATTTGGATGCGGAGTTTCCTGCACTTGCCGCTCGTGCGTTAGGTTGGACGGAGACTGCACTTATGTGTATGCGCGAAATTCCAGTACCAGGAAGTCTGGATAAGTGTATTCGTGTCCTGCTACATGTCAACACGGAACGTCGTGTATCGGACATGCAACACGTCTATATCCGGAATGCAATAAACCTGCGCCCAAGTTTTAGTAGCAAAAACAGTTAGCGGCGCGTCTTTAATAAAGATACGCTATACGGGTCTCATTCATGACACCCCCAAGTATCATCATCCCTGTATTCTAGCAAGGGATTTTTCAGGCAATCATGACAAAGGCGTTACGATGTGCCGGAGTGCTGGCAATTGTACGCCAGTTTTGACCTATTCAATTTTCAAGAAGGAGCTATGTGCATGATTGTCGTGATGAAGGCGTCAAGTAGTGATGAACAGATTAATCACGTGATGTCGTTTCTGGCGAGGCATGGCTTATCGGGCCATCCCTCGAGTGGTGTCGAGCGTACCATTATCGGTGTGCTAGGCGCGGTTGGACCTTCCGGCGCTCCTGGTGCTATCGGTGGCATTAATCCAGCGCTTGGTGAGGCACTAGAAGGGTTGCCAGGAGTCGAGAGTGTATTGCGTGTCTCTAAACCATACAAGTTGGCAAGCCGTGAATTTCACCCTCAGGACACCATCGTCGATATTCCTGTTGCCTGCGTTAGAGAAGGTGAAGTACATATCGGCGGCAAAGATATCGTGATGATGGCTGGCCCCTGTACGGTCGAGAGCGAAGAGCAACTGATGACAACCGCCGAGGCCGTACGCAAAGAGGGAGCCGTTATTCTGCGCGGCGGTGCCTTCAAGCCCTCCACATCTCCATACGGCTTCCGTGGCATGGGGGAGGCCGGGCTAAAGCTGCTGGCGAAAGCGCGCTCTGAATTCGGTATGGCAATCATCACCGAAGTCATGACCCCGACCGATGTACCAATGGTATGTGAATACGCGGACATCCTGCAGATCGGCACGCGCAACATGCAGAACTATATGCTGCTCGATGAGGTAGGACGCACGAACAAGCCGGTCGTTCTCAAGCGCGGCATGTCTGCCACGTTTGAAGAGTGGCTGTTAGCGGCTGAATATGTTTTGTCTCAGGGCAACCGCAACGTTATCCTGTGTGAGCGAGGCATTCGCACCTTTGAGAAGATTACGCGCAACACAATGGATATCAGTGCTATTCCACTCATCAAGAGTCTCTCGCATTTGCCGATCATCTCCGACCCCAGTCAAGGCACCGGTCGCCGCGACCTCGTTGGACCAATGTCGCTGGCGTCCGTTGCTGTTGGCACAGATGCTCTTCTGATAGAGGTACATCCTAATCCTGATGAGGCACTCAAAGACGGGGCGCAATCGCTTACAATTGAGCAATTTAGAGAACTGATGCCACAGGTGGAGAAGATTGCCGAGGCCATTGGGCGCAAGTTCGTTACAGAATAGGTTATCGGTCCCGAGATACAAAACAGATAAGCGGATATGCTCATCTGTTTTGTATCTCGGGATAACTAGCTCTATGTTAGAGCCGTTGGATGTCGTCCTCTTCAGGGGTTTCATTCGACCTTAAACGTAAGGAATAAACTTTTTTGAGAACTTGGGCAAATTCTCCAATTCCGCCAATAAGCAGAACCATGTTGAGGAATATGTCAGTGCTAAAATTGTTGCGTTCATCTAGTCAATGATGAAAGGCTTGAAAGTCTTCGATTGTACGCATTTTTCTAGTGACACTAACATACTCCTATACGGCTTTACGTTATTTGGTATCGTGTAGGACTGGTGGCAGCTCTTGATCCTTAGGGATGAAGCGAATTGACAATGAATTGACGCAGTGGCGTGTATTCTTGTCGGTGAAACGTTCGCCCAGGAAGACGTGGCCTAGATGCGCACCACAGTTGGCGCACTCGATCTCTGTACGGTAGCCATCGGGGTCGGGCAGACGCTTAACGGCGTTGGGAAAGTTTTCGTCAAAGCTAGGCCAGCCACAGCCAGAGTTGAATTTTGCCTCGGCGCTAAAAAGCGGGTTGTTGCAGCGACGACAAACGTACGTACCATCCTTGAAGAAGTGATCATATTCGCCACTAAATGGGCGCTCAGTGCCTTTATGAACGATAATGCGTTCTTCTTCGCGGGTTAATTTATTCATAGTTTCTGCTCCTAGAGGAAAAGCGTAATTACACAATATTTGTATCTGTGTTACTACAGATGATAACACAAACTAACAATCACATAATCCCGCCGACGTGGAGCTATCACTTTCCTTGCTCATACGCCTTTTGCAAAGGCCCGATGACTTCTTGAGCCACACGATGCGCAATCCCTTCTGGATATGGGGGTCTCAGGTTTAGCACGATATGGGTGGCACCAGCGTCTATAAAGTTTTGAACCATTGTGATGGTGCTACCCATATCGTTTGGGTTGACCATCGCTTGTATCGAGCGTTCGATGGTCGAGGAGTCTCGCCCGATTTTAGCGCAGTGACCGTCGAGGACCTCACTCTTGTGTTTGAAGAGATCGACAGGACCGCCCGCAAAGTTCCAGATGTCGGCGTATTTTGCTACCATGCGTAGTGTGAGTTGCTCACCACCTCCGCCAATGGTGATGGGAGGATATGGTTTCTGTACGGGTTTTGGCTCGCAGTATGCACCTTTGAGTTGGTAGTATTGCCCGTTAAAATCTGGTTTTGTTTCGGTCCATAGTAAGCGGAAGACTTCGCATGCCTCACCCATGCGTTTGATGCGTTCGCCTGGTTCATAAAGGGGAATACCATAAGATGTGTGCTCAAGTTCGTTCCAGCCGGCACCGATGCCGAAGTCGAGGCGTCCATTGGAGATGATATCAACGGTTGCTGCCATGTTAGCTAGCACAGCGGGATGACGGTAAGTATTACCTGTAACCATTATACCCAAGCGAAGACGCTTAGTCAAGGCAGCGTAGGCCGATAACAAGGTCCACCCTTCAAGACATGTCCCTGTTGGGTCATTGCCGAGCGGTATAAAGTGATCAAACAGCCATGCATGTTCGATGGCTGGCACTTCGTCAGCTTCTAGCCAGACACGTAGCATATCTCCATACGTAGTGTTTTGAGGCGCTGTTTTTATACCAAAACGCAAACGTTTCTTCTCGGCCATTGTGCTTTCCTCTTATTCTTGCGACGCTAATTCTTCACTTGACCAGACCCGCATAAACAGCTTAGGATATGCGACAACGAGCTTATCGCGATCAACCACTAATTCGGCTTGAAAGCCAGTGGAGAGTCCTATGTATTGATAGTGCTGCCCGTCATCACCATCTTCTAAGCGTGTGTAACGCTGTTTTACGGGTGTCGTCTGCATGGTTGGGACATTGATATAGGCCACGTCTAGTTCCGCGATTTCGCCGATGGCTAGCCCTAAACGTTCAATGGCGATGGTATTGGTGAAGGGTGTAGCGGAGACATCTACGTCAATGCAGCCATTCAATTCTACAACATGCGCGCCTGTTCCCGTAGTCCAATGCCCCTTACCATCTGCCTTCAGGTGCACCTCTGGCATGGCCTTGTCTACTATGTCTATACGAACTTCACGGACACGCCAGGATGAGTCGCAGTGTACAATGTATCGAATGCGATAGGGAGTCTCTTCATGTACCGCAAGAATAAAACCGTTTGCGGTAAAGCCGTGTGGCACTTGTATAAGTTGGAGATGTTCCATTCCTGGAATATCCAAGCGCGACCAAACAATGTTGCGTTCCAAAGACCTGCTCCTATGACTGATATACGTATGCTTTAAAGACAAGCTTTGGTGAATAGGATATAGTTAAAGGTTGTCTTTGTATCCGCAGGAGCGGTTAAGTGAAGGGTAAATCCAACTTCTGGATGAAGCGATATATATTGTACCAACGTCGGGCCTGGGTTGGAGGTCAAGGTTACATGGACGACACTCGTCTCAGTTATATAGGTGTTCCTTACCATTAGCTCTCCCTGTCCCTTTTGGAAGAGGCCCGTGCCAAAGAACGTTACATAATCTATGCCCACAGCATGTACAGGTTTCTCCTCAAGAAGTTTTTCTTGACCCGTCTGTATCTCTTCGCATAGGGATGGGGCGGCAAGTTGGATAGGAGAAGGGAGAGGTTGTGCTCTTTCACGGAGACGGACATTGACCGTGAGCGGTTCACGCAGGGGTTCGTTTGTTTCTACGCTCCAACCATACACATCCTTCTCTTCTTTTGGATAGGGTGTTGCTTTGGCCATTTGCGCAGTTTGGAGATGGACTTTTGCTGTATGACCTGCGAGACGCTGCTTGCTCTTTACGGGAGGCAAGAGTGGCTGTGAGGGTGTTGCCGGAATTGCATCAATGACAGTGGGCTTTTGAGCACTCTCTATTGGTGCAACGGCGGACGTTGGAGGCAGTGTAGCAAGATGCTTTTCCTGGGGAGCGTTGTCTTGTTCGGGCTGCGTCGGTTCCCAAGTATAGGTGTCAGGCTGCATAATAGCTGCGATTGATGACGTGAACCGTTGCGCGAAGCGGGCAAACATATTTGTATTCTGTGGTTTAGGCTGTTCAGCAACAGGTTGTTGTGCGGCTAACTCATTGGTAACGGATTGTACGAAACTAACAGGGCGAACGGAGGGGAGAACTTTTGACTGTAAGCTAAGACGTGGGGGAACGAGTTCAGTACCTGAGGGGGAAGCATCAACAGGAATATATTGTTGCTCTTCGTCTGGCCACTGCTCCATAGAGGAGGGATCGGCAAGGGTCTCTTCAACTGACTCGGATAGGTTTAAGCGTTCACGAGCAAGTCGAGCTTGCCAGGATTGACTGTCACGCGAACGTTGTTCTTTATACGATGCCATAACTACTGCTGCTCTTCCTAATATAACTTTAGCTATGCTTGCTTACCCATTTATAAAGATACATAAAGAAACAGATAGAGCCAGTATAGCATACGTCCATCCTCCATGGACGTAAATAGCACATTTGGGTGATTAGGGTAAATTAATGCGAGGGACGACGCTGTGGCCTGTACGATTTGGTTAGGTAAATAGTACGGCCCATATTGCAAGAGAGTATGAGAATCGCTACAATAATGCACAGTCAACGTATCCGTTGATATAGATGTATATGTTTCCTTGTTTAGAGTGGCATGGAAAGTGTCTCTTTATTTAAAAGTAGCAAAGAAGGATTATTTAGTCCATATGAAATTGAATGGCTCACACAAGTTTAAGGCATCAAGCGCCCAAGTATACAACGCTATCCTAAATCCAGCGATTTTGAAAGAATGCATTCCAGGATGCCAGAGCGTTGAGTATGTTGACTCAAACAAGCTCAGAGCGAACATCTCAACACCACTGCCGGGCCTGAAGGGACCGTATGGTGTCGTCGTCAACATCACGCAGAGACAAGCCCCACATAATCTAACACTACAGGTACAGCGTCAGGGTACAGGCGGCTCAATTAACGCCCTCGGCAATATCAACATTCTTGACGAAGCCGATGGTGCTGTGCTGAAGTATGATGCAAATGCCGATTTGAGTGGCCCCGTCGCCATAGCGAACAACCCCATTGGCGAGAGCTTTACAAAGGGTTCACTCGGCACCTTCTTCAAAAGCCTTGATAAGGCAATCGTCTAACTCTTTAGGGCACTAACTAAGAAGTGTTTGCGCCTCACTATGAGATGAGGTACAAACACTCTTTTTTGTATTGTGTGCTACGGGGTGATACGCATAATAGCGCTCGTCTGGGTATCGACGGGAGGGATGAATGCTCCATTCCGCTCGATAAGCCACCCTTCCAACAGGTGACGCAGCTGACCTGTTGTCTCCTCATCACTAGGCAGGATAAGTTGTTCGCGAAGTTCCTCTACCGCCACATCCAACGATGAGTAGCGAATTACTCCAGGCATACGCACAATCTCGACATCAGCGTAGATACCCATGTCGAAAAGCACGTCAAGGGCATGAATGTAGCCAGGAGCTGGTTGTCTATCATCACCGTGAAAGTGCTTCCAGAGCACACTGGTACTTGTGTCGAAATGCATGGCGCGCATATAGATGTAACAGGTATGGCGAGTTGCAGCGAGCAGTTTAGAGATAAACGTGTCTACGTCCCAAATGGGATACAGCACATGACTACATAGGACAATGTCCGCGCTCAAATCGGACGGCGCATCCTGCCACGTTGTGTAGAGTAAGGATACGTTGGTTAACTCTTCGCCCATTGCATCGCGCTTGAGGTAGTCCAGCATGGTTGCGTTTGGCTCTACGGCGGTGATGTGCTGGATATATGGAGCGAGCGCGAGGGCAAAACGTCCCGTTCCTGCACCCACGTCGAGCAGTGTTAACCCTCGCGTTACCTCCCGGCGCAATTTGAGATAGAGGGGATCATCCGCTATCGTTTCCTTTGTTGAGCGATGATAATTCTTGGCTCGACGATCCCAGAAGTCTGCGGTTGTCCGTCCCAAACGTGCGTATGCGTTGTCCATTTGTTTCGCACGTGCGTCGAGTATCTCGTGCCAACGTTCGATAGCACTTTGCATAATGGCTAGCTCCTCTCTCCTCTTATTCGGCCAGTTCGGGGTCTTCCAGGCGGAAAATACCACGATCCTCGACGTAAGAGAATACTTCAGCGTAACGTCCCCAATCGATAACGGTTTCCAGTTGTGACCATGCCTCGTCTTCACTGAAATGCTGCTTGAGCTGGTCTAAGTAGCGCTCTTCAGGAACGATATGATCGGGCGCACTGCGTAAATCTTCAACAATACGATTGAGCATGCCGACACGCTGTAAGACCTGGGTACGGAAGATTTGTTTTTCCTCCAGAACCCCAGCTTCAGCAAAATGATTGCCGATATCCGTCAAAACGAGATCACCTTCATGAGCATCAGCCAGATCGAGCAGATCGGCGGCATCGACGAGCGGAAGTAACTCGTCCACTTCTAGCTGCAAGTCTCGCCCTAATTGATACAGGTCTTCACGTCCCCCGTTCGCATACACAAGCTCGATTAACCCAGTGATATCGCCAATGCCAACATGCGGAAGTGTTTGATAGGGTCGGGTTGGTCTTGCGGCGGCAACACGCTCTTGCCGCACATGAGCCTCTTCTTTGGGAAGAAGGGTCTCGATATCAGCGTGTGGGCTGGTCATAATGCGGTAGATAAGGTCAACGGTACGGGTGTAGTCTTCATCTTTCGCGTTGCGCTTCTCTACTGGCAGCCCTTTTAATTCGATGCGAATATGGCCCGGGTCGGCTCCCAATACCAGGATACGATCTGCCATACTGACAGCCTCGTCGATATTATGTGTCACCATGACAATAGCACGCGTTGGAATTTTACTTTCAAGCCATAGGCGCAATAACTCTTTGCGTAAATTTGCCGCCGTCAATACGTCAAGCGCGCTAAATGGCTCGTCCATAAACAATAGCTCTGGCTCAACCACCAGTGCACGGGCGAAGCCTACGCGCTGGCGCATGCCACCGGAAAGCTCCTTTGGATACGCGTCCTCGAACCCATCAAGGCCAATTGTGTCGATAGCGGCCAAAGCCCGTTTGAGACGCTGGGTGCGCGGTACCTCCTGCACCTCTAGCCCAAGCTCTACATTCTGTAGCACGGTGAGCCAGGGAAAGAGCGCAAAGGATTGAAACACGATTGCTAGATGTGGATTTGGGCCATGCTGTTCTACGCCCTTGAAAAGCACTTGCCCGGAGGTTGGATGGAGCAGACCAGCAAGGATGCGCAGAAGTGTAGATTTTCCAGAACCAGAGGGACCAAGCAAAGCTACAAATTCGCCAGCCGCAATCTGCAAATCTATGTCGTCCAGCACAAGCGGTGGGCGGGTACCCTGCTTCTGCTTGCCCTCTGCCTCGTATACCTTCCTGACATGCCGGGCTTCTAACAACACTTCTCGCGTCTGTGTATTTTCAGTAGGCTGTGATGGATATATTGTTGCCATAGTAGTGATCTTCCTCTTCTCATGCTAGTGTAAAACGTCGCTCAGCAAGACCATACAAGCGTTTCCACAGGACGCTATTGATGGCAACGACAACGATAGCCATCAGCAATGTTCCTGCGAGCAACGTGGGGAAACGTTGGTTGTTGGCAGCCTGTGCAATCTCCGCACCTAAGCCAAAAGTAGTGGCTGTTTTGTTATTGAACTGTACAAACTCGGATATGATACTCGCGTTCCATGCGCCACCACTGGCGGTTAATAGTCCCGTTACGAGATATGGAAAGATAGAGGGCAAGATTAGCGTACGCCACCGTCTCCATGCGTTTACATGATAGATGGTGGTTGCCTCTTTTAAATCATTAGGAATAGCCATAGCACCCGCAATGACATTGAACAAGATGTACCACTGTGTGCCCAGAAGCATTAAGACAATTGCGGCCAGCGATAAGCCACCGGGAAGTGCCACTAGAACAGGCAGCAAGATCGGAAAGAAGGCGGTCGCGGGTATTGACGCAATGACTTGTACGACTGGCTGTAAACGTCTCGACCAACGTGGCGACATACCAATTGTAACTCCGAGGGGTACAGTCCAGGCCACTCCTACAGCCAAGGCGACCAATGTTCGGCCCCATGTTGCTGCCGCTGCCAGGATTAAGCGTCCCCATGTGCCGAGGTCTACATGAAGAAGGAGACTTACTGCGCTCCAAACACTGTAGAGGACAAGTGCTCCAAACAGGAGGCTTACAAGTAGCCCAACAACTCTACGAAACCCTCTATTTTGTGCATTTCTCCTTTCTGACGAGACGCTTGCATCGGGCAAGGGTTGGAGCCGATTTAACACATGTGCGATCGCAGTGCCAATTGGCCGGAAGACTCGACGATTTACAGTTGCGACCAAAGCGGAGTTACGTAGTAAGTCCAAGATTGGCGAAGTTGGTGGGTCTGCATCGCTGTTTTGCTCAAGCTTGAACTTATCTGCCCATGCGACAAGCGGACGCCAGAAGAAGAAATCGAGCAGGATGATCAAAGCAACCAAGGCGAACAGACCAAGAAACAGGGCACGGATATCGCCTTTATTAGAGGCTATTTGTAGGTATGAGCCTAAGCCTGGAAGTTGAAAAGAGCGATTCCCCAACACAAATTGCTCCGAGGCCATCAGAAAGAACCAGCCACCGGCCCAGCTCATCATACTATTCCAGATAAGTCCAATCATCGAAGAAGGCACTTCCAGCCTCACAAAACGCTGCCAGGGACGCAATCGCGCAATCGTGGAAAACTCTTTCAGGTCTGCTGGCAGTGTACGTGCTGAATGGTAAAAACTAAAGGTCATATTCCAGGCTTGACTGGTGAAAATGAGGAGGACACTTGAAAGCTCAAGCCCGATATTTGAGTGAGGAAAGGCCGCAACCAGCGCAAGCACGACGGCGGGCAAAAATGACAGAATCGGAATGCTTTGTAAGATGTCGAGCAAAGGAACCATCACGCGCTCTGCACGCGGACGGGTTGCAGCTATATGGCCATACGCCAATGTAAAGATCAAGGAGAGGATGTATGCAAGCAGCATACGAAGGAGAGAATAGCCTGCGTAAATTGGTAACATGAGGGGTGAGAGACTAATGTTGACGACGGGTGAAAGTGGCGCACTCCAACGCGATGCCGCAAGCACAATCAGTGTTACTAACGCCACCACAACCAAAGCAACAAGTATATCTATCCCACCAAAGCCGCGTGGTTCCTTCTCTTCATAAGTAAAGTGCGCCACTGCATCAGGCGCACTCACGCTGTTTTGTAACTGCTCACGCTCTCGTGGGCTATCGGGCACATGTATCTGAGCCATATAACTACCTCCATAACTACGCCGATCCGGTAGCACAGAAGGCACATAGCTCTAGTACGCCGTTGCTTCTCCACAAGATTTTTTAGAGAAGCGCTTGGTGCTACAGGGACAAGGTTTCAAATTAAACCAAATTTGCTGTTCTCGTTCAGGTCCGGCATCCACGCCGTCTCACCTCTTCTATCTATGAGTGATCTATACCTATCTGGAGTATAATCGTAGACATTAGCATGCGTCAAGGCTCGTCCTATACGCGAGTCAGCAGCAAGGTAAGTAATTATCGTCAAAGCGTATAAAGTTTACCCAATCAATGCTTGTGCCTTGAGTATTCAGTGAAGAAGCTCCGTTTGAGGAAAAAGTACAGCTTACTAGTCCAAGCATAGATAATTCAAGAATGAGCAGAAGCTGTATAACTCTTCGTTTTCTTCTAAGAGACATCTTCATTTGCATATACTTTTCCCTAACGATCAGATCAGTTGCTATCCAACTCTACAGAATACTGCCTTCAAATATGCTGTCTCTGGCATAGCGAGATTGATGGGATGATCGACGCCGTGGGTGTAGCTTTCGAGTAGTTGGGCAGGACGTTGGAAACGAGACGCGCTTTGGGATATGACGCCGAGGAGATCGTCCATTCCAGTTACACCGGAGCATGAACATGTGAGCAGAATACCTCCTTGCCGCAGGACTCCCATACCGAGCGTGTTTAGACGACGATAGGCTTTGAGGGCGTTGTTGCGGTTGCTCTGTGTCTTAGCAAATGCGGGAGGATCGAGGACGACAACATCAAACTGCTCACCGTTCTCTACCG
>CAXTCR010000021.1:0-27881 GCA_964242555.1 uncultured Ktedonobacteraceae bacterium
GAGTCCATGAGCCAGCGTGCGAATGGAATAGTCGTACGCACGCCAACGATGCGGTATTCGTCGAGGGCGCGACGTAGACGGTCGATGGCTTGTGCTCGGGTGTTGCCCCAAACAATAAGTTTGGACAGAAGTGGGTCGTAGAAGAGTGGAACCTGTAGGCCAGCATACAGGCCGCTGTCGACACGTACGCCGGGGCCGGATGGCTCTTGTAGTGCCACAACAGTTCCCGTTGCAGGCAAGAAACGGTTAAAAGGATCTTCCGCCGAGACACGGCATTCGATGGCGGCTCCGCGCAGTGTAACATCCTGCTGTGTGAATGAGAGTGGCAGACCGGCTGCGACGCGGAACTGTTCGCGCACAAGGTCGATGCCAGTGACCCATTCAGTGACGGGATGCTCCACCTGGATACGTGCGTTTACCTCCAGGAAATAGAAATTTCCGTCGGGGCCAAGCAAAAATTCTGCTGTGCCAGCATTGACATAGTTAATGGTGCGAATCAGGTTCAGTGTCGCGCTGGTCATGCGTTCGCGTAACGCGGCATCGACAACGGGTGAAGGTGACTCCTCGATCAGCTTTTGATGACGACGCTGAATACTGCATTCACGTTCTCCAAGATGCACGACATTGCCATGGGTGTCGGCGATAAACTGTACCTCTATATGGCGTGCGGGGGATACGGCTTTTTCGAGATAGACGCGTCCATCGCCAAAAGCACTTTGGGCCTCGCTGCGTGCCGTACGCAATGATGAGAGCAGGTCCTTTGGATCGCGCACAAAACGAATACCTTTACCGCCGCCACCGGCAGCCGCTTTAAGCAAAATTGGATAGCCAATGCCCTCCGCAAGCTCGATCGCGATTTTGTCATCCTCTACGTCGGACATCGCTCCTGGAACTATTGGCACGTTCGCCGCTTTTGCAGTGCGCCGGGCGGCGGTTTTCTCTCCCATCGCGGATTGTGCCTCAGCGGAGGGACCCACGAAGATAAGTCCGGCCTCTTTGCATGCTTTGACAAAACCCGCGTTCTCCGACAGAAAGCCGTAACCTGGATGAACTGCCTGCGCGCCAGAGCGTTTGGCCACGTCAAGTAGTACAGGAATGTTGAGATAACTTTTAGCGGCAACAGAAGGCCCGATATGGTAGGCTTCGTCCGCCATACGTACATGAAGTGCGTTACGATCTACATCACTGTACACGGCAACGCTGGTCAAGCCTAATTCTCGACAGGCGCGTATCACACGTATTGCGATCTCTCCTCGATTGACGATGAGCACCTTCTGGAAAGGCCAGTGCGAGGAAATAAAAGTGTTGGGAGTAGACATACAAGCGACCTCGACTTTGTGGACTATGTATTGGAACTAGTATAGCACACGCATGTTTTGTGTCTGGCGTATTGCCTTCGTTACCTATAATCTTCGCGGCGCACACTGTTCATTATTGTTTCGCCATTCAGGAAACGCAAAACGTTGCTTGCAGCCTGTCTTGCTGCGCTCTGTGCGATAGCGGGAACAAGGGCCGAGTTGTGTGGAGAGCCTAGTACGTTAGGCAGCTCTAAGAAGGGATACTTCATACGAAATGGCCCGCCACGCAACGGCTCTTCCCACCATGTATCGATGCCGACTGAAAATGCTGGATGATTTTTTGCGTGTAGGTAAAGTGCCTCTTCGTCAAGAATAGCACCACGAGCAACATTAATCAGGATAGCATCCGACTTCATCCAAGAAAGTTCTTTGCTGCCAATAAGCCCCTTAGTGGCAGTAGTGAGTGGCAACGTGATGACTACAACGTCACATGTACGCAGCACATACTCGATATCACGCAACGTGCCTATAAACTCTGTCTGTTCACTACTCTTCCCACTTTGATTGATGGCATAAATGCTCATACCTAAGGCACGCATAAGCCTCGCTGTTGTGCGCCCGGCTCCCCCAAAGCCAATAATACCAGCGCGTGTACCCATCAGAGAGCGATTGAGCGTGTGGTCATCAAATTCGCCACGTATCAGTTTTTGTTGCTCCGTAAGCAAGCGCTTCGCCAGTGCCAGTGTCATTGCTAGGGCGTGTTCTGCCATAGGCACTGCATACGCACCTTGATTGCCTGCGATGCGAATAGATGCAGGCAGGTTCGCATACGGGATATGATCGACCCCTGCCGTGATCAACTGTAGTAGTGAGAGATGGCGTAGTAGGCTATACTCCTGCGGCGCAATTTCTTGTGCAAAATTCCACGATACCAACACAGTGGCTTTCGCCAATTCTTCTGCTCTTTGTCCTGGCGAAAGCTCATTCAGCAAAGCAATTGGTGCGGCTCCCTCCAAGATTTCTTGAAGCGCTGCTTTTTCTTCCGGAATGGTATTGTAGGTCACTATAACGTTGTGTGTATTCATGTTGCTCATTTTAACTAAACATCTGAAAGCGTACCGCCGAAGAAGAGTTGTCCCATCTCCGGGTCTTCTCTGACCTGTTTTGCTGGTCCTTCCATGCGGATACGCCCAGACTCCATCACAACTCCTTGGGTCGCTACAGCGAGTCCGGCACGCACATTTTGTTCTACAAGCAACACGGTTGCTCCAGTATCGTGCATCTCTCGAATCGTCAGAAAAACCTGTTCGAGCGTTTTTGGGTCAAGGCTCATTGAAGGCTCATCCACTAGCACCAGTGTTGGATTGAGCATGAGGGCGCGGGCAATCTCAATCTGGCGCTGTTGCCCACCAGAAAGACTTCTTGCGCGTTCCTTTGCTCTTTCCTTGACGAGGGGAAACCTTTCCTCGATCTCGTGCAGGCGTCGTGTGATCTGACTACGATTGCGCAGGATCTGTCCCCCCAACTCCATATTCTCCTGTACCGTCATATCCGCGAAGAGGCTATGTTCCTGAGCGATCTGCACAATGCCTAATGCTAAAATGTGTTGTGGGGTCATACCGACAAGCGAATATACCTTGTGCGTTGCTGGATGAGCATAGGTTATAGTGCCGTGACGAGGCTTTAACAAACCGCTGACGGTTCTGAGTACGGTAGACTTACCGGCACCATTAGGCCCGACGATGCATGTCAGAGACCCCTGCTCAACTTCAAGGTCTACGCCTTGGAGCACATCTCCACCGCCATATCCTGCGACTACTCCTGCTAACTTCAGCATGCTTATACTCCTAAGTATGCATCGAGGACAGTTGGATTATTGCGTACATCGGTGGGCGTTCCATCGGCGATTATCGCCCCCCGGTGCATCACATTTACGGTATGACAAAGTTTCATCACAAACTCCATATTGTGCTCTACTACCAGAAACGTCATCTGCTGCTGCTCATTCAAGGTACGAATACTACGGGCAATTTCGTTGATCATTGTGGGGTTCACGCCTCCTGCGGGTTCGTCTAGCAGTATCATTTGTGGTTTTGCCACGAGTATAAGCGCAAATTCCAGCAGTTTCTTTTGACCGTAGGAGAGATTGCCTGCAACCTCGTCCTTTAACCTGCTCAAGTTCACAAAGTCCAGCAGGTCGAGAGCTTGTCGTCGCTCTTGCGATGACCCCCATTGCTTGAGTAGCCCTTTTCCATCGCGTGGCAGAGCGATGTGCATATTCTCCAGGACTGTAAGGCGCGGAAAGATGCGTGTGAGTTGAAACGTCCGACCAATGCCAAGGGTAAATACCTTGTGGGCCTTCTCCTGTGAGATGGCTCTCCCGTTAAAGCGAATTTCCCCGGTATCGATGTGCTCATAACCGGTGATCACATTGAACAATGTAGTTTTGCCGGAGCCGTTTGGACCGATCAACCCGGTAATCGTCCCTTGTTCAACAGCGAAGGTGCAGCTATTTAACGCCCGTATACCACCGAAGGATTTGGAGACTGCCTGTATTTCTAAAATGCTCATTCTAGCCTTCGCTCCTCTCTACAAGAGCGGGGTGGTCCTGTCTGGTATTTTGTACACGAACATTATTGACGCGTGAAGCTTGCCATGCTGTCCATCTACTTCTGACTGTTGGGACGATGCCCTGTGGCATGACGAGTAGAATCAGCAGAAGGAACGAGCCAAACAACACGAGATTTAAACTACTGCCACCAAATTGTAGGGTCAACCATTGCTGTAGAGGAACGACCAGCACAGCACCAATCAATGTACCAGGGAGTGTACCTAGCCCTCCAAGAAATGCAATGGTGGTTAAATTGACATCCACAATGGGATCAAAGACAAATTCTGGGTGTATGGTCCCAACAAAATAGGCGAACATGGCTCCTGCCATGCCAACAAAGAATGCTGACGTGACATAAGCTGCAAGCTTGTATACATGTGTGTTTATGCCGAGACCGAAAGCACGATCCTCATCATCGCGTATTGCAAGAAGACCTAAGCCATATTTAGAATGGCGGATGCGCCACGAGACGCCAAATGCAACCAGCAGGAGCAGTACTGCTACATAGTAGAAGTAGAGATCAGTGATACCGGGAAATCCTGGTATCACCGGCAGGTACATCCCCTTTGAACCATTGGTGATATTGGTCAAATTAAACCCCAGAAGTTGGAAAATAAAGAGTACTGCTATCGTAGTTATGCTAAAGGCGTACCTACGTGTGCGTAACACCACAACCCCTATGGGCACAGCAAAGAGAAGGGCTATGAGTCCCGCGAGCGGAATAACAAGGAAGGGCAGGAAGCCACCCGGAATGCTCCACTTTTGGCATACGAGTGCGAGTGTATAAGCTCCAACGCCGAAATACACGGTATGGCCAACGGAAATATAGCCTGTATAGCCGGAGAAGATATTCCAACCTGTTGCTCCCATCGCAAAGATGAGGGTATAAATGCCGATTTCTGTTACAACATCGTTGGGAGAAAGCAACAGAGGAAAGATGAGTACAAGGACTACTAATGCGAGCAGTCCGATCTTACTGCGTGTATTCATTGCCTTCTTCCTTCGAGGCGCCCAAACAATCCCTGTGGTCGAAATACGAGGAGAATTACAAGTAAGGCAAAGAAGACTGTACTTGACCAGACCGGGGACCAAATCAGGGCAACTATATCGCCAAGAATGACCATAATGAGCGAACCAACAAGTGCTCCCTGTAAACTGCCTAGGCCACCCAGCACTATAATCACAAGTAAACGGTAGATCAGGTCGTAGGAACTGGCGGGGTTAAATGCATTAGTGGCGCCAAACGCCATTCCACCAACGGCTGCAAGCGCAGTACCAAGGCCATAGGTGATAGCTTGAATGCGTGTTACATTAATACCTATGAGGGAGGCAGCCGTGCGGTTCTGCATTGAAGCTCGCAGTTTGCGACCAAAATCAGTTTTATACACCAGTAAGAAGACGACAGTTAACAAGAGCACGCTTAAAATAAACGTAAAGATATAGACGTAGTTGATGTAGAAGCCGCCAACGCTGAACGTGTCGTCGATATACCAGGTATGCAGTGTTTGAAAGTTGGTAGTAAAGAAGAATCCCAAGATACCTTCGATGATGAGCGCAATTGCATACGTTGCCAGGATGGACAACGTGATACGCTCCCACTTCAATCTGCGTATCAACGCCCATTCAAGTAGAACACCGAGAGCGAACATGAGCGGCAACGTGATGAGGAGTCCTAAAAAGAGATCAATATGGAAATTTCTTTCCAGTACGAAGCTAAGATAAGCGCCTAAAACAACCAGAATACCTTGTGCGACATTGATGATCTCTAACACCCCAAAAATTAAGGTCAACCCAGAAGCCATAAGGGCGTAAATACCGCCCGTCAGGATTCCTAAAATCACTCCCTGGACTACCCCTTGAATGAAAACAGACACTGTCATACCTTTCTAGTAGCACGACCACCATGTACACTACAGTGTACATGGTGGTCAAGAAGCAACGAACGGATTGCTACTTCACACTAAAGCTATGCCTTCCACGGGGCCTTAGGATACTGTACATTTGCCTGCGCAACCGAAGAAGGATATACAGGAATCAGAGCGTTGTTCTGCCACTGAAACAAGAATGGGGTTGCTACGGTATTCTGACCATCGGGGCCAAATTTTACTGGCCCTTGCAGTGTATTGAATGTGCCACTGTGTAAGGCACTCATAAGCTTTGCGTTGTCAATGCTATGGGT
The DNA here is from genome assembly GCA_964242555.1 of uncultured Ktedonobacteraceae bacterium. Taxonomy (GTDB): domain Bacteria; phylum Chloroflexota; class Ktedonobacteria; order Ktedonobacterales; family Ktedonobacteraceae; genus JBBQVS01. The sequence continues at coordinate 6,089 of CAXTCR010000021.1, forward strand.
TGCATTCACTGCCTGTTCAAGTGTTTGCCCTATCGAAAAAGCTTGGACCGCATCGGAGCCAATACCATTTGCATCTCCGCCGAATTTCTTGATGAAGGCGGGAACGAAGTAGTCGTTCTGGTAAGTTTTCACCTGTGGCCACCATCCGTTGTTCGCGATAAGGATGCCTTCGGGACTGTGCTTGCCGATTGCAGAAGTAAAGGCTGATCCTTGGTCGGGGCCTGATGTAAAGATAAGAACTTTTGGGTTGAAGTGTTGCGTTGCAAAGTAGTTGACGTATGCGGCGCTATTGGCGAGCGTATCAGTCCCTACGATGACTACGTCAGCATTAGAGTTAACGACCTTCTGTGCCAGTGGATTCAAGTCCGTGTTCTCTTGGGGGTACGTCTGATTCAGAACCGTCTTCAGGCCACCTTTTTCTAGTTGTGAGATGGCGGGTGTCACCTGAGAAGACGTGAATGCGTTGTCCGACGTGGAGTAAGCAACAGTCTTTGGGCGAATGGACGATGGCAATGACAAAATATAAGAGATTAAGCTTGTCATATACTTCGACGATGTTAACGAAACACAGAACATGTTGGTGAGTCCATGAGTGAAGTCTTGCGGAGAAGTACCTGTACCCTGTAAAAATGGATACCCATATTTACTGGCAACTGTGGCACCATTTACGGTAAAATCGTCATCGAAGGGGCCAAAGGTAAAATTTACCTTATCGACAGTAATGAGCTTTTGATAGTTTAGCTGCGCTTGCTCTGGACGTGTAGCATCATCATAAATAACGAGTTGAACCTGATGACCAAGTAGACCACCTTTTTGATTGATGTAGTCTTGCCATAGTTCATAGCCCTGCTTAAGCGATTGACCATCACCTGAGGCATCACCTGTAAGTGATAGAGAGATACCCACCTTTAACGGTCCTGCTTGAGTGCTGGGGGTTGTGTTGCCCCCATTCGTTTGCACACAAGCTGTCAGTAAGAGCATACAAAAAATAACACACGCAGCGATTGGATTTGTTTGTTGACTTCGTCTCAACATCTTTCTCCTTGATAGATAAGCTGTACTAATGTTGTTTCGCTTCAAACGACATGAAACACACGTCTGAACACTGCAAAATTAGCTTGTACTGCATTCCCTACAACGCTTAAAGACGACACTACTTCTTTTGCACTATGAATACTACCTATCTTGAATACTACCTATTTTTGTTTATACACAAAGGATAACACAGCGTATGTAAAGCAGCAAGCAAGTGAGATATAAGTAATTTTCAAATATGAAAACTACGTCGGCTCGTTTGGCGTTCGCAATCCATGTGTCGCGTACATTCATGGTGCTCAAAGTATTGATTTCTGCTGACACACACGTAGCACTTATTGGTGATATACTTTTGTTTTTATGACAAATTTATACAGACTGGAGTATAATATATTCTAGGCACAAGAATATTTTTCCTTCTTCAGGTTCTTCAGTACTAACGAACTACTAACGAGGTACCATAACCATCATTTTCGGACGCTTGCTCAATACTATAGAGGGATTGGAGTCACTATGTCGCGATTTTTAAACAATATTCCTATTTTTCGTCGCATCTTCTTGCTGTTCTTAATTGCGGCACTGGTCCCAACTTTTGTCATTATCTTGCTGGGAAGTTTTTACCTCAACAACCTTTCGACGCGAGGTGCTGCTGTTCAAACAAGTTTTGATGCTCAGAGCCTTGCATCTGAACAGCTAACCAATCTGGAACGTATGAACGCCTCGCTACAAACGCGTCACAATCAGGTTTTTGCCGCACTTTCTAATGCTGTGCGCGATCCTTCCTTGGCAGGAACTGGTCAATTACTCAACACAGATATTGCCGCACAGGAAGCTCAATTTGACTCCTCCTTAAACTCGTACGCCAGTGCCTATACAATTGCGACTTCGAGCAATATGAGTGGTATTCGCAGTATCTTGTTGAGTGATGCTCAAGGCGATAGCCCTGAGATTATCAACGACCAGCAGCGTTCGCTCTCTAAAATCATGGGAAATAATGGTCTTTGGAGAAAATACAAGGCTCTACAAGATAATGAGTTAAACCAGCTTCAAAACTTAGAGAATAATCCCCCTCAAACGAATGCTGTACTCAATGATAAATACCAGCAAGCCTATCTGACGCTCTGGCAAGCTAATAACGTGTATACCGATCTCAAAGATGGCTGGCAAGAGATCACGACCGAAACCATAGCGATGGGTAGAGCTGTGACCAATATTGGACCAGCTGTTACCTCTCCAATTCTGATCGCTACAGTAATAGCCGTGTTAACGATTGCTTTGGTATTGTTTGTTATCGGCTGGGGTCTTAATACCACCATCTCCAATCCACTACGCAGTCTCGCGTCTCTTACCCGACGCATTATCAGAGGGGATACCTCTGTTCGTGTTCAGGTGCAAGGCCGAGATGAGATTGCACTTGTGGCGAATTCCATGAATACTATGTTAGACAGTATTGTCAGGCTGATTGAACAGACGAAAGCACAGCGCGACAACTTACAGTCGCAAGTCGAGAAGCTTGTCAGCGAGGTAAGTGGTGTTGGTGAGGGTGATTTACGGATCCAAGCAGAAGTGACTGCCGATGCGTTGGGAGTGCTGGCGGACTCCTTCAATTATATGGTTGAAGAGCTAGGGAGTCTCATTGTGCGCGTTAAAATTGTGGCAAATGAGGTAGACAACGCTGCTGCTGTAACGCTTGATCGTATGACCCAGCTTGTTGAGTCTGGCGATGCACAGATACGTCAAATTTCTGGAGCGGCTGTCGAAGTCGAGCGTATGGCAACTTCTAGCCGAGAGGTTGCGGAACGTGCACAGGTGCTGCTCGATGTGGCACGTGTGGCGCGCCAGGATGCAAGTAGTGGACGTGAAGCTATGGGACAAGCTTTTGAAGGTATGGGGCGTATCAATGATAATGTGAGGCTTACGGCGGTGAAAGTGCATGATCTAGGTGAGCGCTCACGAGAGATTGATGAAATCGTCACTGTTATCAGCAGCATCTCCCACCAGACAAATAGGCTCGCACTCGACGCTGCAATTCAGGCGGCGATGGCTGGCGAAAATGGAAAAGGGTTTGGTGCTGTAGCTGCGGACATCCGGCGTTTGGCAGAACGGGCAAAAGATCAAGTAAGCTCGATCACAAGAATTGTACGCAATGTGCGCGAAGAGGTTGGTGCTGTCGCAATCTCTATGCAAGATACAGAGCGTGAAACAGCTAGTGGAACACAAATGACTCAGCAGGCCGAAGCTGCACTTAGCTCAATCTTTACCGCAGTTGAGCGACAGGCACGCGAAATCGAGAGCATTAACAAGGTTGCCATGCAGCAACTCCAGTCGTCAAGTGACGTTGTGCAAGTCATGCATAGTGTATCTGAATCTACGCAACGTAGTAGCGCGAGTACTCGTGAGGCTTCAGATAATATGCAGCGTCTTGCACGTCTTGCCGAACGCCTGCGATCTTCAGTGGAGGCGTTTAAGTTGCGCGATGAACAGGGGTATGTCCTCTCAGAGACGAATGTTTCGATGGAAGATGAGCAAGATAGTCAGATGACGGTGAGTGGTGTGTTCCGTACAATAAGTGGTGGCGCACAACAGCTTGTGGGCGCGAGTTTGCCCTCCCACACCCTTCCGCCCGCTCTTAGTGACAACTCTTTTTCCAACTTTCCATCAACTCCAATCCAGCAATTTAGAGAAGATAGCTATGATGGTAACTTTGGACTAAATGACTACAACGAGCATCAACCATTTCTCTCAAATGGCAATGGTAGGAATAGATAAGGAAAAGCAAAGAGACGGAGGCACATCACCTGAATGTGCCTCCGTTTTTTGTCCACTCATAACTAAAAGGTTATGAATAGTATCCATAACACCTATCTCATTTCGTAGACTTCTACCGTCGTAGCCTGTTACACTTGACTCATACATATATAGCTATTCATTTATGAATAGCGTCTTTATCTCCATATTCAGAAAGTGATGAGCACAATGGTGACAAAGCTAACGCAAGGAAATGTCTTAGAAGAGATAGTGCAGATCGTTCAACGGTACGAAGGAGTGCGTTCGAGTGTACAACATTGGGCATGTGAAGTATGTGGCATGCTTCACAACGGTGCCGCGCCCGATGCCTGCGATAGCTGTGGAGTTGCCGGTGCTTTGGCTCCTCGACAAGATGTACATAGTGAAATTGGCAATCGTTGGTAAAAGCTACACCCTTTTTCCGCATATGAGGCGATAGTGACAACCTCTCGGTCACTGCCGCCTCATGTTTTTTCCCCTGACTTCCACCGGCTCGGGCTTATGTTCCATGAGCTTATTGTCGCTGTCGAACTGCCTCATACAGTATAATGCCAGCTGCCATGGCAGCATTTAATGACTCAACTCCGTTAGCTAAAGGAATTGTAACACGTGTTGTCGCTAGAGCACGTGCTTGTTCAGAGGGGCCGTGTGCCTCATTGCCAATGATCAGGGCAAAAGGCCGTGTGAGGTCTTGTTGAGAATAGACCGTCGTTCCATTTGCCTCAGCCAGAAGCACACGCATTGTATTCGCGCAGTGGATGCGCGTTTTTTCTGCTATCGCTTTCCATGACATGTCGCTCGCGATGGGTAAAAAAAGATGACTACCAGCAGCCGCACGAACTACTTTGGGACTATAGCAATCGACGCAGTTAGAGGTCAACAGCACTGTATCAACATCGCTCGCGAGTGCGGTACGGAGAAGCGTGCCCATATTGCCGGGGTCCGCGATATCGTCGAGGATGAGAAGTGCCGGACGTTGTGGGGGGGCAGTTGCTGGAGTGTACTGTGAACGTCTAGCTCGCGTCTGGCTCTCCGCGAACGTTGTAAGCGGGAGGACACTCACAATCCCCTGAGATGTAACTGTATCGCTGATCGCTTCGATGACGCGTTCACCCACTTCGACAAGTTGCCCATTTGCCAGTTCCGGCAAAGAGAGTAGGCGAGCAAGTAGGGCCGTTCCCCTGGGAGTGCGTTGTAGGTATGCGGGTTGGTAGTATACCTCGTGCGGCAGTATCGAAGCATCGAGCAGGGCCTCGAGGAGATTAAGACCTTCCATCAGGAAGAGGCCACTCTTTTTACGTCCACGTGTTGTATGTAGGTCTTTAAGCTTGCTAATACGTGGATTTGCTGTACTCGTGATCAGAGTCATATGCTTATTGCCAGTGTGGATGTTTTACACCGGTACAGGTCTCATTTATTACACCCCGCCCCCACGTCAATGCGGAGGCGGGGTGTAATAAATGAGACCTGTACCATCGTTTTAGAGCCGTACCAACTGTTGTGTTGGAGCTTATTTGGCGACTGCGACGGCATCGAGGGCCTGTTTAACGAGGGCACCGAAGGCTGCTTCATCGTTGACGGCCATCTCTGCCAGGATCTTGCGATCTACTTCAATGTTTGCAAGGTGAATGGCGTTTATGAGTCTGCTGTAGCTCACGCCGTGCATACGGGCGGCGGCGTTGATACGGGTGATCCATAGTGCACGCATATCGCGTTTGCGGTTACGGCGATCGCGATATGCGTAGGTCATAGCGTGTATTGCGGACTCACGTGCCTTCTTAATCAGGCGGCGGCGTGTGCCACGATGACCTTCGACCATCTGTAAGACTTTTTTATGTTTTGCGTGTGATGTTACACCACGTTTTACCCTTGGCATTGTCCTTTTTCTCCTTCTATACTTGACGTATTGTTAGAATGCATATGGTAGTAGGCGCTTCATGCGACGTGTATCGCTTGGTTTCAGCTCAAACGCTTTATCCATTGCACGGACAGCTTCGGGAGATTTGTGGCGGCGTAAGTGGTTAAGAGCCACTTTGCGGCGCATGAATTTGCCAGAGGCGGTGACTTTTACGCGCTTCGCCATGGCTTTGTGTGTTCTCAGCTTCTGCTTCATAATTCTTTCTTTCTGTCATAATATCCGGGGCAACAAAGAGTTGACATGCTCTCAGCACATGTACACGCGTGCACATGACTACAGCTATGGTAGTAGATAGGAGAGGTGTCCAAGGAGAGGTATTTACAATTCACCTTCCAAATGCTCCATCTAAGGCGCAGAGAAGCCTTGTTCAGGAATCAACCCCGCTTTGCGACACGATTATATCATACTCCCTTCGTGCGTGCAACCTTTTAAAACCTACCTGGACGCGATGGGCGAGAAAACCAGTTGGGACGCGAACGGTCTATAAAACGCTGTACCCTCACCTCGACAGGCCTCTCTTCCTGTTGTCCATGCGTCATTTGCCATGTCGAGCCAAAGAAAAGAATCCAGCCCCACAGCAAGAGAGGCAGGCCAACGGTAACGAGAGCTTGTCCATTCCACGTCGAGGTCAGTATCCAGTAGTAGCTGAGCAATGATGCCACTGAAAGCAGGATCGTGAGGAGTATGGTGCGACTATTGGTTGAGCACAGGGCCAGGACGAGTGGTGCTATAAGGAACCATGGCCAATAGGTAGGAAGCAGAGTACTCAAAATAAGGAGAACCCAACTTCCAAAGAGCGCAACCAGTTCTAGCGAATCTGCTAGCCACAGTCCAAGCAAGAGCAAGAGACCGGTGAGACTCAGTACAAGAAGAGACCAGATATGTGGAGTTGTGGGCCAACTCGGTGTCAGGGCAAGATGGATCAAGGCAGCATCCAGCGAGTTTACAGCTGTACCCTGTAAAAATGTATGTTGTAGTTGTGAGACGAGGCCAGGAATACCAATTGCATGCCAGTAGGGGGCGTATGCCAGGACAACGACAACAAGCGAAAGGACCAACATACCTGCCCACCATAACAGTCTAGGTCCTGCACGCATAATGCGCGATTGCCGCACCATAAAGCGAAAAAAGAGAGGTAGCAGCGGCAACCATAAGAAATTGATCAGCGATGCAAGCAAGACAAAGACCCATCCGATGGTCGGTGAATTGCGCTGGAAGAAAAGGATGGCGGTCAGGAGAAGGCACAGAAGTACAATATCTTGATGCATTTGTGCGACTCCAAACAGCAGGACAAGGGGATTCCAGGCATATAGTAGTGTGCCCCAGAGCCGCATTTCGGGCTTTAAACGAGTCAGAATAGCCCACAAGAGTATTACGTTTACGATATGCGTGAAGAAGCCAAGACAACGGAAGACAAGAATTGTGCTGGCAATACTATCTTTCGCTATAAGCGCGAGTAAAACGCTGATATCCGTCCAGACGGGACCATATGGTGTTGTAGTTTTTGCATGTACAAGTACTTGCAGCATGTCTTGGGGGTTTGGTAAGGAGCCGTAAGGGTTGAGACGCTGTAGGGCTACCGTATGACCGTAGAGTCCATACGTCAACATATCCTGCGAGAAGACGGTAAGGCCAATGGGAATGAAAAGCAGTGTTAGACCAAAGATGCTTGTTGTGAGCACAATAAACCAGAATAAGAGCGTCTTATCGGAGCGTGAGAGGCGTTCCTGGATTACACCTCCAGCGAGCCGGGCCGCGAGCAAGCTAACAATAGTGGCGATGGTTAAAAATAGGAACGATACAAAGGCAGTTGTCCCTGTTACTGGCTTTGAAAGATCAAGCCATGCCACCGGAGCAAGAAGATGAACAAGAGCGGGAAAGCGAGTTGTCCAGTAGAGCGAGGGGAGCCAGGGAAAGAGACCGGGCAGGGATTGTGCAACTTGCTGACCTGCATCTCCTGCTTGAGTTATACGTGCTAGCAATGGAAACAAAGCCAGGAGGAGTATTTCCAGAAGGAGAGCAAACAGGGAGAGCCGCAGCACGGTACGCCACGCGTTCCGGGATCTTCTAACAGGAGTTGCCGGGCGTGGTGTTGCTGGCGAGAGAATAACTGTTGGTTGTGTCATCCCTGGTAAAGCGGGTTGAGTTCGGCGTGTACGCAAAGAGTCTATTGATCGCTGATCAGGCGGTTGCTGCATGATTTCTCCATCTTTCAGAAGAACGAGCGTGTATGACCGTTATAAAGTGCTGGACATGTAGTAGTGTTATTGAGCTACAAGTATAGACGGACAGCAATGAGGGACGGTTACACTCTCGCGTTTTCCGTAGTATGAGGGAAAGAGTGATATGTGTCAATGATTTCCGGTTCTTGGGCTAACAAAAGGAAGCAGTATACGAAAGTATGTAAACTCCGGCTCTATTGTCAGAAATAGGAAAAGATGCTATAATAGCGCGGTGTTCCACTCCCCGCAGAAAATGTGTTGTGAGCAGTTACACCTAAGGCCGCTACAGAAGAGATGGGCGGTATCTGTTATATGTATCAACATTGAGTTGATGCACCACCTGCTCCGGCATTGTTTTTGTCGATTACCAATGTGGCAATCGGCACATGACCGGAAGCGCACCCAGAGGAAGGAGGTGGCTTCGTGAGGCGTGATTATGAATTAGGAATCATTCTCAACCCCGAAGTCAGCGAAGAGGAGACGCGAGCCATTCTGGACCGTCTCGAACAGATTGTGACCACGTATGGCGGTCAAACAGTCAGAGTTCAACAGTGGGGACGCCGGCGTCTGGCATACCTCATTGAACGTCATCGCGACGGCTATTATATCTTCATTGATATGATCTTGACACCAGAGACCGTGAGCGAACTCGAACGTACACTCAAGGTTTCCGAAATTGTCCTTCGACATATGATCAGGAAACGCGACTCCAAAGCAGTTCAGCAAGAGCGTGAGGCGCGTGCTACTGCTGCTGCGAATGCTGAAGCCGCAGCAAATGCTGAGGCCGCTCAGGTCGCTGAAACCATTCCCGCGGTAGAGGAGCAGCAGGCTCCTGCAACGACTGACGTGGATGCGGAAGCGCAGGCAACGCCAGAGGTCGCGGAAGTTCCCGATAAAGACTTCGGTGAAGTGCCACCAGCTGTTGAAGAGGCAACTGTCGAAGCATAACAACGTAACCTTGATACTGTAAAAAATATGTTTGGGTTCGTTCATTTAATCTCTAGGAATGCATAAAGAGCCGGGGTGTATAGCAAACCGAGCCGAAAGGATTTTGACTCATGAACAAGATTATACTTATCGGTCGCTTGGGTAGAGACCCAGAGATGAGCTATACCCCTAACGGGCTAGCCGTCACGAAATTTTCAGTTGCCGTCAGTCGTTATTCTAAATCGCCTACAGGTGAGAGGCAGGAAGATACTGACTGGTACAACGTTACGGCTTTTCGTCAGCTAGCCGAAACCTGCAACACCTATCTCAAAAAGGGAAGCAAGGTGTATGTTGAGGGTCGTATCTCCCAACGCAAGTATACAGATAGAAACGGTGCTGAGCGTATCTCACTCGACGTAACTCTTTCTGAAATGGAGAATTTAACACCGAAAGACTCTCAAGGTGCAGGCGTTTCATCAGGCTTTGGTGGTTCGGATGATGCTCTTGGAGATTTGGATGAACATCCCTTCTAAGTACCTATGAAGGAGAGAAACGTCCGTGCAAAGACGTACTGAAGGTGCACCTCGCCGCGAACGGCGCGATTCTTCCAGAGGCGAGCGCCCAACGCGCCGCAAAGTGTGTCAGTTCTGCCACGATCATGTGCGCGAGATCGACTATAAAGATGCAAATCGCTTTGTCAAGCGCTACATTTCTGATCGCGGCAAGATTGAGCCTCGCCGTAAGACAGGCACCTGTGCAAAGCACCAGCGTGCCTTGAGCACCGCTTTAAAGCAAGCTCGCTTTATGGCTCTGCTTCCTTATACCGCAGAGCATATGCGTACCATGTAAAGATAGTGAAGAGGCGAGAGAACTACTGTTCTCTTGCCTTTTTTGCGGAATGCAGCAATTTATCTTCCCCGTGTATACTGAATCCAAAACGGAGGTTCTTATGAGTAGTCAGACAGTGCGTCGGCCAGAGACAAAACGGCCCACACGCCCTGCCAAGGGAAATAAGTATGTAAAACAGACGGCGCGTGTAGAGGCGCGACGCGATGGCAAACCTCTGATATTTGGATGGGGAGGACATCTTTCGCGCAACGAGAAGGTTACGCTACAACGCCGTGCTATCTGGTCTATCACAACCGCTATTGTTGTCCTTATCATTGCCGTTGTCGTGGGCTTCTGGGTTAACCTCAACATCATTGGGCCAGCGCAGCCAATCACGACGGTCAATGGGCATGGCATTCCACAGGCTGACTTCCGCAAACTACTGGCCGTGAAAGCGCAGCTTGAACTCAACAAGATACAGGGCGCGAATGGGCTTTTCGCGCAACGCAATGCCTTAAACAAGCAAGTTCAGGACCAGCAAACGGTCATTGATAACACAAGCAAGCAGATTTCTACCCTGACCACGCAGGTCAAAACGCTTCCCGCTGGCACCCAACGTTCAAATGCAGAGGCGCAACTTGCTGGCTTGAAGCAGAAGCTGGCGGATGCCCAGAAGCAGCATGATGCCCTTTCCGCGCAGTCCACCAATCTGGGAAATAACCTTATTCCTATTGAGCAGCAATTGTACACGCAGCCGCAGCAGACAAGCGAAAGCGCGACATGGCTGCAGGATGACGAAATCATTCGCGAGTGGCTAGCAACACAAAATAGCAGTATCAATGCGCAGATCAATCCTAATTCGGGTGCGGTCGATAATGCCCTCAAGGGTTTTATTGCGGATTTCCCGACAGGAAGCACATATCAGAAATTCTTGAGCACGAATAATGTGAGCGATAATGATGTGCGTGCTGCGCTTACGTTGAAGGTGCGACGCGACAACATGCAGACGTATCTAGCATCGCAGGTTGTGTCACCAGCGTATCAAGTTCTAGCTCGTGGCATTACGGCTTCGACGCAGGGTGATGCCAACAACCTGCTCAAGCAACTCAAAGCTGGCGCCGACTTCGGCAAGCTCGCGAAGGCGAAGTCCGTTGATAGCGCAACAAACACAAAGGGCGGCGACTTTGGCTGGTTGGCTCGTGGGCAGTATATCCAGAATTTTGCTGCGAATACAAGTGGCACTGTTGAAAACTGGATCTTCAATCCCTCGCGTCAACTCAATGAGTTCAGTCCAGTGCTTTCTGAGAATGGCACGTTCCACATCATCCAGATTATGGGCATCGATCCCTCACGGGCTGTAGATGATGCGACGTTGAAGAGCTTGAAAACGAATGCGTTGAACAATTGGCTTGTCGCGAAGAAGGCAAACGTGACGATCACGCCTGTCGATCAGGACAAGATCACTGACTCGAGCATTATGCCTCCTGGTCTGCCCGCCTCAGCGCCAAGCCAGCCTGCTCCAGGCGCTGGTCCTGGTGGTACGCTTCCGGGCGCATAAACTTGTAAAGGTCCACTCTAATTACACCCTTATGGCAATCCTGCTAATAGGTATGGTTGCTGTGAGGGTGTAATGGCATTAGATCCGCAGGGCTTAATGGGACATAGTCGTTGTCGCGAGGGTGTAGTGGAATTAGACCTCTATAGATTAATGGTGTATAATAGAGAATATTCTACTATATTCGCGCCCTGTTTCGCTATCAGGGGAACCATAAGGACTCTATGACTATTGGTACATTTGACACAACGTTTGTTGAACGCACACGTATACAAGAACCTGTTCAGGCGCTTTTAGATACTGCCTCACTCTACCTACATATTCCTTTTTGTCACACACGCTGTCATTACTGCGATTTTAATACGTATGCTGGCTTACTCCCGTTACGAGAGCCATATGTGAAATCGCTCGAAAAAGAGATTGCGCTGGCTGGGAAGATGGCCCAGCATGTCGACGGTGCACTTCGTCGTTCGCGGACTATCTTCTTTGGCGGTGGCACGCCCAGTTTGCTGACCGTCGCGCAGATTACGCGCTTGCTCAATGCTTGCTATGCTTCTTTTGCGGTTGACGCAGACGCAGAGATCACGATGGAGGCAAATCCAGGTACCCTAGATGAGGAACAATTACGGGGCGTACGAGCGGCAGGCATTAATCGTTTGAGCATGGGTGCACAGAGTTTTGATGGGGAACTTCTGCGTACGTTAGGACGCATTCACACACCAGAGGAGATCACTCAGGCCGTTACATGGGCGCGTGCGGCTGGCTTTACTTCGATCAACGTTGACTTTATGTTTGGTCTGCCCGGTCAGACAATGCAGCACTGGCAGGATACGCTAGATCGTGCGCTTGAACTGCGGCCCGAACACCTCTCGCTGTACTCGCTCATCATAGAGGAAGGCACGCCATTTCATGCATGGGCACATGAGGGACGTATTCATCCTGGTGATGAGGACCTGTGCGCCGATATGTATGAGTATGCCGATGAACGTTTGCGTGAGGCTGGCTACCAGAACTATGAAATTTCGAACTGGGCGTTACCAGGACACCACAGCCGCCATAACCTGACCTACTGGCAAAATCTACCTTATATTGGTATGGGAGCAGGTGCGTTTTCGACCTTCGGCGGAAGACGATTTTCGAATATCCGCGAGCCGTTAGACTATAGTAAGGCTGTGAATGCGCAGCGTCTCCCGGAGGCGGACTCGGAACCCATAGAACGCGAACAGGAGATGGCGGAAACTGGATTTCTTGCCCTGCGTACGGCCATAGGTCTTCATCTACCAACATTTGCACAACGTTTTTCCGTATCATTTGCCGAGTTTGTTGGCGAGCGCCTGCGTCCTGTCGAAGAGGCTGGACTCTTGGAACAGGAAGGTGAGTGGCTGCGTTTGAGTAAGCGGGGACGTTTACTCGGCAACGAAGTCTTCCTGCGTCTGTTGCCTGACTAACTTATACATATAAAGGATTCATTGTGGAGTCATCAACATCCTGGCACGTCTATCCGTTGCGCTCAAAGGAAGAACGACAGACCGATGAGCAACAAGGCATCGATCCTCTTTATGCCCAAATTCTGACAAATCGCGGTGTCAGGGAGCGTGGGGATATGCAACGCTTTATAAGAGCGTCCTACGATGACAGTTTAGATCCATTTTTGTTGACTGCAATGAATACTGCTGTAGCGCGTATTAAGCAAGCGCTGGAGCAAGAAGAGCATATCACGGTGTATGGAGATTATGATGCTGATGGCGTTACTTCGTCTGCTTTGCTCTATCGTGCCCTACGAGTGCTGAGAGGTACAGAACACGCGCTCAGTTTTTTTATCCCACACCGCCTTTCTCAGGGGTGTGGCCTGAACGATGAGGCTCTTGATACACTCAAGGGGCGGGGAACCCGGCTGATCATTACCACCGATTGTGCCAGTTCTGACATCGAGCAGGTACGGCGTGCAAATGAGCTTGGTATGGATGTAATCATCACCGACCATCACAATCCACCGTCTGAACTTCCCGCTGCACATGCAATGGTCAACCCGTGGCGCGCCGACGCAAGCGAACATGATTTGAAGTTGCGCTCCCTGTGTGGTGCTGGTATGGCGTTCAAACTGGTACAGGCACTCTACCGTAGGTACAAGCGGTCAGTAGAAGATGAGATGGAACTGTTAGATCTCGTGGCTGTTGGTACTATTGCTGATATCGTTCCACTCATCGGCGAAAATCATATACTTGCTCGTCTTGGCATGCAGAGATTAAACGCAACCAGGAAGCCAGGATTGCTCGCGCTCATTAGGAATGCGAATTTGCAGTTAGGGCGCATTCGCGAGCGAGACATCGCGTATGCCCTTGCACCTCGTATCAACGCTGCTGGTCGTATGAAAGACGCGGCAATTGCCTTTAACTTGCTTACCACGGAAAGTAAAGAAGAGGCACAGGTGTATGTTGCCCAATTGGAGGAACTCAACATCGCGCGCCAGCAGCAGACGGAGATGTTGATGCGCAGCGTGCGCGAGGCGGCACAAAATAATCCTGATGAGCGAGTCGTTCTGGTGAGTGGAGATGATTGGCATGAGGGTATTCTGGGACTCGTTGCAGGCAAACTGGTCGAGGAGATCAACAAGCCGGTGTTTGTATTGAGCAATGATCCAGGGAAGCGTTTGAGCAGGGGTTCCGCCCGCAGTCAAAAAGATTTCAATATTATCGAGGCATTGCGCAATTTTTCTGGACGCTTGGAACGCTATGGTGGTCATGCGCAGGCGGCTGGTTTCACGATTGAAACGGCTCAAATTCCCGAATTTCAGAGACACCTGCGAGAGTGGCAAATAACGGGCAATGGCGCTGCAATAGAGAACGATATCGTAGCCAATATCACTCCTGTGTCACCTTCGACGGTAGAAGAGGTTGTGCAGGTAGAAGCCGTCGTCGAGCAGGCACCATTTGCACAGAGAGTTGATCTTGTATTACACCGGACAGACCTTTTGAATTACGAGGGTTATAAAAAGCTGCGAGTTCTCAGTCCCTTCGGGGCGGGCAACCCCGAACCCATCTTTAAGTTGGAGCGCGTACGCCTTGTTGATCGTTGGGCAAGCGGTATCAACAGGCAGAATCTTCGTTTAAAGTTCGGGGTAGTTGATGCAAAGACAAGAGCAACGGTGCAAATCGCGGGAACTCTCACGCGTGGTGCTGAGCTACTACAAACGTTTGAGCGTGGTTCGTTGCTCGACGTAGTCTTCCGCATTGAATCCTCCGAAGACGAGATTCGCCAGGACATCTGGTTAAAGCTATTGGATGTGCAGAAGGTAGAGTCTACTTGATTACACCTTGCGATGACGAGAGGTGGGGGCGTAAAGGGTAGTGTGTGGTGTAATAAGATGAGGGTGTAATTAAGGTTAGGGTGTAATAGAATTAGACCCCTACAGTTTTAGAAGGAACTGCAGCAGGTATAATGCTCCCATGCCAATGATTAACGTCGCTAGCACGTTTTTCGTCTTCCATGCCACTCCTATGGCGATAATACCCGCGAACAAACGTGCATTGTCCAGTGAGAAGGCCAGCACACCTTTTGGTAGCAGAAGGGCAGGCATGATAATTGCGGACAACACTGCGACAGGGACAAAACGAAATGCTCGCAGCAATAGTGATGGAACCTCCATCTTACTAAAAAAGAGGATGAAAGAGAGACGAATGGCGTAGGTCAACAGACCGATGACCAGTAGCGTAAGTAAGAGCGTCATTCGCTTCTCCTCAAAAAATTCAGGTTTTTACGCTGTCGAATACTCTCCACGCATAAACCGATAAGAATGCCAATAAGAGATGCGATACCCAGACCCAGCTTAAATGGTAAAGCATAGACAAGAATTGCCACAAAGCCAGCACTGAGGGCGGCTACTGTGCTCGCTCTATCCTTTAACGCGGGCACAACAAGCGCGATAAACGTGAGCGTGGAGGTAAAGTCCAGGGACCAGCTAGCGGGGACTTGTGTACCAAGAAAGATGCCGATCGCAGTACTGACCTGCCATGTCGACCACAATGCTAATCCTGCTCCGAAAAAGTACCAGTGCTTCCGCGTCACATCCCCTTCCTTGCGATAATGTGTAATTGTGACAGCGTACGCCTCATCAGTCAAAAGATATGCCAGCAACCATTTCCAGCGCGAGGGCAAACGTTTGACGAAGGGTGCAAGTGAGGCGCTATACAGCATGTGGCGAATGTTCACAATGAATGCCGTCAGTACGATAACCACGGGAGGTGTACCTACCGCGACAAGCTGCGCAATAATAAATTGTGATGAGCCAGCGAATACAACTGAGGACATTGCCTGTGCTGTAATGGGTGGTATATGGGCACTTAAAGCGGAGACACCATAAATCATGCCAAAAGGAATAACTCCTGGTAGGATGGGTGCTTCTCCTCTCATACCTGTGAGAAATTCTTGTCTTCTTGTTGTCATACCGTTAATGCAGAGTCACGCAAAAAATGTATGTACTCATGCATGTTCATCAACCTCAGCCTTCGTATAGATGGGCACCGTGAAATAGAACGTTGTCCCTTTTTCAGGTATGGTATCAAAGCCAATTGTACCACCATGTTGCTCTACAATGAGTTTAGCAATCGAGAGACCCAGGCCGTACCCGCCCATCTTTGATTGTTGAATGTGGTTTGATTGATAGAAACGCTCGAAGACGTGCGGTTGATCCTCAAGAGGGATACCGAAGCCTGTATCCTCAACGGACACCATTGTAAACATGGCATCATAACGACGTGCGCGTACAGTAATGATGCCACCCGGTGGAGTAAATTTGATGGCATTTGTTATCAGGTTATTGAGCACTTGCACAGTTTTTTGTGGATCAGCATAAAGCGAAGGCGATGCGGTGGGAATGTCTTGTACAATGCCCACCTCTGCCTTTTTTGCCTGTGGCTGCAAGCCCGCAACAACTTGACGTACCAGTGCGCGTAGGGGAACTTCTTGCTGCTTGATGGCGAATTGTCCAAGGTCTGAGCGCGTCATGAAGAGAATATCTTCGACAATCGAGATGAGTTGGTTGACGCCTTGTTGGGTGTATCCGAGATATACATGTTGTTCAGAGGTCAGAGGCCCCATGTGATTGTGTAGAAGGAGGTCAATGAAGCCATGGACCGAGTTGAGTGGAGTCCGCAGTTCATGGGATACCATCGACACAAAGTTGGAACGCACTGAGTTCGCGACTTTGAGTGCTGAGACATCACGGGCGGCAAAAACAACGAATTGATCGTTCTCTACTTCGACAGGAGTAACGCTGGCGGAAACCTCGCACATATGTTCTGGTTGTAGACCAAGTATCAGGTCCTCATTGGCCAGTGCTTTCTTTTCATATAGCACACGCGCAAGTGGGCAGCTTGATGTCCCACACAATTCCATACGATTGAGATTCTGGCAACGCAGCACTTCCGCGCAACCATGACCCACTACATCCTGGGTAGTCCTACCAAGAAGTGTTGTGGCGGCAGGATTGAGATCGAGCACACGATAATGGGCGTCCAGCGTGATCATCGCATCTGGAGTAGCTGCCATCATCGGTTCCAGATATTGATGCTTGTCGAGTAGAGTGGGTGAATCGAGTACCTTTTCGGAGGATAGGGGTTGAGCTTGTTGGTGCTCGTCGTCCACTACTATGTGTTTGGGAATACGTTTCCGCAAAAGCTTCCTCTATTTTCCAACAAACTTATAGCCTGTACCACGGATGGATAGAATATGCTGAGGCTTGTATGGATCTTCCTCTATCTTTATACGCAAACGACGTATATAGACATCAACGATATTGCTGTTGTTCTCGTCGTCGTGCCATATTTCCGAGAGCAAAAGGTCGCGACTCACGACTTGATTGATGCTCCCCATGAGCACGCGCAACACTTGCATTTCGGTATGGGTAAGCGGCATTGGCTCTTTGCCACTGACCATTACTTTTAAATCGGCAGGAAAAAGCTCAACTCGTCCACCTGTCAGGCTTTGATTACCGACCTTCGTCCTATTTTTGATGCGTCTCATAACGGCATGGACACGAGCCACCAGCTCTTCATGGTTAAAAGGCTTGCAAATGTAGTCATCGGCCCCTATGCGAAAGCCATGCAGTTTAGATTCGAGCGTATCCTGGGCGGTCATAAAGATAATTGGAATCTCGTAGCCCTCTTCTTGCAACTTCTCTGAGAATTGAAAGCCATCCTGATATGGCATCTTCACATCCAACAGGAGTAGATCGGGGAGACGCTTCTGGATAAGTTGCAAGGCAATGCGTGGATTCTCCGCCGTCTCTACTTCATACCCCTCTTTATCGAGCACAAATTTGACAAGTGTGTTCGCGAATGGTTCGTCATCAACTACTAAAATGTACATGGAGTAGCCCCTCTTAGCGTTATACTGTTTTGTATTAGATCCATGCATGAATGTGGGGGATGTACATCTACACATGGTTCTCTTTTTTTATAAAGAATTGGTGTAAATCCAATTACACAACCTATAGTACAGGCCACATCCTGTTCTGTCAAGTTATAACCGTGTAGCCCGTACTTTTTCTAGGTAGATCATGAGGATGGCAACATCAGCGGGTGTGACGCCCTCCACGCGTGAAGCTTGACCGACAGTACGGGGTCGAGTGCGTATCAACTTTTGGCGAGCCTCGGTTCGCAAGTGTTGTACCTGAGTGTAGTCTAGCGACTCTGGAATGCGCATTTCCTCGAGCCTGTGCGTGCGGTGAACCATTTGCTCCTGTTTGCGCACGTAGTATTCGTATTTTACCTGGAGTTCGACCTCTTCCGCCGTTTGCTCTTCCAGCAGGGGCAGACTCATCGGCTCCCATGGCTCCAAATCGTTATCCCGGAGCGCGGCTCGTTGCTCTGTAATGCGTTGCGCAAGTTGTGCCACCTGAGTGTAGTGTACGTCAGGGCGCTTCAGCAGGTCGCGTGCGGATAACATTTGTCCGAGCGAACCAATACCTACCTCGTTGGCGCAAGATTCCATAATGCGTGATGTGGTGAAAACTGTTTTCGACAATTGATCTAGTGCCTGTCCAATACGTCCGCGTTTTTGCAGGACCTCGCTATAGCGCGTCTCGTCGATCAAGCCAAGGTTATAAGCGTGGTCACTGAGGCGCAGGTCGGCGCTATCGGGACGCAGCAGTAACCGATGCTCTGCACGTGATGTATGTAGTCGATAGGGTTCGCTCAATGGGCGTGTAACGAGATCATCAATCAGGACACCGATGTAGGCTTCGTGGCGTCCCAGGACAAACGCCTCCTGGTGCCGTGCATGCAGCGCGGCGTTGATGCCCGCCATAATGCCTTGTGCCGCAGCTTCCTCATAGCCCGATGTCCCATTGATCTGGCCAGCGAGGAAAAGACCGGCAACAGGTTTTGTTTCCAGTGTTGTCAGCAGTTGCTCTGGCGGCACATAATCGTATTCGACGGCATAGCCGACACGCATCATTTCAGCGTGCTCCAGCGCGGGAATGCTTCTCAGCATGGCCAGTTGAACGTCTTCCGGTAGGCTGGTGTTCATGCCCTGAACATATACTTCGCTTGTGCGCCACCCTTCTGGCTCAAGAAAAATCTGGTGCGTTGCTTTATCGGCGAAACGGACGATCTTGTCTTCGATAGATGGGCAGTAGCGTGGTCCAATGCCCTCGATAATGCCTGTATAGAGGGGTGAACGATGCAGGTTATCACGAATAATCTGGTGTGTTCGTTCGGTTGTGCGTACCAGATAGCATGGTAGTTGAGGTCGCCAACCGTGCAGGTCTTCACCGGTTGTGGGATAAATCGGATTTGGTCGACCGCCGGGAAGTTGTACGTCTTCGCGTGCTGTTGTGTCCTGAGAGAAGTACAGCGGCACACGGCTACCCGGTTGCACATCCGTTTTACTGAAATCAATTGTGCGGGCGTCAATGCGAGGCGGCGTACCTGTTTTAAAGCGTTGCACCTCTAGCCCAAATGAGCGTAGTGCATCGGAGATGCCAAGTGCGGGTCCTTCACCGGAGCGGCCTCCCGGTTGCGTCTTTTCGCCAACAACCAGTCGCCCATTGATGAACGTGCCAGTGGTCAAGATAATTGAGGGCGCGTTATACTGCCAACCGGTATTGGTGATAATGCCAGTAATTTCACGTCGACCATCTGGTCGGGTTGTGCTGATAAGCCCATTGACATTTGCCTGCTTAATCTCCAGGTTAGGCTGGCTTTCCAACACAAATTTCATGGCGAGCCGGTATGCCTGCTTATCGCATTGGGCACGTAGGGCTTGTACTGCCGGCCCTTTACTTGTATTTAGGAGGCGAATTTGAATAAACGTGCGGTCGGTGTTGCGTCCAATCTCGCCGCCCAGCGCGTCAATCTCTTTGATTAAATGTCCCTTCGCTGGCCCTCCCATTGAGGGATTGCACGGCATAAGCGCGACGCTATCAAGATTCATTGTAACCAATAATGTTTTACGGCCCATGCGTGCGCTTGCTAAAGCTGCTTCGCAGCCAGCATGTCCTGCGCCCACAACAATGACCTCGTATGTGCCTCGCACCTGTGAAATTGTGTTCTCGCTGTTCATAGTACCCTTGTAGCGTCTTTTGTGTAGCAATCTCTATAGATCAGAAGTTTTGAGGAGTGTAGTAATTGGCTTCGTCACGTATTATGCCTTAGATACATAGATGCGTCAATAGGACATGTGTATAGAAAATATTTTTTTCTTTATTCACAGGATTTTTATGTATATGAGTTGACGCCAGTGCAAATAACCAGTATGCTGTAATACGCTTATGTGCACGTGGGAGCACGAAATACTTGCTTTTCGTTAGGGCTATTTTGTGGAGAATTAAAATAGAGAATGCGTGAAAAATTATTATGATAGCGATATCGAGTAGGAGTATGACACACATCACCGCATGGCGAGAGTTTCTCGGAAAAACCATTGTTGATACGCATGAGCGGCAGCGTATTGCAAACGAGTTAGGAGTAAGTACTGTTACGCTCACGCGCTGGGTAAATGGCATATCGGCTCCCAGAACACATAACCTGAGGCAGCTACTCAACGCATTACCGCAACAGCGTACAACGCTGATAGAGTTGATCAGCGAAGAATTTCCAGACTTTCCGCAGCTTGCGAACAGTAGTCAGGAAAGGGACGAGTCTCAGGAAATAGCTGGAGAGATTTATGCGCATGTGATGCATGCGTACGCGACGGTAATGATGCCCCAGCGCTTCTGGACGCTCAGCAATTCAATTCTGCGTCAAGCCCTTGGGCAGCTTGACCCCAATCATGTTGGGTTAGCAGTGACGCTTGTAAAATGTATGCCGCCGAAGGAGGGTATCGTCCGGAGTTTACGCGAGGTTGTTGGACACGGTACACCTCCGTGGGGCCTCAACCTTGAGCAGCAAGCAGTACTGCTGGGGAGCGAATCGATGGCCGGCTTCACGGTAATGAATGGGCGTCCTTTGATCCGGCAAAATCAACGTGAGCACGAAGGTAGGTTTCCCGCCCACTGGACTGATTGGGAAGCGAGTGCCGCCGCGTACCCTATACAACGTGCTGGTGCGGTTGCCGGAAGTTTGGTTGTATCCAGTACACAGCCTGAATATTTCTTACCATTTCGCCAGAAACTCATTGAACAGTACAGCGAACTGCTTGCGTTAGCTTTTGAGCGAGAGGAATTTTTCCCTGTTGAGCGTATAAACCTATATGAGATGCCTAATTATACACAGCAGCGCGATCCACTTACCACCCTGCACAAACGAGCTGTCAAGCTTATGCAGGAGGCGGTGCTGAAAAACGAGGTTCTTCCCCTACAGGATGCAACAGAGCTTGCATGGCAGCAAATAGAAGAGCAATTTCTAACGTGGTCGCACGAACAATAGAGGAAACATTCTTTATGACAACTGAAAAAGCTGAGAATACATATCCTATTGATCCTGAGAACGTGGTCGAGATGACGCGCCTACTCAATTTGGACACGACATTTACCAAGCAAATGGGTGGCCCAATTTCTGAACAGGGCGAAACCCCTGCCTTTGGGAACATATTGGACCTTGCCTGTGGTCCTGGCGGCTGGGTACTGGATGTGGCACGTATACTACCCAAGGCTCAGGTGATGGGGGTAGATATTAGCGCGCGCATGACAGAGTATGGTCGTGTAACGGCAAAGACGCGTGGCCTGCAAAACGCTCACTTTATGCTCATGAACATTCAAGAGCAGTTCCCTTTTTTAGACGGTTCATTCGATTTGATCAATGCGCGTTATCTCGTGGCTGTACTGACACCAAACAATTGGCCCCTTATGCTGGGGGAGGCGTTCCGCGTAAGTAAAGCGGGCGGCATTGTGCGTCTTACCGAGTCAGAGATGCCAATGACCAATAGCCCAGCCTTTGAGCAGATTTCTCAGATGTCTTTGAACGCCTTCAGTATGACAGGCAGAAACTTTGGTCCCACGGCGCGCAACTTTGGGATTACGCCGATGCTGCCCAAACTTTTGAAGGATGCAGGTTTCGCTCGTGTGCAGACGAAAGCTTATGG
>CAXTCR010000022.1:0-26900 GCA_964242555.1 uncultured Ktedonobacteraceae bacterium
CGTCTCTAATGCGCAGGTGTCCGGGCAGTCGTGTGGACATGCGCCATGTACAACGCGTAGCCCTTGACGCGCTTCCTCTTTTTGTACGGTTACATCAATAGACATGGAAACTTCCTTTAGAATGTGATAAGAAACCTCTTCATTCTCTCAGAGTACCATATTCCATATGAAAAAGGAAACCGCCAAAACTGGTATTCGCGCTTAAGACAAGACAGCCATTTGGAGCACGGTTTGGGAGAGTTGAGTTATTCCCAGACCTCAGTTCCAGCTATCCAACCGAGGATAGACTCGGCCATATGTGAGGCATTCGATTGTCGCTGTGAACAACGTGGTAGACTGTGCAGAATGCTCGAACCATATTCTTTCGAGGTAACACGGCGATCAAATAACACGATAGCATTACGCTTTGTATCATTCCATGCTAATCTATTGAGTGTGCGTCGCATACGAAGAGCAGCAACAGGCACTGTCAATTGATGCAGTTGATCAGAATACTGTTCTGCGCGTGCAGCGATTGGTGGATCATGCAGTACAGGCATGGGTAGTCGCGTAACAATGATACACGTCGGCGACTGCTGCATGTCCTCTAGTCCATCCCAAAAGCTATTTGTACCGAGCAAGACGACCTGCTCCTGGCTTTGAAAGACCTGCCAGAGTTGACGGGCAGAACCATCCAAACCCTGACCCAGCACAAGAATGCCACGCGACTCAAGCACTTGCTTCATCGCCGCATACGAACTGCGTAAGGCCGCATGTGATGTGAACAGGATCATGGTTTGTCCCTTGAGTGCTGTGACCAGTTGTACTACTGCCTCTTCCAAATGCCGCTGGTACTGAGGCTGATTTGGCTCAGGCACATCATTGGGCAGGTATAATAGCGTCTGATCGTGATGTTCTGCAACGACTGAGTAAGCTGGACAGCTTTCGTTTTCCAGCCCGAAGCGCCCACGGTAGTACGAGAAAGAATTGTCGACAGACAACGATGTTCCCGCAAAGATGGTACTCGACTCCTCTCGAAGCAGGTGTTGGCGCAACAATGTGGATATCTGTACAAGCTGCGAGTAAAGTATAGGTGTTCCCTCACCCTCTTCGTTTTGCTTGTTAGCGGCAAATGGAGGGGGAGTTGGAGGCATGCGCAACCAGTAGACGGTATCACTATCGCCCAACGACATTGCTTGCTGTCCAAGTTTTTTCAATTCCAGCAACTGTTGCCCAACCGCAACAAGTTCTGCCGCTACTGAACTGTCCTCCCCACTTCCAATATCCGTGTGCCGGCGACTACGCTGCGCCGTCAAAATTGTTTTCTCTGCCTCATACACGATGTCGATCACCATCTGCAAACGATTGGAAACCTGCTGCCATGCATGCTCTACTTCCCCCCACGTACTTAAAGTGCGTGTTTGTCCTGTCAGGCGTAAAGGAACATCAGTTCGCTCACTGGCGCGAGCATTATGACTGCTCTGTGTTCGACCAGTAGAGTCGCTCTTGCCCTTGTCACGTCCATTGTTGCCTTGCTGCATAAAATCTTCTAACAAACGAGCGTAGACGGCGAAAAGTTTTGTGACCGCTGTTCGTGCTTGGCGTAGCGCTCCAAACCATGTGAGCATGCGTGTATCAAGCTCTGCTTTTGCAATTGTTGGTGTAGTGGAAAGCCCACCAGGACCACGTTCACGCAACGAAGGCGCAGCAAGCGCAAGTAGTCCTTGATAGCGATTTTCGGGTAGTTCCGTTCCAATCGTATTGAGCAGTACCAATAAACGATTCGCGTCAAGTTCGCCGCTGCTCCAGTTCCCGTTCTCCTCTTCGAGCATGTCCGCATCCAACATCAGGCGATAATTAATGGATGTAAGCAGCGAATGAGTGCTTGTGAGGTCGTCAAACAGTCCTGCATGTGTTGTGACAACGATTTGTGCCGCTTGCACCCGCTCTTCCGCACGACTGACAAAGCAATACCCCTTTTTACGATAGGTACAGCGTTCATACATTGTGCCAGAACGTTTATCCCCAGATGGGACACGCTCCACCCCAGAGCAGATACGCTTCCAGGCGGTATTTTCTTGTTGTAGTAACGTGAGTTCACTGCGCTCACCGGTGAGCGTCTGTTGCGCCCACAAGCCCACTTTCGCCAGTCCACGCGCCTGTTCTGCTGTGAGCATTCCACTTGTTCGGTGTAAGGCCGCACCAAACAAACGATGGGGGCAAAGGTAGCCTCCACGCTCTGCCCAGTATGCTACAGTTAGGGGTTGTGGAAGCCGCGCCTGCAAACGAGGCAGGACCGTTTCAAGGAGGCGCCGGGCACTCTGTGAGTTGCTACATGCAATAACCAGCCTCCGCGCTTGCTCGCCCTCTTTTACCGGCTCAGAGATCCATTCTAAAGCGGGCAACAGAGCAGTTGTATAGCCATTACCGCCCACGGTGACTTCGAGCATTAAAGGGGTGCAATTCTCATATGCGTCGCGCACTGCCGCACGAGCCGTTTGATACCCCGTCGGCTCTACTGTCGTATTGGACTCCTCACGCATTGTTGAGTCCTCTTCTGAGACGATGGGTTGAGCGGTAGAAAGCACATGTGGCTCATTCTTGTCTACGTGCTGTGCTATCGCGAACGAGAGGATACGAGGATCCATACCTAACTGAGCAGCAAAACGGTCTCCAAGACTACCGCGCAGGGCCTGTGTCCCCTCCTGCTCCTGACGGCTCCATAATTCCTGCCGCAGAAATCCGAGCAGGGGCCAGGAACGCGGAGCATCTAAATTCGCAAGGTCTCGTAGCAGCGTTAAGTCTACCATTTGTAGGCGCTCGTGAAGGGCCAGGAATACATTCATCGCTAGCACGGTATCAACCATTGCGCGATGACGATCGACAGGCACAGTAACACCTAGTGCCTCAGCGACCTGTCCAAGGTTATAGCTTTTAAGCGATGGAAGGAGGACGGAGGCAAGCTCAAAGGTATCAATGAGAGGATTTGTGCGCGCTAGACCGCGCTTACGCAAAAATCCCGCATCAAAAGGAATACTATGTCCAACAATTGGCAAGTCGCCGAGGAAGCTTTGCAGTTTCAGGTACAGCGTTTCAAAGGGGGGCGCATTAGTAAGTAGGTTCGCGGTAATGTTCGTGAGACGTTGAACACGATAGGGAATAGAACGACCAGGAGCGACAAATGACTCAAAGGTATCGAGCACCTGATTGCCTTGAAATTTTATCGCGGCAACCTCAAGAATCGTATCTTGTTCGACGCTCAGACCCGTTGTCTCTAAATCAAGGGCAACACGGACAGGTGGCTTGTTCGCCATAGTGCGTTCCTTCTACATCTCTCAACTACTCCAGTATACTGCATTTTTATTGCTGCTGCGATGGAGGCCATGTTTGGAGCAAAGTACGGGCAAGTACTGCCGCACGTCCACGATGGCTAATGCGATTTTTCAATTCCGGCGACATCTCTGCCATCGTCTTACCATATTCTGGTACCAGAAAAAGTGGATCATATCCAAATCCGTGCTCGCCACGAGGGGCATCTGCGATCACGCCTTGCACGGTCCCCTCCACGCTTTGATGCAAACCAGAAGGTTCCGCGACAGTAATCACACAACGAAATCGTGCGGTACGCTGTACAACAGGTAGGCCATGTAAACGTTCGAGGATCACGCGAAAGCGCTCAGTATAGGAAACATCAGGTCCAAGAAAGCGCGCAGAGTAAACGCCCGGTTGACCGCCAAGTGCATCGATTTCAATGCCCGAGTCATCGGCAAGCACAAGCATACTGGAAGCCGAGGCATAGGCCAGAGCTTTAAGGTCCGCATTCTGCTGAAAGGTTGTTCCTGTTTCCTCGACATCCATGTCAAGAGCAATGTCCGAAAGAGAGAGTAATTGAAAGGGTAGGTCTGCAAATAAGGTACGATACTCCTCGAGCTTATGCCGATTCGTCGTTGCCACCAACAGGGAACGCATCTACGTAGGTCTCCAAACTAGACAGAAGGCGAACATTTTGTCCTATCTTACCATATCATCAAATGATTGTCGAGATTTTCTATCATCTATTTTGACTACGAGCGAAATATTATTGCTCAAACAGGAGATACACATTGTGATGCTTTAAGCCTTCTACTGTCTACAAGGAAATGGTCCCAAGAGAAAATTCGGACTTGACAACAGTCAGACGCAATGATATTATTAACTCACATTCAAATGAGGACGATTAGCTCAGTTGGTTAGAGCGCTACGTTGACATGTGCGCCCTGAGAGGTGTACCTTTCCAAACCGTAGATGTACGGTCACTCTGATACTTACTCTTTGGGGTAAGGGCGATTAGCTCAGTTGGTTAGAGCGTTTGCATGACACGCAAGAGGTCACAGGTTCGACTCCTGTATCGCCCATGATGGAAGAGAGGCAGTTTCGATAGAAGCTGTCTCTTTTTCATTACTCTGAAGAGGACACCTGAGTGTAAAGCAGCGTCTTACCTTACTCCGAAAGGAGGCAGGGAACAATAGCATGACGCTAGTAAGGCAGGATGGACTAAGTACCTACTGTCCAGGTCTGTCAGCTAATCTCCATATGGTTAAAGCTAAACTGCTTAAACTCTAGTTGAGCGGTCTTGCGCGGGACCCAGGCAATCATGGTACTATTGAGCCTGTGTGATGGTCTGATACAAACGATGTCAGTGTATCAGAAGGTATCTCATCACAGCAACCCTCAGTGAGAGGGGTACCAACGAACAGAGAACCTAAGTGGAGACAAGGGAAGGTATGTAACCAGGGGATCACCTAAAAGGCGAGAGCCTCATGGTGACAGAGCACCCATAGTACTCAAATGCTCAGGGTAATGCTTGAGACACGGGGAAGGGGTGTATACAAGGTACTCCATCGCCTATCTGTAGGCTGTACCGGATGGTGCATCAGGCCGAAGAGATGGGACGGTGGCTAGGCGACCCTAGCAACCGTAGGGAGGTACCCAGGATTTCAGGGTAGTAGTCCGTGAAACCAAAACAGAATAAGGAGACACACCGCTCATGCTAGAAAATGCGGGTTGCTCAGACGGTCTGCAAAGATTGGAAGTAATCCGCAAGCTCAATGCAAAGAGCGAGTGGGTTAATTCTGATCTGTACAGACTGCTATTCAAGCCGGAACTCTATATTCTGGCTTACGAGAGAATTAAGTCAAAGCCTGGGAATATGACCCCAGGCACAGACGAGGAAACTATTGACGGCTTTGGAATGGACGAAATCAGGAAACTCATCGAAGAGATGAGAACTGAAAAGTACCAGCCGCACCCCGTCAGAAGGGCACTGATTCCGAAGAGTAATGGGAAAATGAGGAAACTCGGCATCCCAAGTGCCAGAGACAAAATCGTGCAAGAGGTAGTGAGGCTCGTCCTCGAAGCCGTGTACGATAGTCCCTATGGCGCATACTTTAAGGACAGCAGTCATGGGTTCCGAAGCTCTCGTAGTTGTCACAGCGCGTTAAAAGAAATCCAGGGGAAATGGAGCGGGACCACATGGTTCCTAGAGGGAGACATAAAAGCCTGCTTTGATGACATCAACCATGCAATACTGGTTGATATCATGAGAAAGAAGATTAAAGATGAGCGTTTTCTCGACCTCATCTGGAAATTCTTGAATGCTGGCTACCAAGACTTAGACGAGTCAAGGAAAGACAGCCTCGCAGGTACACCACAAGGTGGCATAGCAAGCCCAATACTAGCAAACATCTATCTGCATGAGCTAGACGAATACGTCGAACAATTGCAGAAAGAGCTAGAAAAAGGCGAGTTGAGACGCCCCAACCCTGAATATCGCTCGTTACAAAAACGGCGACAGTACTTGGCGAAGACCGGAAAGATCAACACCGAGGAATACAGGGAATTGGGTGTCCAAATGCGAAAATTTCCCTCGCTGGACCCAAAAGACCCGAACTTTGTGCGGGTGCGTTATGTACGCTATGCTGATGATTGGGTTGTTGGAGTCACCGGCCCCAAATGCCTTGCAGAAGAGATCAAGGAGAAAGTAAGGCTATTCTTAAAAGCCAAACTCGACTTGACTTTAAGCGAGGAAAAGACGGTGATTACCAATGCTCGAACGTCAGACGCCAAATTCTTAGGTTACAGAATACGGCTAGGCAGGTCGAAAACAGCGGAACAGAAGCAAACGCTATCAACTAATGCAAGTGGGAAGACCTTTAAGCGAAGATCAACCGGCATGCAGATAGTGTTGAAAGCCCCGACGAACGAGCTAATTAAAAAGCTCTGTCAGAAAGGGTTCTGTGATGCTCACGGTAGACCTCTGCACAAGAAAGCCTGGACCTTGTTGGACGAAGACCAGATAGTGAGCCTGTTTAGCTCCATAAACAGGGGTTTGCAGAATTATTATCGGCCTACGGACAACTGGGTAGAACTCAGCAGGATACAATACATCCTGAAGTTCTCACTAGCAAAAACGCTAGCGGCCAAGAAACAGGTGCCAATAACCAGGATTATCAAGAACAAAGGCGTTCAAGTAAATCTCACGCGCAAAGGGCAACAACGGACCATCGCATTCTACAGAAATACGGACTGGACAATTGACAGAAAGGCATTCACAAATAGCCCGACTGTTGACCTGGTTCGGATGCACGAACGGATGCGAGTAAGGTCCAAGCTAGGATTGCCGTGTTGCATCTGCTTTGAATATAGCGGAGTAGCAATGCACCACGTCAGGCACATTCGGAAAATGACCGACAAGCAAGCGAAAGGGTTTAACAGCCTACTAGCGAAACTGAATCGGAAACAGGTTCCAGTGTGTCAGGAGTGTCACCGGAAAATCCATAACGGAACATACGACGGGCTGAAAGTATCAGACCTGGCGTATGATCCGAGAAAGCCTATGTTAATAGGTGGTTCATCCTAGTGAGGTTTTACCCACAGGCCGCATTAGGAAAACGAGTACCTGAACAACTCAATAAAACGACACGCGCCGCAGAACTTATGCAAGGGTGCCCTTTGTGACTCACTCACTCTAGCGAACGGGAAACCGTCGTCATTGTCCGAATTGCATGAGGGAGCGGAAAGACGCGAGATCGTATGGACTGTGCAAACTATGGTTACGGGGGTGCCAGTAGTACCCATCAGGGTAACTCAAGTCATTGTCACGGGCGGGTTGCTCTACCCCGTCGCTGTTGTCCGAACCGCAAACGTAGGTAAAACACAGTCAATAGAGAGTTTGAAGGACTCCCGAAAGGTTGTAGGCCCCAGAGTAAGACTCCCATACGATAGCGCGAAGCGTGAACGTGTGAGGGTTGTACACTGTGGTTATTAGGGCCGCTTAGGACGTAAGTCGGTACCTTTGGAGAGCCGGATACGCTGAAAGGTGTCCGTCCGGTTCGGAGGGGGGTAGTTGGAAACGTGCTCGCAAGAGTAACGCGCTGGCTACCTACCCTATCGTAGAGGTCACAGATTCGAGTTCTGTATCGTCCATCACGCAAAAAAGCCGCATCTCCCGGGAGATGCGGCTTTTTTGCGTGATGGACATCCACTACTTCTTGGCAATTGGTAAATTCATTCCCTCGTCGCGGGTGCGATGGGACCCTGCAGTCTCCTGGATACCACCTTCTGGATACACAAGTTTTGCCTCAGCAGGAGGCAGAATGCTTGCAACCTCTTTAAGCACGGCATCGAGGAACTGATCTTCGGGCACCGTCTTGATTGCCTGACCCTTGCGGAAGATCACACCCTTGCCCTTACCACCGGCAAGACCAACATCCGCATCACGAGATTCGCCAGGACCGTTGACGACGCAGCCCATCACTGCTACCTGAATCGGCGTCTGCACCTTCGTCAATCGTCGCTCGACCTCGTTCGCGACCTGCACCACGTCGATCTCAACGCGCCCACACGAGGGGCAAGAAACAAAGGTTACACCGCGATTGCGCAACTCCAGCGCCTTCAGAATGTCGTATGCAACCGGAATCTCTTCCTCTGGCTCCGCGCTCAAGCTCACGCGAATTGTGTCGCCAATACCTTCTGCAAGCAATAGACCCAGACCAACGGCAGATTTTACCGAGCCGCCAACAAGTGTTCCCGCTTCGGTAATGCCAAGGTGCAGGGGATAATCTGAACGCTGCGAGAATTTCCGATATGCTTCAACGGCGGTGAGCACGGTCGAGGATTTCAATGAGACAGCGATCTCATGATAATCCATCTCCTCACACCAGCTTATGTACTCCAAAGCTTTCATCACCATGCGCTCGGAAAGGTGTTCCCGCTCCTTACGTCGTGCCTCAGTTGGATCGGTGCGCTCCAACACACCATCGTCACGAAGCCGAACCTGGATGCGCTGCATCTGCGCCTTCTGATCAAGTGCATCAATTGAGCCAGAGTTCACACCGATACGCATCGCAATACCGCGTTCCTTCGCAGCAGCCACAATCTGCTCCAGCGACTTGCGCCCATTGAGCAGGTTGCCGGGATTGATGCGTACCTTGTCGATCCCCTGACGAATGACCTCTAACGCAAGGGCAGGATCATAGTGAATATCCGCAACGAGCGGAATCGAAATTTGCTTTTTTATCTCACTGATGACGAACGCATCTTCCATCTCTGGTACAGCCACGCGCACAATCTCGCAGCCAACATCTTCCAGTCGATGAATCTGCTCGACCGTGCTTTTCACGTCGCGTGTATAAGTGGTTGTCATAGATTGCACAGCAATGGGTGCATCGCCGCCGATAGCCACATTGCCGATATGTATCTGTCGGGTCTTTCTTCTCATTACAAATTACTCCATATTCCCTCAGAAACGACGGGAATCGTTTTGAGAGCGTCCGTGACTGTTCACGAACGCTCTGCTGAACTAGTTGCGTCTAACCGCCCCAATGAGTGAGGTCACTAAAAGTGATAACAATCATCAGGGTCAATAAAATTGCCATACCTATTAAATTAATGATACCCTCTCGCTCTGGCTTGAGACGCTTCCCACCGCGTAGCAATTCAATCAGTATCAATAGGATGCGTCCACCATCTAAAGCGGGGAAAGGTAAGATGTTGATGATGGCAAGGTTCAGGCTTAATATCGCCGTCAAGCTAAGAATAGGCCACCAACCAAGATTCGGCACCGTCTGAGCGACCTCGCCCGTTATCTTCACAATGCCAACAGGACCCGCCAATTGGGGTCGAATCGCCCCACTGATCATCTGCCCTATTGCCCCGATGAAGTCACGCGTCACCTCGTACGTATGCACAATGCCCTTGAAAGGTGCTTGCCACAAAGGAGATTTGACGATTACTTCCTTCGTCGTTATACCCATCTTTCCCTGATTGGCTTGTGGATGCGTTCGCGCATTAACCGTAACGGGAAGAGCTGTTGTGCTCCCCTTATGCTGAATGACGAGATTGACCGGTACAGTTGCTTGTGCGTTGTTACCAGCCACAACGACCTTATTTACCTGCGCCACCACGTCATCAAACGTTTTGACAGAGACACCGTTCACACTCAGTATCGTATCATCGGGACGTAAGCCAGCTGCCTGCGCGGGCGAATTTGCTTCGATTGTCCCGACCATCGCTGGAAAGGTTGGCTCACCAAGCCCATATGCAATTGTAAACAGCACCATTGCCAGCAACACATTCATGGTAACGCCCGCGACCAGCACGATGATACGCTTACCCGCCGACTTCGCGGCAAAGCTGCCAGCATCATATTTGCCATCAGCATCGGTCATATCGCCATTCTCGCCGGGCATACGCACAAAGCCGCCAATAGGCAAAAAATTCAGTGAATAGATGGTATGATCGGAAGTAGCAGGAGTACTCACACCGCCACTTGTACCGCTAAACGGCGTCTGTTTCCCATCGCTATATGCATCTTCGGCACTGCTGTTGCCACCAAGCCAGATTACCTCCCAGCCCCCACTATTGCGCTTGCGAATGCCCACGATGCGAGGAGGAAAGCCAAGCCCAAATTCCTCGACGCGGATGCCTGCCCACTTGGCGGTAATAAAATGTCCAAATTCATGGACAAGCACAAGCAACCCGAATACTGGAATGGCAGCAAGTAGATACCAGTTATTCATTCCGTAGTTCCTTTACAATCTATGTGTCATCTTCGTTGCATACAATTCTTGTGTCATGCTTCTCGCCCACCCACACGCATCTAGCGTTTCCGCCACATCGGGCTGCGAAATAGATGCATGACGTTCCATCACAGCCTCAATCAGTTCCGCTATCCCTAACAATCCGATTTTCCCATGTAAAAACAGATCAACCGCCTCTTCATCGGCTCCAACTAGCACCGCAGGATAGGTCCCGCCCTTTTTCGCCGCTTCAAGCGCAAGTCGAAAGCAAGGGAAACGTGAGACATCCAGGTCCTCAAAATTGAGCTGTCTTACGTCCGACCAACGCAGTTCGCGAATAAGTCCGGTATCGGCGGCTTGCAAGCGCTGAGGATAGGCAAGAGCGTTCATAATCGGCAGGTGCATACTTGGCAGACTTGCTTGCATCTTGATAGAGCCATCAACAAATTCGACCATCGAATGCACAATGCTCTCGGGATGGACCACGACCTCGATACGCTCGTAGGGAATATCGAACAACCAGTGTGCCTCAATAACCTCTAGCCCTTTATTCATCAGTGTCGAGGAGTCGATGGTGATTTTCGGTCCCATGCGCCATGTAGGATGAGCTAGAGCTTGTTCAACCGTCACAGACTTCATCTGTTCAAGTGTGGAATGACGGAATGGTCCACCCGAGGCAGTGATAATTAAATGCTCAATGTCCCTATGCGCTTCTCCACGCAGACATTGCCAGATCGCGCTATGTTCACTGTCTATAGGAAATATATCCACATGTGCATGTTGGGCAGCAGGCATGACGATATGACCCGCCATTACCAGCGTCTCTTTATTCGCAACCGCGATTGTCTTACCAGCTTCGATAGCTGCCAGCGTAGCCTCCAAAGCCATTAAGCCTGAGGTGCCGACAACAACAATATCTACGTCTGGATGTGTCGCGGCTACGGTCAGTCCTTGCTTGCCCAGTACTACCCCAGGAAGTGCGCTTGTCGCGGCACGTTCAAGTTCTGGCGTGTCGGCAATGCACGCCACGAGTTGTGGATGAAATTCCTCTACCTGCTGTGCTAATAGTGTAATATTGCTGCGCGCAGCAAGAGAGACAATGCGGAAGTGTTCGGGAAAGCGTCGTACAACATCTAATGTTTGTCGCCCAATCGAGCCAGTACTACCGAGCAGGGCAATGCGTTTTGGAAATGGAGTCATAGTTTTTATCACACAACAAATGTCTTGTTCGCTTACTATACGAGCAAACAGTATGTTTTGTTCCTCTTTAAATTATACCAGGAATGCGCGAAAGCGTGTACTCATGGTCCTCACTTGCCGATAAGCTGCGAGAAGACATAGACAACAATTACAGCGAATAGTAGGCTGTCTATACGATCAAGCATACCGCCGTGCCCTGGCATAATTTGGCCACTATCTTTGACGCGCGTTTGCCGCTTAATCAACGACTCTGCGAGGTCTCCGTAGACTGCTGCGACCCCTAGCAGTATACCAAGCACAATCGCAAGATACCACGGAACACCTAAAGGTACTACGGTTAATAAGAGAGCGGCCACGATAGAGAGCACAAGACCACCGAGCACACCCTCCCACGTCTTCGCGGGACTAATTCTAGGAGCGAGTTTGTGGCGTCCAAAGTAACGTCCCGCGAAAAATGCAGCCGCATCAAAACCCCATACGCCAAGCAGGAGCAGTAAGAGCCACCAGACTCCACGCGGCAGGTAGAGCCATGAAGGATTGGTTAGCAGATGAAATATATCAATTCGGCTGGAGCTGGCACCACGCAACAACAGGAAGAAACTCATAGGCCAGCCGAGATAAATCGAGATAGCCAGCGTTAATGCCCAATCTACCATCGCACCATCAAGCTTCTTACGCAGAAAGAGCCACGGAAATGATGCCAGCAACCCTACTCCCAGACTAGTTTCGAGAATTAATTCCCGTTGCTGCGGAAGCATGGCGGCAACCAGAAAAAGAATGCTCAAACCAAAACTAACCCAGATCAACGGATGATAGCCAGCATGCAGCAGCATGTTGTGTAGCTCTAATGTTCCCAGGACAACGACGAGTAAGACAGCAGCAAACGCGAGCCACCCACCAAACCAGACAAAGAGGAGCACAACAGGCATTGCAATACCTGCTGTCAACCAGCGCTGACCAATTGACGATTTTTTCTTTTCGCCGACTGGCACTATCTCAGCCTGTAACGGCTCTTCACTCGCTCGCTGCACCCTACAACTCCTCTACAATAACCTTCATCAGGGTAGAATCTTCCCAGTAACAAAAGAGCGTATACTATCCTTTACGCTAAAAGCGCGTCCCTTGTTACAGAAACGAAACAGCATACACTAAGAAATGGAATAAAGTCATCCTACCCCGTTTTTGCACATATTGCAAGCACACTTACGCAAGTGGCTCAATTATAGACCACGCTCGTGTAGGCATAACAAAAGTACGCCTTCTTGCCAATGGGCAACTGATAGCTGAGGATATAGTGCAAGATGGTTTAGCGGTCTTTGTGAGTGACCAGAAAAATGTGGAGGTGCCCGTAGACGTTGAATTGTATGACCATGCAAGTGAACTTGTCAGAGTATATAAACGCTCATAGAAGTATTATGCATGCCTCTTGCTAGCGTGGACCACCATCAAACTTTTGATGCATGTAAAACTCGGCCTCTGCCTTCAACGCCTCGTGCGCTTGAATAAGTTCATGACTGAGTAAATTAGAAGAGAGCGTTTCGCTTTTTCTCCTTCGCCAATCAAAAAACAAACAACCAAGCACGATACCTAAAAAGCCTCCTATAAGCGCTCCACTCCCATACCCAATATGAATAAAACTGCCAATAAAGAAACCAAGTAGTGCAATTAGTATAGCTACAGCTACGTTAATATACTTCATAAGTGTTGCCTTTCGCCGGCAGCAGAGATACTCTAAACTTGTACTGCTGCTATCATTATAAACGTTTCAATTGTAGAAAAACAAAATAGGACGGTTAATGTAACCGTCCTATATATTTCATACAAGCTATTTACTTCACCTGATCAGGGGTCAACCCAAACTTGCGATTTCTGCTCTTGAGGATGTCGAGCGCCTGTAGCAAGTCCTCGCGCCCGAAGTCTGGCCAGAGGGTAGGTGTAGCGTGATACTCGCTGTAGGCTGATTGCCAGAGCAAGAAGTTGCTGACCCGCATCTCACCCGCCGTGCGAATGACCATATCGGGATCGGGCAGGTCACGTGTATAGAGGTACGATGCGATCATCTCTTCATTGATGCTATCGGGATGCTTGCCGTCGGCAATGATCTGGCGAACCGCATCAACGAGTTCGGCGCGCCCACCATAGTTGAAGCAGACATTCAGGCCGATACGCGTGTTGTTGCGCGTCAGTTCCTCAGAGTCGCGCACAGCCTGTTGAATGTCGGCTGATAGGTCATAGAGACGACCAAGATGGCGCAGACGCACTCCATCGCGGTGCAACTTGTCCAGGTCCGAGCGAATGGTCTCCCAGAAGAGACGCATGAGACCATCTACCTCAGTGCGTGGCCGCCCCCAGTTCTCGGTTGAAAAGGCGTAGACGCTGAGCATCTCAATATTCTCATCGGCAGCACACTCTACGACGCGACGCAACGCCGTCACACCTGCCTTGTGTCCTGCAAGGCGGGGGAGATGACGCTTTGTCGCCCATCGTCCATTACCATCCATAATAATGGCAAGGTGGCGTACGCGCTGACTGGCTTGCTCTGTTGCGACAGGCTGTGACTGCGACGCAACGTTCTCCTTTCGAGATGAAAAGAGATTGTTTATCTTAGCCAAGTGCTAGACCTCCATGAGTTCCTGTTCCTTACTTTTGCCGACCTTATCCATCTCGTCGATGAAGCGATCGGTGAGCTTTTGCAGCTTTTCAGTACTCCGCTTTAGCTCATCTTCAGAAACTTCTTTCTTCTTTTCACGGTCACGAAGTTTGTCTTGAACATCTCGTCGAATGTTGCGAATCGCGACCTTGTGCTCATCCAGCCTCTTGTGAAGCGTCTTCGCCATGTCGCGTCTGCGCTCCTCACTCATTGGTGGAATGTTCAGACGAATGACCTGTCCATCATTACTTGGGTTGATGCCCAGGTCCGACTTTTGAATTGCCTTCTCGATGTCAGAAATCATTTTACGATCGTATGGTTGAATAACGATTTGACGCGCATCTGGAACCGACACCGTTGCAACCTGAATAATCGGCGTTGGTGTTCCATAATAGTCAACCTGAATTCGGTCAACCAGTGCTGAACTGGCACGCCCAGTGCGAATTGCCGCGAGGTCTTGTTTCAGCGCCTCAATCGCCTTCTGCATACGACGTTCGCCATCGCTAAATAAATCATCTGTTGGCATGTTTCAAAACTCCCTTTTTCTATGAGTGTACCACGTTCCAGGAGCACTCTAAAAATGGGACGTGAGAACACAGGTGGTGCGTTTTCTGCGTTCAGGCACCACTACATTAAATCTTTCACGTCAGAAACGAGTGTACCACACTTTTCGCCGCGCATGATGGTTTCCAATGCACCATCCTGATGCAAGTTGAATACAATAATCGGCATGTGATTATCCTTGCACAGAGAGAGCGCTGTACTATCCATCACTCGCAGCCCCATGTTCAATGCTTGCATATAGCTGATTTCTTCAAACTTTTTCGCGTTCCGGTTGCGGCGCGGATCATCGTCATAGA
This sequence comes from uncultured Ktedonobacteraceae bacterium, assembly GCA_964242555.1. Lineage (GTDB taxonomy): Bacteria > Chloroflexota > Ktedonobacteria > Ktedonobacterales > Ktedonobacteraceae > JBBQVS01. The sequence continues at coordinate 14,748 of CAXTCR010000022.1, forward strand.
TGCCATCGACGTTCGTCGCCTTCAATAGCACCTGTGTATTTAACTCCACAGAGCGTAACGCCGCTGCCGTATCCGTTGTAAAGAATGGATTGCCACTACCGGCGGCAAGAATGACAATACGTCCTTTTTCCAGGTGCCGTATCGCCCTCCGTCGTATAAATGGCTCCGCAACCGGCGGCATATCAATCGCTGTCTGCACGCGCGTCGCAATGCCAAGCTTCTCAAGCGCATCTTGCATGACGAGCGAGTTCATGACCGTCGCAAGCATACCCACATAATCGGCGGTCGAGCGGTCAATGCCGGTGGCGGCAGCATCGGCTCCACGCCACATGTTGCCACCACCAATGACCATTGCAACTTCAACGCCCAGATCATAGACACGCTTGACCTCGCCTGCAATACGCCGGACTGTCTCCGCGTCTATACCAAAGCCCTGAGACCCAAGCGCTTCACCACTCAATTTGAGCAGGATGCGTTTATATGCAAGTTCCATGCTACTCGCCCAATTTGAAGCGGCTGAAGCGGCGCACTACGATGTTCTCACCGGTCTCAGCGATAGCCTTACGTACAAGCTCGCCAACCGTGACGGACTCATCCTTCACCCATGGCTGCATCATCAGCACATCGGTGCCAAACTCCTTCTTGAGCTTACCATTCAGAAATTCATCGCGGCGCGCTTCTGGCACACGCTGACTTGCAGGGTCTTCAAGAATTCTGTTACGAGCCTCTTCTACTGTCTGAGCAGGGACATCCTCATAATTGATGTACTTGGGTGCAACACCAGCGATTTGCAGTGAGAGTTCGCTTGCAAGTTTGCGGAAGCTTTCGCTGCGTGCCACAAAGTCCGTGCTGCAATTGAGTTCGAGCAGGACGCCAACGCTGTGGTTGTGGTGGACATAGGAGAATACTCCACCCTCTTTTGTCTCACGACCAGCCGAAACCATCTTCTCGGCCTTCTTGTCTCGACGCGCATCAAGATACTTGACCGCCTCGGCTCGTGTGCTTGATTGCATAAGAGCTGTTTTGCAATCAGCAAATGTCGCGCCAGTCTCCTCGCGCAGGCTTTTTACGTCCGCAGGAGTGTATTCCATGATAATTATTCTCCTCATTCTTGTTGTGTATGATACTCAGAGGATTGGAACAGTACAACGACTCCTGTCCCTCTCTTTTGGGTTCTGAGTGCTTGACAAGTGTGTCTATTCGTGTTTCCACGCTCTATTATTACAGTAAGAAGCGGGAGGCGGAGGCAAGTGCCTCGTAACCTCCCGCCAGACAAGTCATCTATCTTAGAGTGCTTCTCTTGTCGCCAATTCTGGTTGATTTGCAGCTTCAGCAGTGCTTGTAGCAGGAGACTCTTCAGGTGTTGCGGTGCTAGGAGCGGTCTCAGGGGATGTCTGTACTTCCGCTACAGCCACCGCTGCGTTTCCACTTGTCGCGACCGTCTCCTGGACAACCGCGTTATTGATGGGAGCGACCTCTTGCGTCGTGAGAGTAGCGGCTGGTGCCTCTTGCGTCTCAGTAGCGGGCGCGGTGAAGGTCTCGCTTGTGACAACTGGCTCATTGCCATCCGTCTCACCAGTCTCGGTGTCCTTATTACGCGCATCAAGCTCGCGGCGTCCCTCAACTACGGCGTCAGCAATCTTCGCACAAAGCAAGCGGACGGCACGAATTGCATCATCATTTGCTGGAATTGGATAATCCATCTCGTCGGGGTCTGAGTTGGTGTCCGCAAGCGCGACAATAGGAATTTCCAGGCGTCGTGCCTCCATAACGGCGGTCCGCTCTTTACGTGTGTCGACAATGAAGAGCGCGCTTGGCAGACGGCGCATATCCTTAATGCCACCAAGAATTCGCTCTAAGCGGTTCATGTCGTCGGTCAACTGCTGCACTTCCTTCTTCGGCAAGCGATCGAAGTCACCGCGATCTCGACGAGACTCAAGGTCACGAAGATAGCGAATACGGGACTGAATGGTCTGGAAGTTAGTCAACATGCCACCAAGCCAGCGCTGGTTGACATAGTACATACCACAGCGTTTGGCCTCTTCCGCAATGGCTTCTTGTGCCTGCTTCTTCGTGCCAACAAAGAGAATGGTGCCACCCTCTGACGCGGTTTGCTCGATAAATTTGTACGCATCGTTGAGACGCGTCACGGTCTGCTGGAGATCGATGATGTGGATGCCGTTGCGATCCATGAAGATGAACGGCGCCATCTTGGGGTTCCAGCGACGGGTCTGATGTCCAAAGTGAACACCAGCCTCCAGAAGTTGTTTCATTGCAATGACGTTTGCCAAAGACGGATCCTCCCTTGAATCCTCCGCCCTCCGCGAAACAAAGCGTCAGGGTCCGCCAGGGCTTTCCCATCTCCATCTCTTCTGAATAAGGTAATTCAAAGGACCCCAGGGTTGGCGCATGCGGAAGGGCGTGTGTACTTATGTGTATGAATGCATCACACGATGCGGAAGACTCCTTCCGCTAAGATGCAAGTATATACCATTACGAACGTTTAGACAAGCCCCTAAGCCATCTCTTATTATATGATGTCCCCTTATACCACAACGTTGACAGCAATCCCCGTTTTGACAGCAAAAAAGGTCCAATAGAGCAGCCCTTAAATGTTTGTGTTCTTCAACTTCTATCACCTATAAGGTCAACACACGTTTTGTATAAGAGCTTGTACACGTTTGATAACAACTACAATTTCTCGTTTATTTCTATCGAAATGGAGCAATACATTCTCTCCCTACTTTCGCTCTATCCGCTACTCGTGTTATACTCCCCCAAGAAATGTTGCGGTGCTGTAGGGAGGAGGGTAGTATGCAAGCAAAAACACGCTATCATCGTGTGCGCTTAATCGCGTATGATGCCCTTGCCTTACACAAGCATCGATTCTTTTCAGCTGTACCAGGTCCCAGTCCTACCCCTCTTGCCCCATTAGTACCAAAGGGCCTTTTACCCTCTTTCCAACGCCGCCCTTTCCTACGTAAAGTACGTCTGACCTATGAAACCAGAAAAATAGCCGATACATAAGCTATTTGTAGAGAATATAAGCGTTACGAGCAATCGACATATTCACAAACATCTTTGCTTGCTTCTTGCATCAGGGAGTATATGTGTAGTATACACATATTTATGGTTAGCGTAACGGCTAATCTCATTTTTAGGGGTAGTAGAAGTAGAAAGGGATATACACATGGTAAGCATTATGATTGTTGATGACCACTCTCTCATGCGACGCGTCGTGCGCGAAGTGCTCGAAAAGGAAAACGACCTGGAAGTGGTTGCCGAAGCCTCAAATGGAATAGAGGCTCAAGAGCAGGCCGCACACGTCAAACCCGAGGTCGTCCTCATGGACCTCGACATGCCAGAATGCGATGGCTTCGAAGGGACTGAGCGCGTGCTGGCAAGTTCGCCCGAGTCAAACGTGGTTATCTTCACAGCTTCACGCCAGGAAAAACACCTGTTTCAGGCTCTACAACGTGGAGCAACAGGGTACATTACAAAAGACATTGAGCCTGACGCACTTGTTCATGCCGTTCGCAGTGCAGCACGCAAAGAACTCTGCCTCCCCGGTACCTTTGCCAGCCAGGTTGTCGCACACCTTCGCACTCTGGGCAAAGAGCATGAGTCGCGCCTTTGGAACGAGCTAGTAAACGAAGAAACGTTAGAAGAGGAGCCACGAGAGGGGCAGACGACAAATGCTGTCGCATACCGCATTCCGCGCCGCTCTTCGTTGCGTCGCTTCTCCACACTAGCAAAGGCTCAAGCATCCTCGGAGTCCTCCACAACACTACCTCCTGCACGGCCACTGACGGACCGCGAGCAGGAAATACTTGCCCTAATGCGTAAAGGTCAAAAGAATCGCGAGATCGCGGCAACACTCTGTATCGCGGAATCAACGGTCCACAAACACGTCCAGAACATCTTCGAGAAGCTTCACGCACGCAATCGCACCGAGGCCATTTACCTCACAAGCGCGAAATAATGTTAAGCAATATACACTTTCATTGTATGGGCTAGACTGCATTACGCCCTCGTTCAGCTTGTAAAGCTGAACGAGGGCGTAATGCAGTCTAGCCCCTATGTGTGATACAATAGCTCATGTTGCCCAAATAGACATAGGAAACGTAGTAGACAAGCCAGTGTCCGAGAAACTTCATCAATCTTCCACAAATAAGCCGATTGAGAACACGTTAGAGGAGAAAGGTGCTTTTCTCGCGCGTAACGCTCTCTTTCGTCAGCTTAATAGTACCGAGCTACACGACATAGAGCACATCGCGACGGTCGTCACATATGCACCAGGACGTATTCTGTATCGACCAGGAGAAAGAGGGACGACGCTCTTTTTGCTGGTCTCGGGCCTTGTTCACCTCTACCATCTTTCGACCGATGGACGCAAACTTATTACAGCCATTCCCCAAATAGATAGCCCCTTCGGGGAGCTGTCCCTGCTCGGAGATGGCATATACAGCAGTTTCGCCGAAGTCATTAAAGAGGCGCGGCTGTGCATCATTAGCAAACAGGACATCGAACACGTTCTCGCCCATAAACCTTCTGTCACAGCTGCATTGCTAAAGAACGCAGGACAACACGTTGCGCTGCTTGAAGCACAGCTTGTGAATACAACCTTCAAGAGTGTCAATGCACGACTCGCAACACTTTTGCTACAATTAGCACAGGAAACATTAATCGTTGATGGGCTTAGTCATGAAGAATTGGCAGAACATCTGGGCACCTATCGTGAAACGGTGAGCGTAGCCCTACGTGACCTCAAAGAGATTGGAGCCATAGAGCTAGGGCGTAAGCACATCACACTTTGTAACAAGAATGTACTACAGAAAATAGCAGGCATATAATAGACATATAGATAGCATATTGGGAAGCAGAATCATCTCTCATGATCACAGTACAAGCTGGAATTATTCAAGCAAAAAATGTCAAAAAAATCTATCGCAATGGACACCTGCGGGTTGAAGCACTCGCAGGTATTAACCTCTCGATAGCGCAAGGAGAAATGGTCGCGATCATGGGACAAAGTGGTTGCGGCAAAACAACACTTCTGAACTGTCTCTCTGGTCTGGACAGCATCGACGAAGGCGATATTTTCATTCGTGGCGACAATCTGCGCGACTTAAGTGACAACGAACGTACGTCTTACCGTGCCAAACACATGGGCTTCGTCTTCCAAGACTTCAACTTACTGCCAGTCCTGAGTGCCGTCGAAAACGTAGAACTGCCAATGCTCGTTTCGAAAGTTCCCAGTCGCAAAGCGCGCAAACGTGCGCTAGAAGTTCTCGACCTTGTGGGACTCTCAGCCCGTGCCGGCCATCGTCCCGCCGAGCTTTCTGGCGGTCAACGACAGCGCGTCACCATCGCAAGGGCCTTGACCAACAACCCCGCCATCGTCTGGGCCGACGAACCAACCGGCAACCTCGATAGCGAAACCGCCCTAGAAATCATGAACCTGCTTACCACACTCAACAAACAAAATGGCCAAACCTTCGTGATCGTGACGCACGCGATGGAAGTTGGACATATAGCGGACAGGATTATCACGATGCGCGATGGGCGCATCGTGGAGTAGAGAACCCAAGCAGCTATTGCTTAAGCAAGTTCTTTACCCGTAGACTCTAATGATGCTTTTAAGTCTTTCTTGCCTAAAAACATTCGATCGCCCACAAATATATTACGCCGCTTAAAAGCCGCTGGCGTTGTTGCTAGCAGTTTCGCTCTTCTCGTCCATTCCTTATCATAAAACCATGGTTTAGACAAAATATAACATTCTTTGCTTGTCCAGGTAGGACAGGGCACGTTATCTTGCTCACAAAGCCATTCTACCATTGCGGCACAAAAAGATGCCCAACGATGCATCTTAGGGGTTGAAGCAGGGGCTATAGGAGTTTCTATAAGTTCAGCCCTGTGCTTAGTTGAGAAGTACCACCAATCATTTAGAAAATTACCGATTGCTACCCATACGTGTGTACCCTTACAAATCTGATCGAAGGTGTCGGCTACTGTTTGCCACTTGTATTGGCGCAGTGCAGTTATCGCTTCACTACTCATGAGCTATGCCTCAAATAGATATGTAATTTCATCTAAAACCTCTGCACTTATATCGTTACTAGCAACATATGTTGTCACAAGAGTCAGGGCGTCTTTCCGCCGCTTAATATTGAGCAGAGAAGCCAACGCTTGAATATCTTGACGATCTTTATAGCGGCTTGCTATAATCTTTGTGACAAACAAGAAACCTAATGAAACGACATAGACATCCATTCCAGGAAAACTTCTCCACAACTTTCTATCTGGTTGTCTCTTAAAGTTATAGGTAAAACCAGCTGCAGCACTATTTAACCATCCATCCGGTAAACCCTCACGGCTAGCAACTACTGCCGACGCTTTCATCAGTGCCGTAAAGTCTGAGACGAAAAAGGTATCTACATCGTGAGTGCTTTCCCTATTGCCTACCTCAATGAGCATAGCAGCACCACCAAGCAGAACAATCTCTAAATGCTTTCCCTGCGCCGCTAATTCTTCGCCAACCATTTGCAAGTATTTAGTAATATCATTCTTATTCATTTTGCTTGCACTTTTCGATTAGCCCTCAATAATTTCATAGCTTGCTTTATACTAAGCCTCATCTCAAGGGTCAGCAGTTCGTCTGGGATATACTGCTTTGCGTAGGACAACGCACCCCGCATTGTTGAAACATGCAATTTCTGAGCGAGCCTCTCAATAACCTCGATATCATGCACACTTGTAGCAGTTGCAATCTGCATCGCAAATAGATGAGCAGGCAAAGCAAGATAGACACGCAAATAAAGACATTCTTCCCATCCTTTACCATCTACTTCCACATATAAGATTTTACGTATTGCTTCATCTAACCAGTCTTCAGACAAGCCTTCGCGCACAGTAATTTGTGCAATCAAAGCCCGAATGATTGAGTTTCCTCCAAAGTATGCATCAATATCATTAGGTATGAATATAGCATTCTCATCACCAGCTAAATATGCATCAATATTCCTACGTACTTCAGGCTTCTTAATATCAAGCAAGACTTTGATTTCATCATGCACCAAAATCTCACCCACTATGCCCTGCTTTTGCAACTCCAGCCCAAGCAATCGCAGATATTTCTCGGCATCCTCTTTGTTCATTTCTGAAACTCACCATTCAGCTGCAAAATCATTATAGCTATCTATTTTGCGATCCAAAAGTATATTCTTCTTAGAGCAAATGTCTTCTCACGCAAGTATATCATGCTCACTTTTCTTGAGTAATGCACAACAAAGAGCATTCCTAGAACTTTCCTAGGAATGCTCTTCTTTACTCCAAGCAGCTTACGCCAGCGTACGCTCTTCCGAACCAAGCAGGTGGTGCACAACTTCTTTGATGTGCGCCGATGAAATGCCATACAGTTCTTTCAGCAGCGTCGCGGCACCGTGTTCGACAAACTTGTCAGGTAAGCCGATGACGCGTACGTCAATGTTGTGTAGCTCGTGACGCTCAAGCAGTTCGAGCACCGCACTGCCGAAGCCTCCTGCGACAAGATGGTCTTCGATTGTGATGAGGCGTCCCGTACTCTTCGCAAGTCGCAGAATCATGTCCTCATCAAGCGGCTTGGCCCAGCGTGCGTTGACGACGGCGACGCGAATGCCCTCTTGCGCCAGTTCCTGTGCGGCAAGTTCTGCCTGCGCAACGGTTGTGCCATACGCGAGAATAGTGCACTCGGTTCGCTCAGCCTCCTCGATCGTTGCAGGACTCAGCAGTTCTGCCTTGCCAATCTCTAGCTTGTGCAGGTCCTTTGTGAGCGGCGTTCCAACACCCTTGCCACGTGGATAACGCAGGCAGACTGGGCCATCGGTATAGACAGCCGTATAGAGCATATGCCGCAGTTCTTCCTCGTCCTTTGGCGCCATGACCTTCATATTGGGAATATTGCGCATAAATGCAATATCAAACACGCCATGCTGCGTCGGACCGTCCTCACCCACGATACCTGCACGGTCCATCGCAAACACAACATGCAGGTTCTGTACAGCGATATCGTGAATAATCTGGTCATACGCACGTTGCATAAAGGTCGAGTAGATTGCAACCACTGGACAGAGACCTTCTACCGCCATGCCACCCGCAAAGGTGACAGCGTGCTGCTCCGCGATACCTACATCGAAGTAACGTTCAGGGAAGCGTTGGCGCAATTTCTTGAGGCTCGTCCCCTCTGCCATCGCTGCTGTAATGCCGACGACATTCGTGTCGTTTTCCGCAATCGAGACAAGCGTGCTGCCAAACACATCCTGATATGCAGGTGGATCATTGGGGTTCTTCTTGATTTCGCCGGTCTCATAGTCGAATGCACCCGGTCCATGCCATTTGGTCGAGTCACCCTCAGCAACCTCCCAACCCTTGCCCTTTTTAGTAATGACCTGCACCATGACGGGTCCTTCAATCTTCTTCACGTTCTCGAAGACATCCAGCATTTGCTCCATATTATGTCCGTCGAATGGTCCAAAGAACTTAAAACCAAGTTCCTCAAAAATCGCCCCTGTTTTGCTGTGCAGAACAACATGTTTCATGCTTGACTCGACGCGGCCTGCTGTCTCACGCGCCTTATCGCCCACGACGGGCAATTTCTCTATCGATCCCTTCGCCATCTCGCGTAGACGCTGGTAGCTCGGAGAAGTCTGCATTTGTCGCGCCTTCAAAAGATAGGAGTGGAGTGCTCCCACGTTATCAGAGATTGATTTATCGTTATCATTGATAATAATGATTAAATTCTTCTTCAAGCTACCTGCATTGTTGATCGCCTCAAGTGCCATACCACCGGTTAACGCGCCATCGCCGATAATCGCAACCACCTTGAAGTCCTTGCCCTGCAAGTCGCGTGCAGCAGCAATTCCCAGCGCGGCAGAAATTGAAGTGCTTGCATGGCTTGCCCCAAACACGTCGTATTCGCTCTCTTCGCGTCGCAGATAGCCAGAGAGACCGCCAAATTGACGAATGGTCTTAAAGCGATCTCGTCTACCAGTTAATAATTTATGTACATATGCCTGATGACCAATGTCCCAGACAAGCTGATCTTCAGGCGTATTAAATGCATAGTGCAGGGCCATCGTTAACTCGACGACACCGAGATTGGGCGCCAGATGTCCACCCTTTACCGACACTTTTTCGATGATCTCGCGTCGAATCTCTGCGGCCAACTGTTCCATCTGTGGAATCGTCAGGCTCCGTAATTGCTCTGGTCCATCAATACTATCGAGAATCCTCGTCAAAGGTTTCCTCCCATACTAAATTCCTGGTGTCCCCATAGCACCTCTTGCCTGCTAAACATGAGAGACGGTAGACGCCAAACTTTTTTTCTTTCTCTTGTAGAGATGCACGAATACCTGAGAAAGGGTGTGTTATATTGTGCTTCCTATCCTAGTATTATAGAGATGTTTACGCAACCTCGCAAACACCCTGTTCCAAAAAATTCATGCACTTAGGCACTTGACACGTCTTCAAAGCGCCTATAGAGCCAATCCGTAAGAAAAAATACTCCCTTGACAGGAAGAACGTTTCTTTCTATCATAACGAACAGGAAAACTACCTTAATTATTCAGGAGAATATAATGGCGACAAGAAAAGATAGCGACAAAGATTCGGAACGTCCACATTATTATTCACAGTTTTGGCTTGACATTGCGGCAGGTCGCCGCACTATTGGTGGCCCAAAGCCAGAAGAAGAGGGCGAACTGCTTGACGATGCTCAAGAGCCTATTGCATTACGCCGCCCCCTGCGCAATGAGCCAGAGGAAGACCTGGACGAGATCGATGAGCCGATTGGACTGGGAGAGCGTCCTGCCGCACTCTCACGACCTGTCTCAGACGATGTGAGTCCCTCATTCGACGAGATCGATACAGCTGAACCCGACGGAGTGCCTCTTGCCGCCGATGACATGGATAGCCTGAACATGAACGATGCGGTCGAGGATGCCGACATTCCAGACGTAGACTTTGCATCCGATGAGGAGGACGTGGAAGAAGAGGAGGACAACGAAGAAGAGTTCTTCGACGAAGACGAGGAGGAAGAGGAGGATGAAGGCTGGAGTCCTGGTCGTGGACGCAAAAAGGTTACGCCTAAGCGCGCAACAAAGCAGCCGCCAAAGCGTACTCCCAAACGTGACTCTCGCCGCAGCTTTTAAGAGCAATATAGCAACAAACGCACAGACAGTAACATTGTCTGTGCGTTTGCTGTCGCGTCTGTAAAATGTTTTACGGGTAAATACCGCGTATCTGTGTCGCCTCTGCGACACGAGAGATAGCGAGCATGTTAGCCGCTAGCCGCATATCGCACCCATGCTGATCGGCTTTCTCCGCAACAGAGCTAAAGGCACGGCTCATAAGAAGCTCTAGCTTTTGCGTGATCTCCTCAACGCCCCAGAAGAAGCTTTGCAAGTCTTGCACCCACTCAAAGTAGCTGACCGTCACGCCACCAGCATTCGCGAGAATATCAGGAATGACAACACAACCGCGCTGAAATAGGATTTTATCCGCCTCTGGTGTTGTCGGACCATTCGCGGCCTCGGCAACAATGCGGGCTTGAACACGCTCGGCATTCTCCGCAGTTATTACGCCCTCCGTTGCTGCGGGAATAAGGATATCACAGGGAAGCTCTAGCACATCTTGCACACGTACGTTTTGTGCTTGCGGGAAGTCAATAACGCTACCCCGTTCTTGTTTGTGCCGCAACACAGCCGCTGGATCAAGCCCTGCTTCATTGTAGATCCCCCCTCGAGTATCGCTAACCGCCACGATTTTGCAGCCTTCATTCTGGAAAAGACGTGCCGCAATAGCACCCGCATTCCCATAGCCCTGGATACTCACTTTTGCGCCCTTCAACGGCATACCAATACGTTTAGCTGCCTGTCGAGTCACAAAAAGGACTCCTGTTGCCGTTGCGTCATTTCGACCTTCACTACCACCAATCGAGAGTGGCTTGCCAGTAACAACGGCGGGAACGGAGAAGCCTGCATGCATCGAGAATGTATCCATCATCCATGCCATAACCTGGGAATTTGTGTTGACATCGGGGGCTGGAATATCGCTGTGCGGTCCAATAATGATCGAGATCTCTGTGGCATACCTGCGGGTCAGGCGCTCTAACTCGGCTGGCGTCATACCTTTGGGGTCACAGATGACCCCACCTTTCGCGCCCCCATAGGGGATACCTACCACCGCACACTTCCACGTCATCCACATTGCCAATGCCTTGACTTCGTCAAGCGTTACATCCGGACTATAACGAATACCCCCTTTGGCCGGGCCACGATTTACATTATGCTGAACACGGTAGCCTGTGAAGGTTTTAATGCGTCCATTGTCGAGACGCACTGGAAAATTGACTGCAAGTTCGCGTTTGGGCTGCCGGAGAATCTCTCGCATGTCCTCGGAGAGGTTCAGTTTGTCAGCCGCGAGTTCAAACTGCTGAACCGCCATCGCATAGGGGTTCAAAGCAGCAGACGACACGTCGTTGTGCATAGCCTGCAACTGCCTTTCATATTCTCTTGTTGAATAAAAAGAGGAAAGAGGAACACTCCTTATGTGTTCCTCTCTCAATTATATCATGTGTTCTCTACTATGATGACTGGGCTTCATCGAGATGCTTGCGCAGCAACGTTTGTACGATGTCCGCCTTCGCTTGTCCGCGCGTCTGCTTCATTACCTGACCAACCAGCGACTGTAGCGCGTTGGTCTTGCCATTGCGGTAATCGTTTGCGGCTTTGGCATTGTTAGCGATGACCTCCGCCACGATGCGCTCGAGCGTTCCTGTATCGCTAATCGGCGGCTTGATACCCTTGCGCGTCACAATAGCCTCTGGCATCTCGCCCGTTTCGAACGCGTCTTCAAGGACTTCTTTTGCTTGCTTACCCGTGATGCGCTCTTTTTCAAGCAGGTCCAATAAGTTCGCGAACGCTACCGGCGTGACGCGACAATCTTGGACAGCAACCCCATCGACTTTGAGCAAGCGCACTAACTCGCTCAGGAGCCAATTGCTCGCGACTTTCGCCCTAGCCTTCACATCCTTTGACTTCGAAACCGCCAGGACTCCCTCTAGATACTCGCCAAGCGCCTTATCCTCCGTCAGGACGTTCGCATCTTGCTCCGAAA
>CAXTCR010000023.1:0-26644 GCA_964242555.1 uncultured Ktedonobacteraceae bacterium
CCCTGCACCCTGCCAAAGATAGACTCCAGCGCCTCCGGTGCATATCGTTCTACAATGTCCTCGGTTATTGCATTCGCCCGACATATCTCACCATACATGCTTGCACTCCTACGGGGGAAACGTTCCTGAGTGGATGGATCAATCTCAATCAAGCCGAAGCGAACATGCCAGCCATTGTTCCATTCAAAGTTATCAACAAGCGACCAGTGCAGATAGCCATGCACAGGAATACCTGTACGTATAGCACGATGCACCATTGCAAGATGTTCGAGGATTGCCCGCGGGCGACGATCATCGCGTGCATCACTAAAACCATTCTCAGTGATATATAATGGCTTGTTGCCTCGCGTACGTTGATGTACCGCTTTTAGCACACGATATAAGCCCTCTGGATAAATTTCACCGAAGTCTTCATCCAATCCCGGGTCGTTACGTAACGCATCAGCTCGCACAAAACGCTTGCCAAAAACCTCCATCGGAACACCTGGATCGAAACGCACCATGTTGCGCGTGTAGTAGTTCACTCCATGAAAATCGCGCGTTCCTGATGCCCTCGCGATTGGTGTAAGCAGTGTACTTGCTGGAAATGGGAAACGTCCACTCTCTGCAGCCTGTAGCGCCGCCCAGTTAAATAGCGTATCTTGTACATTAGCAACACCCCGGTCCAATGGTGAGAGGGCATTTGCGGGATCAAACAGGCGATAGTGCAGACAGTACCCGATTTGCGCCTCGGGTTGAATATATCGTATCGCATAGAACGCCTCGACATGCGCCTGTAGCAGGTTTCTACTTACCTGCAGTGTCTTCACGGCATTCTGCTCCCCAGGCGGAAAAACGCCAAGCTCGTAGCCCTGTACAGCATAAACATTGGGTTCGTTGATCGTCATCCAAAAGTCGCACAGGTCTCGCAGTTGCTCAACCACATGGGTAGCATAGCGCACAAAAAATCGGATATTCGCCTCTTGAGCAAAACTCCCACGATGAGCAAACCACAGCGGCTCAGTAAAGTGGTGCAGCGTGACAATTGGCCTTATACTGCGTTTGCGAAGATCAGTCAACATGGCACGGTAGCGTTCCAGTGCTGCGTTATCCCAGTGCCCCTCCTCTGGCTCAATACGGCTCCATTCCAGGCTCAAGCGCAGGGCGTTGTTCTCCATCTGTTCAGCCAGCTCAAAATCACGTTCCGCCCGCTCCCACCATCCCGCCGCGCCATCGCACTGCTCACCACTGAGAATACGCCCCTGTTGCTCCCAGCGATACCACTGGTTGTTCCTATTGCCGCCTTCACACTGATAACTAGAGGACGCCGTTCCCCACAAAAATCCTCTAGGAAAACGCAAAACACGCTGCATCGCGATACAAAGTCCTTCCTGTGAATGTGTGCTACTTATTATAACACGCATCAGCTTGCTTGAAGGATGAGCAACATGTAACCTCATTATTTTCTATCCGTATAGAAAGAGTCAACGGTTTACACCTTGTGTAAGCCCGCTTTGTGAAGAGAGAAAGGAAAGAGTATGCAAACGAACTTTTATCAGACAGAGCAACTCGAACTGCCAAGAATAGGTCAAGCTCTCGTGCTAGAATATCAGGCAAAGGGCTATCAGGTACAACAATTCGGCAATCCCAATCAGATTACTATTCAATTGAAGAAGGAGGATACGCTAAGAGCTATCACAGGCTTCAACAAAGCTCTTACGGTTTCTCTACAACGCATGAGTGGAGGAACGCTCGTACAGGTGGGAGCAACAGATTGGACCGATCAGGTAGCAGTAGGCGCAGTTGGTCTGGTCATACATCCCCTGCTTGTTACCGCTGCCATCGGCGCCATTTCGCAGAATAACGTTGTGCACGACATTCTCCTCTCCGTCGATAATCAGATTCGTCAGCAACAGCCTAACGTGCAAATGGGCATTCCACCATTTGCACCAACAGGGCCAGTCGCTCTCTAAGGTACACGATACAAGAAGACACGTACAAGAGAAATGCCCCTGCTTTACACATATATAAAGCAGGGGCATTTCTCTTACAGAAACCTTGAATACAATTACTCACGAATACTGCGCGGTGGCAACGGACGAACCAGAGGATTCATCATCGGCAAACTCTTCTTGCTACGTGGCAAGCGCTGGCGTACCAGGTAGTTCGGAGCATTCGCCAGATCATTCTTCTCAAGCGTCACATCGCTACCATAACGGTTAAAGAAGGACAACTCGAAGTTTGGCGTCTCACCAAGCGCACCGTGCGGGCACACCTCGACACAGTCGCCACAGAAGATGCAGCGATCAAGCGCGAAGGCGTAGCGACTGAGCGTGCGCTCTGCCATCATGAGCGAACCTGTAGGACAAACCTGCACACAGGCACCACAGGACACACAATCTGTATCGTGGAGACTGACGTTGAACGGCGTCTCAACAATGGTATTGAAGCCCTTGCCGAACATGCCATAGCAGTCGGGGCCAATTACGTCATGACACACACGTACACACTGCGTACAGTTGATGCACTTATTGGGGTCGCGCAGAATGTAGCTGTGCGACAGGTCCAGATCATAGTCATGATAATCCGTCGGCTCACCATCATGGAAGCGGTTATCAGCAAGTCCATGCTCAATACTGTACTTCTGCAAGTCACACTGACCAGCAGCAGGACAGGCACATTGTAGACAACGGGCAGCCTCACGCTGAGCCTGCTCCTTGAGATAGCCCATCTCAATGATCTTGAAGTTGCGTGTGCGGTCCTCGTAGGGCAGCATCGGCATCTTCACCTTCGGCTCGACAGGCTTATAAGGCACGATATCGAAGAGATCAGGCCGTCGCTCCTCGATCTCCAGACGACGCGCCACTTCCTTCATTTCCTCACCCATCAGGTAGGCGTGCATAGCTCGTGACGCTAGTTTACCCTGTGCCACACCTTCGATAATGGTTTTCGCGCCCATCTGACAGTCACCACCAGCGAACACACCAGCGCGGTCCGTCATGAGATTGTGAGGATCGGTCTGAACGGTTCCCCATTTGGTGGCCTTGACGCCTTGAGGTGCAATTGCAGTCATGACCTTTTTATCAACGGCTTGACCGATAGCAGGAACAACAGCGTCACACTTTACAACAAACTCTGAACCTGGAATTGGTACTGGACGACGACGACCACTGGCGTCAGGCTCACCGAGCTTGTTCTTCTGGAACTCGACACCCGTAACCTTGCCATTTTCGGTCATAATCCTTGTCTGACTGACGTAAAACTGCAGGTCTGTTCCCTCTGCCTCACCGTCCTCGGTCTCCTCCATCGTTGCGCCAATCTCCTGGCGACCACGACGATACATTGTGTGTACTTTCGCACCAAGGCGGAGTGAGGTTCGTGTGCAGTCGAAGGCCGTAAAGCCTCCACCAATCACAACCACCTCCTGGCCTTCCGCCACAGGAACAGGCTTACCTTCGACCTTTTCTGCGAGGTACGAGATAGCGTTGACAACGCCATCAGCGTCCTCACCCTCGACCTTCAGCTCGTTACTGGTCCAGGCACCAATACCAAGGTATACAGCATCAAACCCTTGTGCAAAGAGATCGTCGAGAGTGAAATCACGTCCAAGTTTGACGTTAGCCTGGAAATCCACACCTAGCTTCCAGACCCCTTCGATCTCACGGTCCATCATGTCTTTTTGCAAACGATACTCAGGAATACCGTAGCGTAACTGCCCACCTGCTTGAGGTTGCATGTCGAAGACTTTACAGTAGTGTCCGCGCAGTGCAAGATAATATGCACAGGTCAAGCCAGAAGGACCACCACCAACAATTGCAACTTTCTTGCCAGTATCTGGATCCTTGAGATACGGGATTGGTGGATCGAGCAGGGAGTATTCTGCAGCATGACCATGCATGCGACAAATAGCAATCTCCTCATCAACCAGCGCGCGGCGGCACGCCTTTTGACATGGCGCAGGACAGGTTAAACCCAGGATATATGGGAAGGGCAGAACTTCCTTGACCAGACGAGCTGCTTCCTTCATCTCACCCTTAGCGATAAGTTCCAGATAACCAGGAATATCAATATGGGTTGGACAATCCACCTGACACGGTGGCTGGCAGTAGGCGTTGTGGTCAGACAGCATCATTTCCAGGTTCGTACGACGAATATGGAAAAGTTCATCCGAATTCGTTGTGACCTTCATCCCCGGCAATGCAGCTGTATTACAGGAGGGCAGAGGACGAGCCTCGCCCTCAATATGCACAAGACACATGCGACAGGCCGAGGTCGGCTCTAACTTCTCATCATTACATAGATTTGGAATATCGCTTATTCCGTTATCAATCGCAACGCTCAGGATAGTTTGACCCTGATATGCAGGCATAACCTTGCCATCAATGGTAACTGTAAAGCTGGGATGTCCAACATCGTTACGCACCATTGGGCCTTGTGGCTCCTGCGAGGCGGGCGAGAAATTATCTCGGATTGATATTGCCATGTAGTTTTATACCTCTTGGTAGGGGCACAATTCATTGCACCCAGTATACGACGATTTGAGATACAGAAGAGCGTACAACACTTGTTGCGCCCCTACATGTCTTTACGTTAATACGTGCTTTGTTACAAAACGATGCGAGCGTACAGGAAGACAAGTACCTGTTGGACAGTGCAAATCTTCTATATGCTGCTGAAAATGCTCAGGCCAGTAACGCTTTGCAGTCTTAAGCGGATTAACCGCCTGTACACCGTAGCCACACAAAGAGCCATTTGGCACATATTCTGCGAACTCATCAAGTACAGCTAGATCTCCATTAATGCCAAGATCACTGACAATGCCTTCGAGCAGACCACTGATACGTTTGACGCCAAGACGACAGGGTACACACTTACCGCAGCTTTCGTCACTAAGATAATTGCTTCGTTCCATTGCCCAATGGACCATACAAGTGCTGACCGGAAGCAACTCAATGATGCTTGAGCCAATAATCGCCCCCGCTTCTTCGATTGGATCAAAGTCATAGGGCGTATTGAGCAGTGATACTGGTAACGCACCACCTTCTGCCCCACCAACAACTACGCCTCGCAATTGGTCATCAGCTCTGCGTACACCTGCCTGTTCAAGAATAGCACGGATAGGCGTACCGAAAGGTACCTCAACAACAATTGGTTTTGAGTCCGCTTCACTGTCATATACCGTCACAAGCTTTGTGCCACTGGTTGTCTGCGTACCAATACTGGCAAATGCAGAAGCTCCGTTTTGGACGATATAGGGAATGTTGGCAAGCGTCTCGACAGAATTTATTGCTGTTGGCTTATCCCACAAACCAAACTGTGCAGGATACGGTGGACGTTGCTCTGGCATACCGCGTCGTCCCTTGATCAAAGCAATTTGGACGGTCTCCTCGCCTCCCATAAAACCGACATCCACACCAAGCACGTTGATCGTACAGCTAAAGTCGGTGCCGAGAATATCACGACCAACTAGATTGGCCTGTATCGCCTCGCTCATGGCTTGCTGAACAGCCGCAACACCATCGTGAAAGAAACTGCGTGTAAATAGATATGCTTCAGATGCACCGACAGCATACGCAGCAAGCACAGTTCCTTCGATCACTTGGTGTGGATTTTGCGCCAGCAGTGTGCGCACAGCAAATGAGCGTGGATCAGCATCATACGCATTGCAAATAACGTATTTCTGATCGTCCTCGGTCTCATGCACGATACGCAACTTCTCGCCAGTGAGACGGCCTGCACCGCCACGTCCACGCAGTTTCGCGTCCGTCACCTGGCGAATAATTTGCTCTGGCGTCTGCTGGCGAATGGCTTTTTCGAGCGCGGCATAACCGCCAACACTGCGATAGGCGTCGAGAGAACGCACATCGGCGTCCTCTGGTCGACGCAGGACACGATACAAATTTTCTACATTAGGCATTGGGCTGCCTCACATGATTAATATTGCCATACGCTCCACGTGTTGCAGGTGATAATCCACGCACAGGCTGATCGTCACGCAGAACACCCTTTACTCGTGGTGCGGGCTTGAACTTCGGACTCATGGTCGCGATACCAAAGACATCGCTCAGATCTACGCCGCGCGCCTGAACAACGCGCTTTGCCGCTTGCAGTGGAAGGTATCCATAGATATCCATAATAGCATCGAGTAGTCCTGGCAGTTCCCCGGCCTCCTGCGACCACGTTTCTAGCAAGGCATCCACTCTTGCTAAATTAATCTCTGGCTCCAAGTGGTCTCTTGTCGGCGTCGCTGCACAGGGCGCGACATGCTTGTCGGGATAGTGTACCGCATATTCAGAGATGCGCGTCTTATAGAAACCAGCTTTAGAAGCTCCCGAAGCGGTTGGCAATTTCCGTGACGTGAACTTCTCGGCACCATCTCGGATGTATGACTTAAACCATGGACGCTCTTTCCACTCGTGCATCGGCTCGTACTCAATCGTGATGGCACGTGGTGGACAAGCTTTTTCGCAAAGCAGACATGACTCACATTTAAGGTTGAACTCTGTATGCAAGCCTTCTTCCGCGATAAGCTGAATCAAACCACGGCTGCGTGGAGGCAATTTGGGCTTTTCATATGGATAGAGTCGAGTGGGCTTGGGACGAAACAGGTGGCTGAACGTCAGGCCCATGCCTTCGAGTATTCCGCGCATAAACTACACCTCTAATTCTTTTTCGCCCTGGACCTTGAGGCCCTGCTTCAAAATTTTCTCACGCAGTTTAAGAAGACCCTCGATTAATGCCTCTGGCCGTGGCGGGCAACCAGGGATGTACACATCGACCGGCACGATAGTATCGACACCCTGTACGGTGTAATAGCTATCGTAGAACTCGCCACCGGAGTTAGCACACTGGCCCATACTCATAACCCACTTTGGCTCAGGCATCTGCTCGTACAGCAGACGCAGACGGGGTCCCATCTTGATAGAGACGGTACCCGCCACAATCATCAGGTCGGCCTGACGTGGGCTAGAACGAAACACCTCGGAACCAAAACGCGAGAGGTCATATTGCGGCGCGGAGGCCGAGGCGATCATTTCGATAGCACAACATGCCAGACCATAGCCAAGCGGCCATACTGATTTTGACCTTGCCCAGTTTTGCGCCCATTGGAGCATCTCAGCGACGCTCGTCAGTTCTACTGGCAGTTCCTGGTCCCCCGGAGTGTATTCACCTGGACCGGACGCCATTGCAAGTGGTATGAATTTTCGGTGTGTGTTAATAGGTGGCTTCCCATTATTCTGATTATCGCTGCTCATAAAAACTCCTCATGCAAAGGTTTAGCAGCACCTCTTGCCTGTGATATTTTATATGGATTAGGAAAGAAAATTGCGCGGATGTTTGTCTATTCCGCCTTGTCTTATTATAGCATGGCACGTCCATTCGTGCTATACACACACATGGCTAATATCGTCTTGCTATCAACACGTTAGAGCTAGGGCTTTTGCTTCAAAACAACCCCCTCTAAGCATGTTTGACAGCTACAAACGGATACCATACAATTTGTTAGACATCATTACGAAGAGGAAATAAATGAGTCCAAGATTACCACGTCTTACAGGACAAGAAGTGATAAAAGCACTTCGTCGCATAGATTGGTATCAAGATCACCAAAGAGGCTCACATATCTACTTAAAACATCCTGATTATCCTGAAAGGCGTGTTACAGTTGCTGTCCATGCTGGCGAAATAATTAAACTCAAGACATTACAAACAATTTTGAAACAAGCAGGGTTAAGTCTTGAAGATTTTTTAGAATTGCTGTAAAGGAGTGCTTATGCGAGATTATACAATCATTCTTGATCCAGATTTCGAAGAAGGTGGTTATACAGTAACAGTTCCCGCGCTTCCCGGATGTGTTACTCAAGGCGAAACTATCGAACAGTGTATTGCACGAGCACGCGAAGCGATAGAAGGGTATATTGAGAGCCTCATTTTAGATGGCTTGCCAATTCCAGAAGAAACGGAGCGACCTCAGATGATTACAATAAGTGTTGCAGCTTAAACTGCTCTGAACGCTTAACGAGCAAAAAGTTTAGTATTTTTGTAAAGAGGTAGATAATCAATGGGCACATACTCAATTACGATCTTGCCAGGGGATGGTATTGGACCAGAGGTGACAGAGCAGGCGGTACGCGTGCTGCAAGCGGTGGCACAGCGCTATGGACATACTTTTACCTTTCATAGGGCACTGGTTGGCGTGGCGGCAATTCAAGCTGAGGGCGATGCTATTTCGGATCAGACGATGCAACTCTGCCAGCAGAGCGATGCTATTTTATTTGGCGCAGTTGGCGGCCTACCACAGGATATGGTGAGTTCGAAGGTCAAACCAGAACGTGCCCTGTTAAAGCTGCGTAAAGGCTTGCAGCTATTCGCTAATCTACGCCCTATTCGTCCTTTCAATGCACTGCTCAATGCATCCAGTATTAAGGCAGAATATTTACAGGGCACTAATTTTCTTGTGGTGCGCGAGCTAACGGGTGGCCTTTACTACGGACACCTGGAACCACTACCAGAAAAGCCGAGTGAGATACGGCAAACAACCCATGGTACAGAGGCGATTGATACCCTGATTTATACAGAAGCAGAGATCGAGCGCATTCTACGCACAGCGTTCGATATCGCACGTGGGCGGCGCAAGCATGTTGCCTCCGTCGATAAAGCTAATATTCTGAGTTCGTCAGTCCTATGGCGGCGTGTCGCCGAGCGCGTCGCAAGCGACTATCCAGATGTCACGTTAGAACACCTGCTTGTCGATGCGTGTGCAATGCATCTCATCCGTCGTCCCGCGAGTTTTGATGTGATCGTCACTGAGAACATGTTTGGCGACATACTTACCGATGAGGCTTCTATGCTGGCAGGCTCAATGGGTATGCTTCCCTCGGCTAGCCTGGGCACACGTAGAACGGAACATGGTTTGTTTGGTCTTTATGAGCCAATTCATGGTTCCGCGCCAGATATTGCCGGTCAGAACAAGGCAAACCCTGTTGCAGCAATTCTTACAGCTGCGATGCTGCTGCGACACTCGCTCCAGCTGACACATGAGGCTGAGGCAGTCGAACAGGCGGTTGAGGCAACAATTGACGGGGGCTATCGTACGCAGGATATACGTGAGGCTGGAAAAGAAGTGGTTGGAACAACAGCAATGGGCGATGCTGTCCTGTCGCATCTTGCCAGCCTGCCTATCCCATCATAGGGCGAGGACAGTTACCCAGAGTACGCAGCTTTTCCTGTGCCTGTGCTAACTGTTGTACCCTTTCGGTATCGTTTTGTGGAGCACCCGAACCATCATCATTGGTAGATGGTTCGGGTGCTGCCTCTAGCGACGCAATCTCTGCGAGAAGCAGTTGGCGTTGAGCATACCAACGTGTCACAGCACGTTCGACTCCCATAATTTCCTCTCCTAGCGTATTGCTGTTCCGTAGACATGAGAGTTAAGAATGTTCAGTAGCTCTTCGTCCTGATAGGGTTTGATCAGATAGGCCGTTGCCCCTAGCTGTGCCGCACGCTGCTGGTGCTTAGCTGCCGCTCTGGAGGTGAGCATGATCAGAGGCAACGTGCGATATTGCTCCTGGGCACGCACCGTGGCAATCAGTTCATACCCATCCATGCGGGGCATCTCAACGTCGAGCAGCACAGCAGCTGGCGTTTCGCGTGTAATCATTTCCAGTGCCTCAACACCATCGCGTGCCATTTGCACCTCCCAGCCATGTTGCTTGAGCATATTGCCGACAACACGTCTCACACTCGGGCTATCATCGACCACAAGCACATGTTTCCCACGCTCTGTTTTTGTAGTAGGCGTCGGTAGTACTGTAGAGTCACCTGTCTGCTGAGTTGGCGCCCCTTCAATACGTGTTGTACCCGAAAGTGGCGGCGTTTGTGGAATCTGGCGTAGTTGCGGTGCTAGAGCAGCTACTTCTACTTGAGTCGCTGTAGTAGTATTGCCAGTCAAGTTAGTAATCAAGCGCGTGCGAGTCGAGAGGAGTTCGGTTAATTCAAGAATCAGCACAACCTGTCCATTACCAAGTATAGTACCACCAGCGATACCATGAACATGGCGTAGATGTGGACCAAGATTTTTCATTACGATATCTTGTTTTCCTCTTACCTCGTCTATGATAAGCGCCACACGATTGCCTCCTGCATTGACAAGTAACACATGTGACTTATCATCAACCTGACTTATTGGTAGATTCAGATACTGGGCTAGGACACTTAAAGGATACAGATCGTTACGCACAACAATCGCTGGTTGACCTGCAACAGTAGTGCGCTTAAAGGTGTCCAAACGGCCTATGGACTCAACAACGACGATCGGAATGGCAAATTGTTGATCGCTTACACGCACCATCATTGCGCTTTGAATGGCTAGACTCGTTGGGAACTTCATCGTAAAGGCGGTGCCGTGTCCAGGAGTGGACTCGACTTCAATGGTACCACGAAGCCGCGAAACGCTATCACGCACTACATCAAGACCAACACCACGACCGCTTTCCTCGCTCAGCACTTCAGTAGTAGAGAAACCGGGGCGGAAGATCAGTTCGATAATCTCGTTCTCGCTCAGGATGTGATCAGGACGGATTAAACCTCGTGCAATGGCACCCTGTCGCACCTGCTCCGGCTCAATGCCCCTTCCATCTTCGCGAACAGTGATTACGACCTGATTTCCCTCATATGAAGCTGCGAGGGTCAGCTGACCCTTTGGCGGTTTTCCCTGTTGCACACGAGCATCGGGCGTCTCAATACCGTGATTTATTGCGTTACGTACAAGATGCAACAATGGACCAGCAATCTCTTCAAACACCGTGCGGTCAATTTCTGTTTCCTCGCCTTCGAGCAAAAACTCAAATTCTTTTCCTTGCTTGAGTGCAACCGCACGCGCACTTCTGTAGAGACGCGGCGTCATTGTTGAAAGGGGCACCAAACGTGTCTTCATCAAACGATCTTGTACAGTTGTACTAAGGCGGTTCTCACGAGCGAATACACCCTCACACTCACGAATAATCGCGTCCATTTCAGTGCTTAGCGTCGCCATGTCCGAAATGCCCTCGCTTAGACCACGCGCGACCTGATGAAATTCTGTATAACGATCCATCTCTAGTGCATCAAAGTCTTCAAGATGGTCTATTTCTAAATGATTTCCATTCCTACCGTTTGTCTTGGACGTATTACCCTCACCGGGCATAACAACTACTGAACGCCCACTTGGAAGTGTTGCAGCCTCAAAACGACTTTCTAGTTTTTGCCCTACATCACGTAAGCGGTTACTACTAATTCCTACGTCTGCCACGAGACGCACCAAACGCTGAATGCGTTCTTCCAGTACACTGCGGTTGACCAGCAATTCGCCGAAGAGGTTGACAAGCTCGTCGAGTTTTTGTAAACGTACACGAACACTCAAATCTTCGTTCCGACTAGCATATGCAGTCGACAACTCCGTCTCTTCAGAAAGCGTTCCTACAACACTTGATGCCTCTGTAACAGGTTCCTCTTCAGTGTCTTCTATTGCCTCATCAATATCCTCATGCGTTGCATGAAGCGAAACGGCCTGTTCGCCCAACAGTTCAGCATAGCGAGAGCGCAGTGCCTGCACTCTTGCCTCATCAGAAATATTGTCTGTTCCTCTCCCTGTAATAAGTATATCAAGCGTTTCCGCCGTGTCCAAGATAAGACTTAGCGAGGTAGACGATAGAGAAGTTTTCTCCTCCATGATGTTATCGAGCAAGTCCTCAGACACATGACTCAACTCGGCAATCGCTCGAAAACCCATCATTGCCGCCGCACCCTTGAGCGTATGGGTTGCACGTCGGATACCTTGAATAAACTCAAGGTTGGTTGGCTCTTTCTCTAATGCCGCCACGTAAGTACTGATCGTTTGCAAGTGTTCTTCGGCCTCTAACCGAAAGATTTCAGCTGCTTCCTCTCCAAAATCACCCCCTGTTGCCATTGTTGATGGCGTACGCTGTGCGGGAGCTTTATTGGCAGCCACAGGCATTGTTGGTGCAAGCTTTGGCGTAGGCGCATCATCAGATTGCGCTGATACACTGCTCGTATTAAGACTGGCTTTCGCAGTAGGCTCGGCATTCTCATTTGCTGTAGAATGCTGCTCTTCATGAGAGCTACCACCCGTGGCTCTTAGCGCCCGATCAATAAAGTTTGATGGTGTAATAGTTTGCGCTGCGGGCATGGTGCTTTCTACCGGTATGCTAGAACCTGAGCCTATCTGCTGCAAAAACTCTTGACGGACTTCTATCTCTATCTCGTTTCGGAGTCGTGCCTCTAGTTCTTGCTGGGACTCCTGTGCATTGGAATCAGAATTTTGCTCCTGTGACTTTTGTTTTTCCTCAAGTTCCTGATACACTTCCCTGCGTATACGTTGCTCTAGCGCAACCTGCGCCGCCTGTGCTTCGGCTGCGCGTTGCTCATATTCACGTTGCATCTCTTCGCGTACAGTCGCCTCTACCTCGGCACGTAAGGCAGCTACATCACCGCGACGCTCAAAGGTTACGCGCTCCTGTATCCCGGCTTCTGGTTGCTGTGTACTCTGCATTTCCCAAGCGGTCCAACCAGGTT
The DNA here is from genome assembly GCA_964242555.1 of uncultured Ktedonobacteraceae bacterium. Lineage (GTDB taxonomy): Bacteria > Chloroflexota > Ktedonobacteria > Ktedonobacterales > Ktedonobacteraceae > JBBQVS01. The sequence continues at coordinate 12,553 of CAXTCR010000023.1, forward strand.
CCTGTGTCAGCACATGAGTTGCTCCAGACTCCTGTGCGCGCTTGTTGGCATCATCATAGACTGAGATAGACGTTATTAGTCTCTGCAAGACTAGACGCATTTGCTCATCAGTTGCTTCAACACCGTTTGTAACCCGAGACAACAACTCAAGCACTCTTTTGAGCTTGCTATTAGACACCCACATGACAGAAAGTGGCAAATAGCGGCGCACTTGTTCGGGACTGTTCTTGAGATTAAGTCCCATTGCTCTACCTGCCCAGTCCTCCATACGCTCCAGAGCGTCCTTAGAGCCGTCAAGGAAACCTCGATATTCGTTGCGCTGTTCTTCAATAATTTCCACCGCTGAACGCAGGTGCAAACCTATGTTTTGAAGTGACGCTGCTTGGCTGAGAGCCATCTGTGCTTCACTTTGTATATCAGCAAATGTTGCAAGAGGTGTTTCGTCAGAAGAGATAACGTCAGGCTCTAGCACGTGTTGGTGCGCTACCAGTGCAGTGCTTTCTTGCGGTAATACAGGTACTTCTTCCTGCATAGCAAGAGTCTCTTGCTCTACAGGCTCTTCCAAATCCGTACTTTGGCGTGTAGAGGCTACAAGTGTATCCAGAGCACTAACGTGTGATGGGATCTGAGTTTGTTCAACGTGCTGGACAACTTCCTCCTGAGGGGAGACAGGTGTTGATACAGGTTCTTCAGGCCACACAGTCTCATCCTCTTGTGACGAGGTACGAAATGACGCGAGAACCTCATCAAAGGAGGGCATAGCGGGAGCGGATGGGGCTTCTTCTCTTGGTTGCACTTCCTGGCTAACGACGCTTGAAGGAGGCTCAGACACATGTTGTTCGTTAGCAGACGTATCCAATTGGTCGCTTCCCTGAGAGGTGCGGTAGTGCACGTAGTCAGCGTCGTCCTCGGCGATAACCTCGTTCTCGTTAATACCGCTGCGAATACCGCGCAGGAGTCTCTTTAGTCTTCCAAGCGAACGCTGTAGCAAGGCAATGGTAGGAGTATCAAGAACGATCATGCTTTCTAATGCATCGCCAAGAATATCTTCCATACCATGAGCAACATGAGAAAGACCAGGAAAATCCATCATCGACGCAGAACCGCCGATAGTATGAGTGCGGCGATATGTTTCCTCGATAGCGTCCATATCACTCATAGCTTGAGATGACTGGGCCAATTGTGCCAGATGTTCAAGATTTGTCTCAATATCTGGTAAATAACTATCTACCTCTTCAATAAATGGCTCGAGGACAGACATTTTGTCAAACGCATCCGACATGTTGCGCACACCCACTATTCTAGTACTGCGCTCTCCTTTGTGACGTTACGGGAGAAACGGAGAGCGCAATGCTGCTTTGCTAGCGACCAAAGTCCCCATTATTTGGGAAAGAGTTCTGGTCCTGATTGAATGATGATGGCTGACCCTGCTGGCTAGTTTGAGGCACGAAGGGCCTACGCTGGCGAGAAGTCGGTACCTCTGGGAAAGAGGATCCACCTTGAGTAAATTGCTGTGAAGCAGGCATTTGAGGTACCGTTGGGTAAAATACTTGATTTTGCCCATTAGAACCTTGACTTCCTTGACCATTACTGCCAGCACCGAAGGATTGCTGGTTCTCGCTACCGAAGCCATTACCAACACCATAATCTTGTTGACCATCAAATCCACCAAATTGCTGACTTCCAAACCTTTGCTGACTGTTGAACTGCCCAAAGCCTTGATCGAATGATGGCGCCTCTCTAACGTCCTGTTGGTTAGCAAAATGAGTCTGGAAGCCAAAGTCTGAATGATTTCCATTCATCTGTGATTGCGCACCACCAAAGCCGAGCGCATTGTTGAAGTCTTGCTGATTGTCAAAAGAGTATTGGTTGGAGCGCGCTGATAGAGCTACCAGGGAACCGGAGTTGCCTGGCTCGGGTAAGGGTGGAAAGTTTCCAGCAAAGTTCTGATCCCAACTATCCATCTGCCCTAAACCGGAATTTAAAGCAGGTGTAAACATTTGCTCATTGCCATCCGCCATCTCTGTAACAGATGTCAAACTAGAGAACGTATCTGTGGACTCATTTCCGCGGTCGGGCAAGTGGAACGTTGACACAGAAGCACGAAGTTGTTCAGACAGTTCAGCAAGATAACTAACACTTACTGCTGCTTCCTGTGTTGCAGCATCGGTTTGACGAATAACTTCTGAGATTTGAGCCATCGTGATAGCAACAGCTTCAGAAACAGGAGTCTGTTCTTGAGCGGAACGTGCGATGCTCTCGATCATCTTTGCCTGCCGCTCCACGGCACTGTAGATAGAGTTCAGCGCTCTGCCTGCTTCATCAGCAAGTTGCGAACCCTTCACCACCTCCTGAGTGCTATCCTCCATAGCCACAACCGCATCGTACGTGTCACCTTGAATGCTTTTCACGAGAGTAGCAATCTTTTTGGTCGACTCCGTTGACCGTTCTGCAAGCAAGCGAATTTCATCAGCGACGACCGCAAAACCACGCCCATGTTCGCCAGCCATTGCAGACTGGATAGCGGCGTTCAAAGCGAGCAAGTTCGTTTGGTCTGCGATATCTTCAATAATACGTACGATCTCGCCGATCTCATTCGAGCGCTCGCCCAACCGTTTGATCTTCTTAGAAGTTTCCTGCACGTTCTCACGGATATGCATCATTCCATCAATGGTTTGACGCACAGACTGTTGACCACTGTTCGCGCTTCGCAGGGCTTCCTGCGCTACTTCCACGCTCGACGTAGCATTACGCGCAACGTTTTGGATAAAGATAGCAAGTGCTTCTACAGCTTGCGATGTCTGCGATATTTGTGCTACCTGCGTCTCAGATGCCTGTGCAAGATCGGCAGAACGATCAAGAATGCGGCGTGTTGCGTTTGTCACCTGCACTGCTGTTGATTGGACACGCCCAACAACCTTTGCAAGTTCTTCAATCATATAGTTAAACGAGTCTGCCAAAACACCCAGCGTATCAGGTGTCACCTCCGCCTGTACACGTAGATCACCATCACCTACAGCACTAACCTCTTGCAGCAGTTTTTCGATTTGTGCTTGTAGCGCAGCTACATCCCCTGAACCCGCACTTGCCTGGAATGCTGTACCACTCCCCTGACCATCAAGCACACTGTTCAGCGAATTCGAGAGCATAGCAAACTCATCGTCACCCTGCACATATGCCCGTGCACTACGATCACCTGCAGCAAAATCACGGCATACGTCATTGAGGCCGAGAAGCTTATCTTTAATTCTACGTTGCACGAAATAATTAATAGTAAAGACAAGAAGTAGTGCTGTAATTGCGCAACCGAGAATAACCAGACCAAAGGTTGTTGTACGGGTGCCGGAGTTCAAGGTTACATAGACAAAACCAAGTAATGCGAAAAGAAGCACAGGAATACCGGTAGAAGCAGTTATACCTGCAACCATAAGCGCATTCACCGTCATTCCGCCTCTGTTACGGTCAGCAATCATTCGCCAGACCTCCTATTGACAAAAAAATATTTACATCGCGTTAAATATATTTCACTCGACATAGTGCACTGCCACCCTTTGGAATTAGTAACGTTGCATTTTGTCGGAAAAGAGGAGGTGTGCGACCTCTAGTAGCACAACTACCCGACTACTTAATAATGCATAGCTTGTAGCATAAGGCGCAAGCCATTGCGGAATGATCGCTACCCGTCCGTTTTCATGCACAATACTCTCCTGCGGTATCGGTAGCATTTCACTCACGCCGTCCACAGTTACACAAATGACCATTTCGTTTGCCTGTAACGAGAGGAGACGCGTTCGTGGACTAATTGCAGCCTCTGCTAGCCCTAAGAATGCTCTTAGATCGACAACAGAGGCGATAGAGCCACGCAAGTTCACGACACCACGTACCCATGATACTACATTAGGAACAGGAGTGATGTACATAGGCCGTTCGACACCCTGCACAAGCTCTGCCTTTACTGCGCATTCTTGCTCTTGTAATGAAAATATTAGGTATTGTTCACCAACAACAACCGGTCTACCTTCGCCAGTTCCAGGTTCTGCTACTAACTGGCCAGCTTGTAGACGTTGGATAGAAGCCGCAGTAGTCAACATTCGTTGTTGATTGGTCATAAAGGAAGTACGCTCGGTATCAGACACCTTTTTCGAGTCTTCGTTTATCACGCTCTCACTCCTACTCGCTGCGTAGCCCAAAATTCCTATCTCTATACCATAAGCAATAAAAGAAAACAAGCATATCTTCTATCAAATAGATAACAAAGAGAACCGGGATACATGCCATCGACCTCTCTTGAACGAGAGAGGTCGTAGTATATTTTCAAATGCATCCAAACGTTTATACCAAACTGCGTACATTAGCCACTAGCTCTTCTACATTAAAAGGCTTCGTCATATAGATATCTGCCCCCTGTCTCAATCCCCAAGAGCGGTCTAGCGGTGTACTTTTGCTTGTCAACAAGATTATAGGAATATGCTTACTTGCTTCGTAGTTTTTGAGCTTTCGACATAACTGAAATCCATTTTGCTTAGGAAGCACAACATCCAGCACAATGCAGTTTGGACGCTCCTTAAAGACTTTCTCAACGGCCTCATCACCGTCAACAGCTGTGACCACGTCGAACCCACTATTTCGTAAAGGGGTCACAATCATGGTCAACTCGGTCCAACTATCGTCTACCACAAGAATCTTCTGCCCCGACATCCCATTATACCTTTCCTTGTTACGTCACACCAGCACATGGGAAAGGATGGCTATTGCGCTGGCATCACTCTCTATCAATGCATTAATATTTGCATAAAAGAGATTGACATTGTTCCTAGCTCCGGTAACGTATGCGTCTCATGCCTTCCTGTTGCATTGGCATATGTTCGGCTCTGCGCTCTTCCCAGTTTGCAAGATGCTTTTTCACAGTTTGTACAAGTTCGCCTGCCTCAAAGGGCTTTGTGAGATACTCAGTTGAACCAGCAAGGCGACCACGCATCTTATCAAACAACCCATCCTTCCCACTAAGCATAATAATTGGTATTTGACGAAACTGCAAGTTTTTGCGTATTATCTGGCAAATATGGTACCCATCCATGCGAGGAAGCTGAATATCGAGCAGAATAACGGCAGGCATTTCGTCGGCAACGGAAGTGAGCGCGGTGAGACCATCTCCTGCTGTGATCACCCGAATGTGCTCCCGCTGTAGTGTCATCTGGACGATTTTACGTACTGTTGGGCTATCATCAACAACGAGCACTGTAGGTTCCGCCATCTATAGTAACCTGCCTTTCTATTTCTACAACTACTTCTACCTATGTCTACATTTACCTACTTTGCACATCAATTGACCAACGTCCTTCCTGCTTGGTCATATCCCCCCCTGGATTGCTATTGCGTTGCGGGATAATACTCATACCAGAGGACGGTGCCTGTTTCGATACATCTCGTCCACGATTTGCCTGAGCCGTACGATATGCACGGTAAGTTTGATAATGTTGAACTTCATGATCGATTTCTGAAAGGAATATCTTCCATGCCACGTTTAACTGCCTTCCCGTGTGCGAATTCCCTACCTCGTCACGCAGAAGTTGATCAAACACCATACGGAGAAATGCAGCAAGTCCTTGCACAGCTTCCCAGTAAAATTCTTCTAGCTGTTCGCCACGTACTAGCTTGTTCAATGTAAGAATATCATGACAGTCTAGTTGACCATCAACAAAATTCGCAGTCTCCAAAATAGGATAGCGTTGCATCGCTAAATTTTGCAGAATTGGCGCGAAACGGCGTTCGAGGTAACGCATGATTTCCGAGGAAAGGACTTGTCCGCGCCCACGCAATACGCGTGCATAATGACTATGATGGATGAGCAGACCATTCGTACACTCACATAGTGTTGTAATGAGGCCAAGCAGGTGCTGCTCTGGCGTAGACGATTGTCGCTGGTGCGCTAATGTATGCTGACACTTAATGATGATATTAGAGAGATCACCTTGTAATTCCGTCTCTAGCACAGTATCAACAACTTCAATTAAGTTGAAGTTAATTAAGCGCGCCATGATGCGCGCAATGCGCGCCTCGGGCAACATCATGACTTGAGCAACCGCCTGCAAAGGTATCTCGCCAGTCGACAAACACAAAACGTTTATCTCTTCCTGACTAAGACCAAGGCTACGCACGTCTTTTGTCACCTCAGGTTGCCAACGCGCAACAGTTGTTCGGGCAAGACGGATTGAACCTTCAGCGCTAATTTCTTCCCACTCGTCGGCCTGTCTTAAGGCTTCAAGCAAAACAGAGTCAACGTCTAGTGGTTGGATAGCAGTGTCAAACGGGTGCATTAGATGAAAAGCAAAACGTCCATTCACCCACCGCAGCGCATGACCTATAGCTTGCGTCACTGCAAATTCTAGCCGTTGCTGTCTCTCTGCAGCGCTCATTAAACCACGTTCAACAAGCATAGCAAGCGCGACATGAAAATCACCTTGCGATAACTCAGAAATTGTCTGTACATATGAAGGATGTAACTTACCAAGCAAGCACAACATACCTAAGATATCTGGTTGAGGGACGCCCTCTTCTCGTAGCGAGACAATTTGCCCACGTCGTAAATCGACGGAAAGTGTTTCAGGACCTGAATAGACAAGCAGTTTTCCCGTCTTACCACTCAGCGCGAGCATTTTTAAGATGGATTGGAGTCCAAGCGTTTGCAAATCTCCATCCATGATACGGTCTTGTTGCTCCATTGTTTCTCAGTTCCTTTTTCCGACGAATACCATATACACATCTATTAAGCAAATTAGTACTATTGTACTACTATTAGCTATGAAATTCGTTCGTATTCTCATGTAGAGAGTTTTTTCAAACGATCTATAAAACACACGCACAATGCTTGAACTTTGTAAACATATGTACTACTAACATTTCTATAGTGTACCCTAAAGTCGTAAAAATACCCATAAAAATGCCGTTAAGATTTTATTGAACTCCTAATATTTCAGTAGGAGAACGAAAGACATACCCAATTCCTGGATCCGTTAAGATATACTTTGGGCGTGATGGGTCTGCCTCTACCTTTATTCTTAATTGACGAATGTAGACACGCAAGTAGTCTGCTTCCTCACCATACTCAGGTCCCCAGACTGCTTGTAGTAAAGAACGATGGGTTAGTACTTTTCCTGCATACAACAACAGCTGGTGGAGTAGCTCAAATTCCGTTGGCGTAAGACGAATTTCGCGCTCGCCCACCCGCACTTGACGGCTTGCAATGTTCATATGAATATAGCCATCTTCACTCTGAAGGGTGTCAACAGTCTGCTCGTTTCCTTGCCCTGCAACAGCAACGCGACGTAGACAAGCCCGCACACGAGCTAGCAATTCATCGTTGCTAAACGGCTTCGTCAAATAGTCATCTGCACCAAGATCAAGGGCTTGAACTTTTTGTTTCTCCTCGGTAAGCGCAGAAAGTACGATGATTGGCAACTTTGGAGCAAAGGAACGTACTTGTTTGCACACGTCCAGACCGTCAGATTCACCAGGAAGACAGAGATCAAGCAGTATAAGATCAAGTACTTGATGCATTACTATTTCTATTGCCTGTCTCCCATCCTGCGCCACTACCACTTCATACCCATTTACCATCAAACTGCGCCGCAAAATACGCTGAATTGCCAGTTCATCGTCTACCACAAGGATACGTTTTCCGTGTGTTTTTGTCATGATCTCCTCCTTCCTTTATACTATTTTCTCTTGAAACACACTATCCCATTACTGGATCTACTGGTAAGGTGAAAATAAAGCGTGCTCCCTTTTGAGCAGTCTCAACCCAGATGCGACCAGAATGCATTTCTATAATACCTTTGCAGATCGCGAGGCCAAGCCCACTGCCCTGTGCTTGTAAGCCATAGAAAGATTTAAAAATACGCTCTCGCTCGTATGCCGAAACACCACTTCCCTCGTCAACAACCTGTACCCGGACCATTGGTGGGGTAGCTTCTCCAGTCACGACATCAACTTCGATGAGTATTTCAGTATTCTCCTGTGTATGATGCGCCGCGTTTTCTAAAAGATGAGAAAGGACACGCTCAATCTGTACATGGTCAATGAAAAGCAACGGGAGCGAGCTTTGAAACTGCGTCTTGACATTACGCGTAGCCAGCACTCGTTTTGCCTTCATTAGTGCTTCGTAGATTATCTCAGTGATATCACACCACTCTTTTTCCAGTATCAAGGCTCCCATCTCGATACGAGACATTTCTACCAGCGCACTCACTAACACCGTCAAGTGATCGGTTTCAGCATCGATGTCCTCAAGCATTTCACGTCGCATTTGCTCATCCCATGGAATGTCTTTTTGCAAGAGGCCAGTAACAGCAGCCTTGATTGTTGTCAGTGGTGTACGCAAATCATGTGATACTGAAGAAAGCAGAGAAGCTTTATTCTTTTCATCACGTACTTGCGTAGTGATGTCATGTGCCTGCAATGCGTACGCTGTAAGGTGTCCCTGCTGGCTATGAAGAGGATGACGGGTCAATAAATAGTGGGTATCAGAAGGCATATTTTCAAGCTTCATTGTACGCAAAAAGTTTTTTCCACTGTGCTGTTGTAATTGGCTATCCTTTTGCCAATTCGTTGTACTAGACAGAGACTCACGCTGCTTCTTGGTGTCTCCCTTTATCGCCACATGAACAACTTCAAGCGCGACAACACAACGCAATTCTTGTTTATACAAACTACCAAAGGCAAAATCTTGGAGATAACGGCGCACTTCGTCACTGTTACGTATATATGCCAGCAGCGAGGAAAAGACGACTTCGAGCGACATGGCTGTCTTCTCAATGTCAGCTAACTGTACATGACAAAGTGCCTCGGCAACAGGGTTCATGTACATGCATCTGCCCTGTAAGTCTGTTACAAACCACGCATCCTTTATACCTTTTGTCGCCGGTTGGACCTGCATAAGTAAAGCACTTAATTCGCCAACAATGCCTGTGCGCGCAAGTACAGTGTCGGCGGATTGTGCAAGCTGCGACTCTTTCAAAAGCATTCGACGTACTTCAGGTTCGTTATGTACAAGCAAGGTATCGCTCACGAAACGGAGTATGCTCGCAAGACTAACACCAAACGTTCGTTGTGCCTCTTCACGAGCACGCACCAAGAGTTCATATTCTCTTGCCTTAGATAGTTTACGAGTCGACACAGCTTGCTCTAATCGCTCGATCGCATCTTGAAAGCGTTTGCGTTGCGAATCAGCTTCCACTAGAGCTGCATTATGAAGTGCGAGTGTTGCTTGCGATGCGAAAAGTGCCACAATATCAGCTTTTAACGGTGAGAATCCTCCTGTATCTGGCGAACACAATAGGAGCGCACCATACATTGTATTTTGGACTTCTAACGGGTAGCTGAGCACGGAGTGAATAGATAAAGCGGAGGTTAAGACATAACTAGCAGGGAAACGCTCATCCACTTGAATATCGTTCGACATGTACGATTGTCCATGGAGAAGCGTGCTTCCTAAAATACAGCTGTCTGTTAGTACGAATGTGTCGTTGAGCAACGTTCGCAGAAATGTCTCGTCAAGTCCAGATTGTGCCGCAAGTTGTACCTTTGCCTGGTGCTGATCAAATGTAACGATCATAGAGGCAACATGGAGTGCTTTCGCCACGCCATCGGTAATATGTGTCAGGATGGTAGTCAAGTCCATAGCCGAGGTCAGCGCACGCGAAACATCCTTTAATGCTTGACGTTGCCTGTCTTGAATCTCAGCATTTCCCTCGAGTTGAGTACGCTCTAGCGCTGCCGATAGAACTTGTGCAACGGCACCAATTAGACGTTGCAATTGGTCATTTGCATAGTTCGCAGGAGTTACACTCCCTAATTCGAGCGTTCCTAGTATACGCCCCTTCGTATGCATAGGCACGATGCACGTCGAGCGGAGATGTGGATAACTACTCAACGCATCTCCACTCTCTGCCGGTGAACCACTGAGACCTTGTGGATAATCATTAACGATTAATGTTGTCTCGTTCGATAGACGTTGAAGCATGGAGTCCGTAAAGGGGTGCTGGTGATAGTGTGCAACCCATTGCTGAGGCACTTCACTGCCTAAAACACCAGTTTGCCTTTGACATACTGTTACTCGCACAGCTTTACGATCATGCTGTAGAAGCACAATGCCAAATACATCAAAAGAGATCGCCTGCGCTAGCTCGGCAGCCAGCCGTGTATAATCAGGTCTTGCCCCATACACACTTGAGACGATACGAGCAACACGCTCTACAATAGCAAACTCCTCTGAAGCATGTATTACATCGTCTGATGAGTCTGAAGATGTGTTGATTCCCATCATGTGTGAGCAAGTCTCCCTAAACAAAATCTGACCGCACAACGAGTGACGCACTTCTAAAAATACTACAAAAAATAAACTTTGTAATAACGTTGTTATTTCATGTCTTATACAAAACCTGTACTACGTATGTATTTGTACTTCGGAACAGAGTATATCATATCGCCACAAGCACCCGTCAATAGACAGAGATAATTTTGCACATGATAAGAGCTTGATATAAGTATAACAAGTATACCGTACATCCCTCTTCCTTGACAATCCATGAGCTTAAATAATCCTTTTCTTCAAGAGAGATGCATAACTTCTTTTTATGCTTCTATTATTCCCTCTCCTGAGCTAAAAAGCACCTCTTGAAGCTTTTACCTCTATCTCTTTGCTCTTAGTTCATGGAGGTAGTGGGTTATAATAAGAAATGTCTTATACGTGTCTTCTGTAAGACTATTGTACTCTATAATCAAGGAAAAAAGAATGCTTCGCGTTGGTCCTCTCGTTCAAACTATAAGTGCAACAAAATGATATTTATGGGCATGCACACATTCTAGGTCAAACGCAATATGTCACACTTTACTAATAACGAGAACAGCACGTACAAAGTGCAACAGGAGTATTCCGTCGTTGTGAATGGGAAAGTGCAACAAGCCGGATATACAGTTATGGAGGAATAATAGTACAACTATAGGGACCGCATTAGCATGTCCTCGTGCATGGCTAACCATGAACGAGGACATGCTAATGCGGTCCCTACCCTTACCTATCCATGTGTATAGCCCGTCAACTCAATATAGCCTTGTCCTTGTACCGCACTCCCACTGCTTTGCCCCTGAATAGCTACTGCACCTTCCCAGTAGCTATTTCCTGTTGATTGATAAACAACAAGTTCCTGATTCTTTAATTGCGGAGTAATTGTGAGCGATACCTTGACTTGTGGATCATTGATATCAAGTTTCCAACCAGAAGGGTATTTTGCCTTTGTTGCTGGACTCGTCCAATAATCAAGGACGGTTGAGTGCAGCGAACGTGTTGGCAATAGATGATCCTTATTCTGGGCGTCAATATAACTTGCATAGGTCGAGGTGGTTGCCCCTGTCGCGTCATGCAGGAAGTAGAGCATCATCTCAGTATTGTTATTCAATTGGATGCTGTACCAATCCCAACCGCCACCACCGAGCGAGAGGAAATTGCCCCATTGATGGTCCATCCACGCCTCGCCTGTAACATTCTCCGGTTGATTATGATCGAGCAGAGTACCAGAAACGGCCATGCGTGCGCGCGAATAATAGTATGAGAAGCCTCCTGGCCCATAATCAATCAAGCCCGTACCATTATGCAGCGTCGCAGGTTTGAGACCACGCAGGTTAAGGTGTATGGCATAATTCGCCATTGCCGCCGATAGGGTATCAAGTCCGTTAAGACCTCCAATACTCCAGTCGCCAACATGCACATCAATACCTTTTGTTGAAGCCCCATTTGGAATATAGGCGTTTGGGTTAATCACACGACGTTGATCGTAGTGGAACTCGCCACGTGTAATGTCGCTAATAGCAAAGTGAGCGGCATAGACCGGCGGGAAACTGCTTCGTAACGCTTGAAAGATAACCAACTCAAAACCATACGTATGCGGCTTACCACTTGCATCAGTTGCATTCATATGACCCGTGTAGTACCACCACTCGGTCAGATCATTGTGCGCCGCCTCGTCCTGTGGAAATTTTACAGGTGGTAGCTGGCTCGTTGGCGTTGTGGTGTCCTTGGCGCTTGTTGGCAGTTGTGCCGTGGTCGAGACAACGCCTGGAAAACCGCAAGATGATAAGAGCAAGAGCAAGAGGAAAAGCGCTCCTCCTGTCACAAACATTCTCGGAACATGTATCTTAGACATTGTAGTATATATACCTTTGTGCATCACTCGCCGCCTCCAACACCCGCGTTTGTCTTTGTAACAGCGGGGAAAAGGTCATCCTCTTCCTCGGGAGCCGACTCTTCTGTCACCATATATTCGGCAAGTGCTGGCGGATGACGCTGTACTCCTACGAATGGGAGCCACCAGTTCAAATCACCCAACAAGCGCATCGTAGCTGGCACAAGCAAACCACGGACTAACGTTGCATCGATCAAGACGGCAAGCGCCATGCCAAGACCAAGCGCCTTCACGATAATCATGTTCGCGGTAATAAAACAGGAGCTAACCACGATCACAATAACAGCAGCACTGGTGATAATGCCTCCACTGCGTTGTAATCCTAGCGCGACAGCTCGCGTATTGTTACCAGTTTGCCAAAATGCTTCTTGTATACGCGAGAGCAGGAAAACCTCGTAGTCCATCGAGAGGCCGAAGATGGTACAGAACAACAGGATGGGACTCGACGCCTCAACAAAACCAAGCGGCGTGAAGTTCAGCAATTGATGCAGAAAGCCATTCTGGAAGATAACGACTAACGCACCATAACAGGCCGCAATGGAGAGCGTATTCATCACAATCGCTTTGAGCGGCAACAACACAGAGCGGAACAGCAGTAAAAGCACTACATACGTCGTAATTGCAATAACCAGTATAGCGTACGGGAAATCGCTGTAGAGCGAACTTACATAATCCATATCGCCAGCTGTGCCACCATCTACAAGCGTTGTGATGCCGTTACCAGGAACCGTGTTACGAATGGTTTGCACCAGCGTCTGCGAACGAGGGTCGAGCATTCCGTATTTGCTGATAACCTGTACAAATGTAGTATTGCCAGCAACGGAAGATTTGACGAGTGCCGCGATGTAGGGATCAGCAATGAGATTTGGATGTGTGTAGAGCAGTTGATATTGCTCAAGCGTAAAGCGTGGGTCGGCACTTACGATGCTATCGACGCGCTCCACATTTGGGTCGGCCTCTACACGTTTGACATAGCTATAGAGATTGCTGATGTTAGTAGGCGTCAGGACATCGCCCTTTGTCTGGACCGCCATCAAAATTGGCGTTGTCTCGCGATCATTAAAGCGGCCTGCCAGTAGATCATATGCCTCACGCGAAGGGACATCCTTTGGCAAGATAGACGCATCAGGAGCAGAGAAACGCACCCCTAAGAAGGGCAAGCCAAAGCCAATCAACAGGAGCAGCACAGGAACAAAGACGCGCACTGGATAACGCATCACAAGGTGCGATAGCCGGTACCAGAAACCATGATGCGGCACGGTATTACCATTGGCCATTGCGGGTGTCGCTGCTTTCCACAGGCGCGGAAAACGTACGGGAAATCGGTTGACGTTGAGACCAAGAATCGAGAGCAGAGCAGGTAAGAGCGTAAGCGCCGCTACTACGGCCAACAATACGACAAGCATACCACCAAGCCCCACAGAGTGCAGCATATTGATATGAAAGAAGACAAGTCCCAAGAGACCAATAGAGACCGTGAGACCAGAAAAAGCTACAGCGCGTCCAGCGGTGGCAACGGTAAGCACCACAGCATCGTCTATACTGCGCCCATGCGCGATCTCTTCTCGAAAGCGACTGACCATGAAGAGCGAATAGTCAACACCGAGACCGAGACCAAAGAGCGTTGTGATGTTCAGCACAAAAATTGAAAGCGGCGTCACATGGCCTAAAGCAAAGATAAGTGCGAGCGCGACGACAACAGCAAAGCCGCCCACAAAAGCGGGCAAGATGGCCGCAATAACCGAACGAAAGACAAACAACAGGGCGATGATGGCGAAGGGGAACGCAAGCAATTCCGCACGTCGTAAATCTTCTTCGCTCACGGATTGAATATCGTTATAGAACACAGGACC
>CAXTCR010000024.1:0-26403 GCA_964242555.1 uncultured Ktedonobacteraceae bacterium
CCGCCCAAAGTGTTAAGAAAGTACTATAAGCCGGTTAAGATTTCGCTATTGACAACTTCTTGATGTTACTGATGTATCTCATCCTTAAGAACCGTATAGCAACAAAAGTACACATTCCTGTTTTTTTACACTGAAAGCAGCAGTTTCGAGAGCGTATTAGGGGCTGAGAAGAACGGAGAATGACTTGTAGGCAACGTCAAGACCTTCTGGCATGGAGTAGCAGTATACATCTGCTTTTGACAGGATATCGTATTCGCTTTATCATAAAGGCATTCAACATACACTCTAGGTATCCGATCAAAGTTTTCGGCTGTAACATGGATGGGTGTGGAAAATTGCCTTATGGGTTCGGGTACCAGGAGCATTTTTGCTCGCGTGATGTCTTCGTCAGTGCAGTCATCATAGAATACCTCTTTCAGTTTCTCTGGTCGCACCGTCCAATAGGTTCTCGACTCATCGACAACCGCATTTGGAGCGAGCAGGGAGTCTTTGTTGTTATTTTGATTGATTTGTCTCATGCTTTCACCATCATGTAAGAGGTATGCTGTGAGATACACAAGTTTCTCAATCTTCATTGGATACCTTTCGGCAACCTCAGAGATTACGGCTCCACCTGAGCTATGTCCTACCAAGATCACAGGTTCCGCTTGTGCTGCCAACACCTCGCAGGTGCGCCGGACATAGAGATCGAAGGAGACTTCAGAGAGAGGTGTTTTGTCCCCTCCATGCGCTGGAAGATCGAACGTCACTACATTATGTCCTGCTTGACGGAGCAAGGGAGTGACTTTGTCCCAGCACCACTGACCGTGCCATGCGCCATGAACAAGTATATATGTGCTCATTCTGTATTTCCTTTCTCAGTTATGTTTGTCAATTCATCTTTAACAAGCTTGCATGCATGGGCTTTTTAGGTCCTATCATCTTATTATACTTCTATTAAAGAAAGCATCACTTGCCTTAATGAGAATATAACAGAGCGTGGCTAAAAAAGCATGTGGCACTTGCTTTTTTAGCCACGCTCTGTTATACTGTAGCAATGAATGAACATCTTCCCGTTTCACCTCGGAAAGAGGAGCAGAGAGAAACAGAACCCAAGAGACGACTTGGAGGGAGAAGCACGCGTGTCCGGCAGGCTGTGCTTACAGCCACACTTGATCTATTGCGCGAAGAAGGTTATGAAGGGACGACCACAAAAGAGATTGCTGCACGAGCAGGTGTTAATGAAGTCTCCTTGTTCCGTCGCTGGGGAACTAAGGCTGCGATTGTTGCGGAGGCGTTACAGGACTATAGCGCGTTGGAGACACCCACGCCGGATACAGGAAGCTTCCAGAGCGACCTAATCCAACTATTACACGGAGTGATTGCACGCACTCAGACGCCACTGGGACAGGTCATATCCCTGATTGTTGTTGGGCACAACAATCAGCCAGAATTAGAAGCAGTCCGTCATGCATATTGGAGTGATCGCCTGAGCAGAGTTAATACTATTGTCCAGAGAGCTAAGGAACGTGGAGAGCTTTCTGAGGAGGTTGATGCTGACTTTGTCGTTGAGGCAGCGATAGGGCCAATACTGGCTCGGACACAAGCCACACATCGTCCCCTAGATGAGCAATTGTCTGAGCAGATTGTCGCGCTTTTACTTCATGGTTTGACCGGAGCTAATCGACGTGCTGATTTCTGACATCCAATAGTGTTGTGTCAATTGGCATACTTCTAAGAGAGCGTTTGCCCAAATGATATAATATTTCTTATTCATAGCCACAATGAGGAGGATGTATGACTAGCAGCACAGAAAGTACCCGTGTCGAGCGCGACTCAATGGGCGAGATGCAGGTTCCGATAGACGCATATTACGGTGCAAGCACACAACGCGCCGTCCTCAATTTTCCCATCAGTGACCTACGTTTTCCGCGTCAATTTATTCGTGCGCTTGGTCAGATCAAGCAGGCGGCGGCACAGGTCAACGAGAGCCTGGGAACCGTCGACGCCCAGATTGCCGAGGCTATTGTACGAGCGGCACAAGAGGTGATCGATGGCAAGCTCGATGGGGCCTTTGTGCTCGATATTTTTCAAACTGGTTCGGGGACCTCGACCAATATGAATGCAAACGAAGTGATCGCCAATCGCGCAAGCGAACTGCTCGGCGGCTCACGCGGCTCGCGCAAAGTACACCCCAACGATCATGTAAACTTTGGTCAATCGTCGAACGATGTTATCCCCACTGCCATGCACCTTTCTGCCTTGCTGAGTATGGAGCAGGACCTGCTGCCCGCACTGCAGGGTTTGCAAAGGGCATTGCAGGAAAAGGCCGGGGCATTTATGCCCATCGTTAAAACTGGGCGTACACACCTGCAGGACGCAACCCCGATTCGTCTGGGACAGGAATTCCTGGGCTATGCTGGTCAGATCGAACGCGGCATTGCGCGGGTACGCGCCGCGCAGCAAGAACTTGCTGAGGTCGCGCTTGGCGGCACAGCTGTTGGTACAGGTGTCAATACCCATCCAGAATTCGCGGCTCATGTGTGTCAGCGCCTCTCAACGCTCAATGGAATCGAGATCCACGAGACAAGCAATCATTTTCAAGCGCAGAGCACGCTTGATAACATCGTTGCCGCCAGTGGTGCGCTCAACACGCTCGCCGTCAGTTTAATGAAGATCGCAAACGATATTCGTTGGCTCGGCTCCGGTCCACGTGCAGGTATCGGAGAAATTGATCTGCCTGCCGTGCAGCCGGGCAGCTCGATCATGCCCGGCAAGGTCAATCCTGTGATTGCTGAGTCCGTTTGTATGGCCTGTGCGCAGGTGATGGGCAACCATACCACAATAACGGTTGCGGGTCAGTCGGGCAACTTCGAGATCAACGTCATGATGCCGGTCACGGCATACAATCTCCTGCAATCCGTTAGCCTACTTGCCGCAGTAGCGCGCAACTTTACCGAACAGTGTGTGAAAGGCATTACGGCAACGCAGAAGGGACCCGAGATGGTCGAGCGTGGCCTGGCAATCTGTACCGCGCTTGCGCCCGTCATTGGCTATGATGCTGCCGCTAACATCTCTAAGGAGGCCTATAAAACCGGAAAAACCGTACGTGAGGTGGCACGCGAGAAGACGCAGCTCAGCGAAGCCGACCTCGACCGCATTCTCGATCCTGCAAGTATGACAAAGCCTGGACTGGAAGGTGGCCCTGCAGGAGGATAAATAGAGTAGAAAAGCACTGCAACATAGGTTTCGCTCATGTTGCAGTGCTTTTCTACTCTATTTATTTGTGGATACGCTATAATAGCACTCGCAAGGGCGAGAGGATACGCTCGCCGAGCATCGCATACCACGGGCGATGCAGCCATCTATCGAGATCGAGCGCGATAGCACTCGTTGTATCGCTCAAGAAAAGCTGCTCCATCTGATGCGCCAATGTTGTACTGTAAACCTCGACGTTGATCTCATAGTTCCCTACAGAGCTAAGCCGGTCGAGGTTTGCTGTCCCGATGGTTGACCACTGACCGTCGATGGTACACGTCTTTGCGTGCAGCATATGGCGATAGCCATAGACCTTGATACCCGCTTTAAGACATTGCGTGAAGTAGCCACGTGCCAACCAATCGACGACGATGTGATTCGAGATCCATGGAACAATAATCTGCACGTCGACTCCTCGTTCCGCTGCCTCACGTAACGCATTCAGCAAGACACCGTCGGGCACAAAGTAGGCATTAGCGAGGCGTACAGTTTTTTCGGCACGATCAATGGCGCGAATGTACATATCGCGAATAGGAAACATAAGTTGCAACGCATTTGTGCCAGCAATTGTGATCAGTGGGTCGAAATGGCGGGGGTAGTGCCGTGTGATCTCATCGTGGTCAGGATTATGCTGGTTCCAGAACTCCACAAATGAGTGGGCAAGATCGGCTGCCGCAGGCCCCTCAATGCATAGATGTGTATCGCGCCACGTATCAGCATAAAGGCTGCCAATGTTATACCCGCCGATAAAGCCTGTGTAGCCGTCAACGATGAGCAGTTTGCGATGGTCTAACGCATATCGGCGTAGGTCGAATAGATGCCATGGACGTTCGATAGCCTGATATTTCAGCGAATGCACTACGGGCGGAAACTCCTTAAAGCCTTTGGGGACAACTGTGTTCCCAAAGCCGTCGAACACCACATAGACATCGACTCCCTGCTCCGCTTTTTGTATCAAATGCTCCTTGAACGCTTGTCCAACAGCGTCGTCTTTCCAGATGAATGTTTCGAGGTAGATGCTCTCCTTCGCGTTATCAATGGCGTGTAACATCGCATCATACAGGTATTGACCAAAGTCATAGAGCTGCACCGTGTTGTCACCAACGCGAACGCTATTGAGGTTTGGGTGAGGAAAGCCGCCGCCCTCCTGCTGCTTCTGTCGCAGCTTTGAGGCAAGTTGGAGCAGCGTGATAGTGAGTATTTGTAGGCCAAGAAATGCGCCTGAGGTTCTCAAGAGCACCTGTGAGAGTGATGGACCACGCCTTTGTCCAAGTAGTGTAAGGATACGTTCGCGAAGTTGTCGCATCTGCATAATTGACCCTACCTCCGTCGCCCCTTGCTCTGTGATTTTGTAGAGAAGATGAACTTTCCCCCCTGCCGCTCGATAAATGCTTTGAAGTGAGCATAGAATTCGTCGCGATCCTGCATTGTGATGACCGAAACCGCGTCTGCTGTTTCGATGGCATACGGGTAGCCATTGCCAGCAATTACCTCAGCGCGCACAACATCCATTACTGGCTCCAGCACACCATCGTCAACCATCCAACGCGGAAATTCTAAACGTGCGGGTGGATGTTTGGCCGTGGTTTGTAGGTAGCAGAAGGCCACACTGTTGCGAAAGTCGCCGTAGCTTTGCAAGATATCCCCCCGGGCGCAAATCATTGCAGGTGTGCGGTCGCCCCAGCGCAAATGTCCACTCCATAACAGGGCATCGTGGATCTTCTTGGTGTCTCGCAACATTGGCTGTTGCTTGATATCGTCCAGTCGTCGCAGCATCGTGATGATGTCGCGTGCGTAGCTGGTATCGATATAGCCAATCAACGGGATGCGTAATCGTTCAGATGTTTCGAGCAGGGTAGTCGCCGCTCCAATATATTGGTCGCGGTAGATGCCAGGCATTGTCAGGGCGAACGAGACGACTAGTGAACCATCAAAGAATACAACTGGACTATGCGCGGGATCATCAATTTTGCGTGCGCTGGCACATTGTTCCATCTGGTTGCGCAGTGTCTCGACCTCGAGCAGGTGTCGCCGCAACGTGACCATCATGTCCGAATAGGGATATCCGTCCTGATCGTTCTTCTCGTCTCTTTCTTCTTTGGGGTCCTCGGCAATCTCCTCCGGCGACAGGACCTCCATCCGTACATCCTTTGTGTAGGGGCGGCCCTGTGCATGAGGATTGATGAAGAAGCCGACCTGTACCAACGCTACTGGAATGGAGGCATCGCGCCATGGCAATAACTGACTGCCATCGACGGCCAAGGTCGTCACGCCCTCGATACACTCCGCCCATTGTCGCGCCTGCTCGTGATTTTGGAACTCCGAGCCAAAAGGAAAAACTGGACCAGTATATTCTTGTTGTCCAGCATTAACGAGCCAGCGATCAAACTCAATTGTTGGCCGTGCGCCGGCTGTCACTGTATCTTCCGGTGGAAGCGCAAACTCGAGTTGTTCGCTTGATGTGTAGTCGCGGTAGAGTGTCTCAAGCGCGATCTGGTAGAGGTGAAGTTGATCGCTAAACGAGCCATCGTAGAGTGCGAACTGTGTACGCTTCGTGTTCAATGCCGATTGCAATTTACCCTTATGAAGCATAATTCAGTTCCCGTTCTCGCTCGGCCTCTTCGTCTGTGACGATACGCGTCTCTCCCTGTTCTTTCGAGAGGCGGACGATGCTGTCCAGACCCTGCTCGAACGTATCATCGTGACTAATGACCAGCAGTTGGTCGAAGCCGCGTACACGTCGTATCTGTTCCGCGAGGTTCATACGCCGCATTTCATCCATGTTTTGTGTTGGCTCATCGAAGAAGGCGATGTTGAGTGTCGAGAGTTTTTTGAGCAGGGCCAGACGAATGGAGAGTGCCGCACTCATCTGTTCTCCGCCGCTTAGTTGCGCGAATGTTCGGCTCGTACTCTGACGACGCAGGGTAATTTCGTAGTCATTTTGCCAGGAGAGCTGCGCTGTGCGGTCGCCCATGATCTCGCCAAAGATGCGATTGGCCTCGGCTGAGATATCCGCAAGCATGGCCTTTAGGACGAAGGGAGCGGCGTCTTTAATGTAACCCCGGAACTGGGCCATCATGGTATTCAAGTCCTCAAGCGTCTGCTGCTCTTTTTGTGCGACCTCTAACTCCTGCAACAAGGCTTCAGCTTGCGCTATCTGTCCTTCCAATACCTGTATAGCCTCCTCATTACCCTTAATCTCGGCTTGTAGGGTAGCAAGACTCTTTCTCAGACGATCGACCTCTGCCTGCGCAAATTCTAAATCCTCCACATTAAAGGCGGCATCAGCACCTTCGAATGCTTGTGATGCGGCATGCAGTCGTTCAACTGCTTCCGATGCCGTCTGAAGGTGTTGCCGGTATTCCTGTTCGCGTTGTGGCAGGAAGTGGGCTACATCTACGTTTTTGAGATAGTTCTGATAGCCGTTGAGACTGCTCATACGTATAGCTTCTTGCTGCTGTAGACCGTTGTCGAGGTCGGTAAATTGTGCCAGTCGCATATCAATTTGTGCTATGTGTTGCTGTATCTCCTGTAAGCGCTGCTCTTCTTCCTGTAACTGCTTGAGGAAACTGCCCTCTTGTTCAACGATATTTTGTTGCGCTTTGCTCTGTGAGCGCGGATCGTTTAACGCCGCCAATTCGTCTTCTGTTCCCTTGAGAAGGCCATCGCTTCCCTTGAGTTCCGCTAGTTCCTGGCGCAGCTCGACCAGCCTTACGTCTCCGGCTTGAATTTGTTCCTGGTATTGCTGCACTTGCTTATACAGACCCAGCAGCTCACGTACCTGCTTGCCTGCATCCTTGCTCACATCATAGGCGTGCTGTGCTTCATTCATGCGTGCGTCAAGTCCTGTGAGTTCGTTGATCTCTTGAGTGAGACCGTCAATTTCGCGTTCAAGCCTTGTGATACGGAAAGCAAGGCTTTGTAATAGCTCAGCAGAGGTATCACGACGCTCGATAAGCAGACCAAGTTTACCTAGTCCCTCAACGTACTTCTGAATTTCTCCCTCACGTTGCGTCACCCGCTGTTGTTGCTCCACAATGTTGTCAAGCTCTGAGTGTTCTTGCTTTAAGAGACCATCAAAATATGACTCGAGGCTTATCAGACCACGGCCTTTAATGTTAAGACAGGTCTCGTGTAACAATGGGCATTGGCCACCAGCTGATTGCGCGCGCGATTTTTTATATCCCTCGATGTTGCCTTCTAGTCGATTCTGGCGTGCGGTTAGTTCGCTGCGTTGTGCCAGAAGCACGGGCATTTCCTCAGCTTCTTGTCGATGCTCCTCTATTCGCTCGATAGTAGCTTCGACCTTACGCAATCTATCAGCGGCGGCATCACGGTCGCGCTGTTCGCGTACGAGTTCCTCACGCTTTTTCTGCACATCTAGCTGCTTACTTTTTCGCTCGTTGCTTTGTTGTCGCAAATGGGATAGCTTCTCGCTCCACTCCTCTTGTTGGTCTGCAATTGGCTGCAGCGGCTCAATTGCAACGATACGCTCTTGTTGCGCAGCCTGTTTCCTGCGGGCCTCGTCAATCTCGCTGCGTAGTCGCGTGCCCTCTTTCATTACCGCATTGTAACGCGTCACACGGTCCTTGAAATCATCGCGGCGCTTCTCCAGTTCTATTTGCTGTTCGACCGATGAGGCAAGCTCCACGATACGTTGCTTGGCAAGGGCAACCTCTTCAAGGCGCTCATGTAAGCCTCTTTGTTTGGTTTCGATTTGCGCTTTTGTTGTTTGTTGCTTATTCTGCTGATCGCGGAGCTTATTTCGTTGTTGCTCATCTTTGCGTAAGACAATCAGAGTCTGTTCCGCTTGTTGATAGCGTTTAAAGTCATCTTCGCTGGCGAGCACCAGATTGTGTGCAGCCTGTGCCTCTTGTAAAGATTTCTCCTTGATGCCGAGCACCTCTTGGGCAGCTGTGTGCGCGGCTTGAGAGTTCTCAAACTGCACCTTTAATTGATCTCGCTGACTTTTCTGCTCACTAAGCGCGGTAAACCTGCTAATGTTCTTCGACAGAGACTCTGACTCCACGATGTTTTGTTGTTTTTGTTGCTCGTCTAATTGCTGAAGTGCCGCGAGTTGTGCACGCCAATCGTTTAACCCGCTTGTACGATAGGTTAACTCGTTGATTTTTATGCGCTGTGTGGCGATTTGCTCATCATAATAGTGCTTGACCCCCAACAAATATTCGGCGGACTTTTTGTAGTCTTCAATTTGCAAGAGCGCGTCAAAGGTCTGCTTGCGTTTGCCTGCGGTCTCAAGAAAAATAGCGGTAAATGAGCCTTGTGGTACACCAAGTGCGTCTTTAAAGAGGGCGTCAAGAGGGCGTTCACGGTCAATGCCAAAGAGGTCATGCAGGCGGTCCTGCATGTCGGCTCCCTGCTCAAGTCGCTCGGTCGACTCCTCATCGGTCATAAACCAGCGTGCGCCAGAACCACAGCGCCGCTCAACAATGTAGGGTCGATCATCGCTACCTATAAGGTGAACAACGATGCGTCCATACTTCTCGCCCTCGCGCACAAATTGGTCCTGTTTATAGGGTAAGTGATTGAAGAGCGCGTAGCCGATCGCCTCAACCAGCGTTGTCTTGCCTGCGCCATTTGAACCGCTAATCGCGGTTGTGCCGCGGCGAAAATCTACTGCAACCTTTTTATAACTTTTAATATTCTCCAACTCAACACGAGTAATGAGCATAGAGACAACCTTCCAAAATAGAGTAACACATAGCTCCATATACACAGATACTACGCGAAAAAAATATACTCTCCCATTGCGCTATTCTCATTCTGCAAAACAAATACGGAAGCGCATTCCCTGATTATAGCAGAATTGCCTCAGATAGCAATACCTCTTTAAGAGCATACATCCAGCTTTTATCAATAAAAGCATTTATAATATCGCAACTAAAAAGCAATAGATATAACCATAAATTAACTAATTATTAACATTTAAACAACTCCATCAAAATATATTTTACAGTGTATTACACAAAAAGTAAAAATCTTGGTAGATAGCTATTAGTCCTTCTATCAAATTTTTGTGTCATAGTAGAAAGGGAGAACACATTGGCGCATATCTTGTTCGTTACACCCTATTATCCGCCAGAAAAAGGAGCCGCGCAGGTACGCATTAGTGAAAACGCGCAACGGCTTGTCAGGCGAGGACACGACGTTACCGTTTTGACAACCTTTCCAAACTACCCAACCGGCATTGTTCCACAGCAATACCGCCACAAACTGTTGCAGCATGAGGTGGCCGAGGGCGTTCATGTCGTGCGTGTGTGGAGTTATGCCGCGCCACATAGGGGTTTGATCCGTCGCCTCCTGGCCCAGCTTTCTTTTGCCTGTCTCGCTCCCCTCCTTGGAGCACGAGCCGTTGGTCAGCAGGACCTACTTATCGTGCAATCCCCGCCGCTATTCGATGCCATAGCGGGACGAGTTCTTGCGTGGCTGAAGCACTGTCCCTTTATATTTATGGTGTCTGATCTCTGGCCCGAGTCCGCAATTCAGCTGGATGCGGTCCATAATAAGCTTTTTATTTTCCTTGCACAGTGGCTTGAATGGTCAACCTATCAGAAAGCGTGCGCGGTCTGGGCCTTATCGAAGGGCATTCGCGACAGACTGATCTTACATGGTCTTGCCCCTGAACACGTCTTCCTTCTTACAAATGGTGCTGATACACACCGATTTCGCCCCTTACCACAAAAAGCAGCTCGGAAGGCACTCGGTTGGCGTGATACATTCACGGTCCTCTATGCGGGCACTCACGGTGCTTCTCATGGCCTCGGTACCGTTCTCGATGCTGCCGAAGCTTTACAGGATTATCGAGACATACAAATCCTTTTTGTCGGCGATGGCTCCGAAAAGGCTAGCCTAGTCACGGAAGCGCAGGGGCGTGCTCTCTCTAATGTTGCTTTTCTCGATGCCCTTCCTCACGAAAGGCTTCCACTGGCGTTAGCGGCGGCGGATGTATGTCTGGTTCCAATGCGCAACGTACCCTTATTCAGGGGCAGGCTGCCACTCAAAATGTTCGAAATAATGGCGGCGGGGCGCCCAATCCTCCTGGGGGTCGATGGTGAAGCCAGGAAGCTTGCTGTGAGCGAAGCCCGTTCAGCACTGTATGTCGAGCCGGAGAATGCCGCAGCTCTGGCTGAAGGTGTGCTCTACCTGAAAGAACATCCTGAGGAGGCAAGGGAGCTAGGAAAAAGAGGACGAGCGTACATAGAACAGCACTACGAGCGTGAGGATTTAGCAGGCGAACTGGAGGAGCATATTGTCGGGTTCGTCGATTCTAAGGAGAAGCCTCGACACCCACGCAAAAGACGTGTGACGGTAGCCATGTTACAGGCACTATTGATCGGCGGAGATACGGTTGCAGTGCTGCTGGCGTTGGTTCTCTCCCTGACAATGCTCCCTTCTATAAGCCCAATCACTCAATGGTCTTCTCTTCTCACTATGTGGAACGTGGGCCTAACATGGTTGTGTATCCCATTTCTCTTCTGGTGTGTCTCCGCCAAAATTGCTCAAGCACAGAAATTAACTAACGCAGCGACTCGACTACAAAGCATATGCAGTGTAGAATGTGCGCTTCTACTTACATCTCTCCTCTGGTATATTGTTGTCTTGCCTTTTGCTGGTAGTCACCACGCTGCGTATCTTGTCGTCTTGCCCTGTTTTCTCCTTTTCGGTACTGTGGTTTTCTGTATCTGGCGTCTGCTCTTCGCGAGCATGCTCACTCTTCCAGCACTACGCACAAAAGCAATCATCGTAGGCGCCAACGATGCAGGCAACTCTCTTGCTCAAGAATTCCGACGCGCTCTGCGTACTCGCACAACGTTGCTGGGATATATACACGAAGGTCCAGACCAACGCCCTATTGGGGATGATCTTCCCATCTTAGGCGGACGGAATGTGCTACAAAAGCTTATTGAGCAGAGAGCGCTCGATACTATCATCACCGCCGTTAGCTATGAGAAGTATCCTGACTTGTTCCGCTGTGTATTAGCAGCGACCCAGCAGGGCATTACCATTGCCCCTATGACCATCGTCTATGAGCATACATGCGGCAAACTGCCTGTCGAGTATATAGGAGATCAGTGGTATGCCTCGTTGCCAACCGAAAGCACGACCTCCGTCTTCTATAACTGCTGGCACAGGGGCATGGATATTCTCTTCGGCTGTATCGGATTACTCGTGTTGCTTTGCGCTCTTCCCGTACTTGCTCCACTGATTTGCTTCAACTCGCCCGGTCCCATCTTCTATCATCAAGAGCGCTTAGGATATCGAGGCAAGAAGTTCTCCGTCCATAAGTTTCGTTCCATGCATGTCAACGCTGAATATGTTGGACAGGCCCAGTGGGCTAAGCAGAGAGATCCGCGTGTAACAGGGATTGGACGTTTCTTGCGCGCAACGCACCTGGACGAGCTACCGCAGGTTCTGAATATCCTGCGCGGTGAGATGAGTCTCATAGGGCCGCGCCCGGAGCGACAGGAATTTGTGGTCGAGCTAGAAAAAACTATTCCCTACTATCGCTACCGGCTCCTCATAAAACCCGGGCTTACAGGTTGGGCGCAGGTAAAGCATCCCTACACGAACACGGAGCAAGAAGCACTCGTGAAATCACAATATGACCTCTACTACATCCGCCATCAATCGTTTTTGCTTGATATCTCGATTTTGCTGCGCACTGTGCAAGAGGTGCTTTTCCGACGTGGGGTGTAAATCTATCCCTGTGTATTGAAATCTATAAACGTATTTGGGAGCGAACATCGATGACGCTAGAACAACTTTGGACTATCATACACAAACAATGGCGACTCGTTTTGCTGTGTTTTGCTGTGGTAGGAGTTGGAACTTTCTGCATAAGCAAGTGCATCACACCGACGTACCAGTCGACGGTACTTGTACAGGTAACACTACACGCCAGCAGCGTCCAATCCGACTATAATAGTTTGATGGCAAGCGACCAGCTTGTACAGACCGAGGTGCAACTTGCTACAAGTGATCCTGTGCTGCGCGAAGTGGCTTCTCACTATTCGCGTTTGACTGTAGACGCGCTTGCAAAACGAGTAACCGCAACAAGTAAACTTAATACGCAGCTATTCGAGATTGACGTACAGGATGTTAGTCCAACGGGGGCGGCGCAGTTGGCTAACGATGTTGCTGCTACATTGATTAAGCAGCAATTGCAACAATCACAACTGTATAACAAACGTTCACAACAACAAATTCAGCAAGACCTGGATGGGACAAAGCAGCAGATTAATGCCGTGAACGAGCAACTTTCCTCTCTTAATCCAGGAAATCAAGCACAAGTAACAGCACTACAAAATCAACTCACCACGCTACAGCAACACTACGGTCAATGGCAGACTTCGCTGGCCCAACTAGAATTGTCCGAGGCACAAAATAGCGATTACCTGCGCGTTGCTCAGCCAGCCCAACCCGCGTCAGCCCCTGTAAAACCACAGATACTGCTTAACACGATCATCGGGCTGCTGGCTGGCGCGTTACTAGGCATTATACTTGCCATTCTTTTTGAGCAGAGTGATACACACATACGCACTGCTGAACAGCTTTCGGAACTACTCCGCTCTCCTGTGTTGGCGACGATTCAACGTGTGGATGGCGAGCGTGGCGAAGGGGTTACATCCCCACAAGGGCAGCAAATAAACGCTGAAGCATATCGTATGTTACGCACCAACATTGGCTTTTCGAGCATTGACAAACCGTTGCGAACCTTCGCTATTACAAGCGCAACAGCACAGGAAGGTAGGACTACAACGAGCATCAATCTCGCGATGTTCATGGCAAAGGCTGGCAAAAGTACACTGCTGATTGATGCAGATTTTCGCCAGCCTACAATTGCCGAAACGTTTGGACTTGCCCCCGAAAAATTGGGTTTAAGTAACGCTATTATTGCCCTTGCGCGCTCACAATTTCACATCAATCCAGTGTTGCCAAAGCAGTCCGCACGTGGATATTCGCTCGAACCTTATATGCATTCTGTTGGTATTCCCAATCTACGCGTTATGCCCTCTGGTCCTCTGCCACCTAATTCCTCTGAACTACTGGACTCGAAGGCAATGGGACGCTTCTTTCAAGCGGTAGAAAATTGCGCTATCGAAATGATCATCTTTGACACTCCTGCCCTGCTCGGGCTTTCAGATGCAAATATTCTTGCCGCAAAAGTTGATGGTACGCTCGTCGTCGCCGATATGATGCAGGCAAAAAAGGAGCATATGAGCCGCGTCAAGGCAACACTGGCTCAATCAGGCGCAAACGTTATTGGCTGCATCGCAAATAAGGCTGGTAGCAAGCACAGGCGAACAAAACCTGCATTTGTTGAACTAATAAGGAAGACTCGACGAACAGCACGTCGTAAAAAGAGCAGAGGTACGAATAGCCTCGTACAACCGCCCGTCACACCAATACTGCCCGTTACACCCATACCACTTCCAGCTTACGGTGGTAGACAAAGTGTTTTGCCCGCTATTGCTCAAGGACATGTATCATGGTCACAGTGAGGGGTAGGGCTATGACCAGCATAAGCGCACTCTGTCGACGACGCCTGAGCAATAGTATCATGGGAAATGTTGCTCTTACCCCGTCGTTTATGCTAACTCTAGCTGTTATAGCATTGACCGTAAGTTATGCCGTTAGTGTACTTGGTCTTTACGCATGGGCAACACTACTTGGTGTCCCAATAATGTTGTTGCTCGTGCTGCTTCGAGCGTATGAGGTGGCAACGGTAGGTATCGTTGTCCTTCACATCTACGTCGATTGGTACCTGGGATTACTGCTTCCAGCACTCTTCGTAACACTCGTCCTGCTATTCCTGATTTTCCTGCTGCGGGATGCTCAACATCCTTGGCAAGAGCCTAGTATGTTCTGGCTTTGGGTCGCGTTGCTCGTTCTTGCTATCTACCCGGCAGTCGTAGGTGTGCTGAGACCCTATGATGCTGTGTTTTATTACCCAAACATTATAGCTGGTGCTTTGCTGAGTTTCTGGCTGGGAACCGTTGTTGCGAAAGATGTATTCAGCACTCGCAAAATCTTTCACATGCTGGCTTTTGTAGGAGCTATCCTGGCATTGCATAGCCTCGTGCAGGCTACTACTGGCATAACGTTATTGGGAACGGCGCGCTTCGACCAATTTCTTACGACAACAGATAGCTATGAACTCGTTACCGGTTCAAACGTCCATCGCGTCGGCTCGTTTTTTGTTGACCCAAACTACAACGGCACATTCCTTGCAATGATGCTCTTCTTGCCTCTGGGTCTATTCGTCGAAAGTCGAACTATAGCAGGCAAACTTCTATGCGCACTAGAGGTGCTTTTGATACTTCCTGCCTTGCTCTTCACCTATAGTAATGGCGCATGGGTTGGTGTTTTAGCAGGATTCGCCGTGTTCTTCCTGCTTGTAAACTCTTTGCTGTATCGCTGTTTTCTGTGTTTTCTGACAGCTTCGATCGGGGCTATCGGTCTACTCTTTCTTCCAGTACAGCTTGCACTGCAGTTTCAGCATGCATCCGGGCCTGCTGAACTCTCACTACGTATGGGGGCATGGCAAACAGGTATCAATATTATCCGCGCTCATCCGTGGACCGGCATCGGGCTTGGATTTGGTATATATGAGATACGTGCCGAAGCTTACCGTGATCCAGCACAATATATTCCACTTGTGCACCCGCATAACTCATACATCGAGCTTGGAGCCAAAGCTGGTCTCCCAGTCTTGTTCGTCTTTCTAGCTCTACTCGCATCCGCATTTTGGAAGGCCCTCCGCAATAGAAACTCCTTCGATACAAGAACCCGTCAATTCCTGAGCGGAGGTATCGCATCGGTCTGCGCTTTAAGCGTGAATAGTTGGAGTATCAACGCGTGGACCCTTCCACCCTTGGCTGCGATAGGATGGCTGCTTCTAGGGTGTATGGCTTCACCCCTACTTACAAAAAACAACGCTGCTAATGAGAAGAGGAATCCACTTGTATGAATACCCCTAGTACACTCTATGGCATAGACAAAAAAGCACTAAGCAAAACGCTTTTTCCGGTTGAGTTTATGCCAAAAGCTATGCCACAAACATATACGTTTGATGCGAATGGTATACCATGCTTATCTACGACGATAGGATATCATCCTGCATTAATTGCTCGGTACGCGTTGACATGCTGGAACGATTACTGTCAAACAATGAAAACATCTGCTAGGCAGCTATTTCTTGTGCAGGTTCAATGGTTTATCCAGAACGAAATACGGATAGGCACGACCGCTGGTAGCTGGCCTCTCTCCTCTCCCGATACTAAGAATAGTGAACTATCCACAACCCTACAAGGATGTGTACTTGCGATTTTGGCGCGGGCCTACTTGTTAACGGGTGAGCAAGATTTGCTTGTAGGAATGCAGCGTGTTCTCGCAACCTTTAAGTTAGACATTCTTGATGGAGGAGTACATACACCGATAGGCGAGCAGGGAATTTTCTTTGAGGAAAGGTGCTTCTATCCCGCGTCGCATAACCTTAGTAGCTGTATCTTTGCCTTACTTTGTCTGCTTGATTATCAAGTGCTTATGCATAGTACACAGGCGGAGAGCATAATTGAACGCGCCCTTACCGCCCTGCATATCCTGCTGCCTGAATTCGATACCGGATACTGGACATATCCTGATCTGCTGCATTTATGTTTAAGCACTCCATCCGAACTAGCATGTCAGGTAAAACTGCTGGAAGCTCTCACACGTCATACGCACTGCGCCCACTGTATACTTGTTGCTAAAAAATGGAAACACTATCAAACGAAACCCTCGTTGCGCCGTTCGATCATCCTTCGCTGGAAACACTATAAAGCTGCTCTTTTTCGCTCTCTACAGAAAAGATTGTTTCCGCAAAAGCCTTTCTCCTCACCTCTTCGTGTCTGCATCGCTACACCAGCTTTTCCTGTCCTCGGTGGGGTCCAAACCGTTCTGGATGGTATCGCGCAAGTCACAAAAGATATATGGCACATCGAATATCTGACGAACGCGGTTGGCAATAGGGCAGAAAACTATGTCATTCATACTTTTGGGACGGCAAAGATGGGCTACTGGCAATTTCCTATGGTATGGATACATGTTCTTGCTGGTTGCCGCAAATTGCTTTCGTTGATGCATCGGAGTTCTAGCTACGAAATTCTTATGCCTCAGGACGGCGTTTTTACTGGTGCGTTCGCAGCTATCGTTGGAAAGTTGACGGGCGCACGTGTAGTTTGTATCGATCATGGACATCTAACTTTGCTCCATAGCAAACACTACCGTATTGAACGCCTGAAAATGCTGCAAAATAGAGCTTGGTACCGCCGTTACCTCTCGCATCTGCTCTATGTGCTCTACTGGCCCTCGCTTCTCGTATTGGCCTCTATTGCAGCTCGTTTCATTGATTGCTTGTTGGTTCCAGGTATTGCTGGTGATGGGGTAGAGGAGGTGTGCGCAAAACTGGCAATTCCTACAAGCCGCCTAGTGCGCTTCGCCAGCATGATTGCTATCGAAAATCATCCTGTACTCGATAGCGCTAGTAGAGCAGACATACGAACACGCAAAAAACTCGCCACCAACGCTATTGTCATTGCCATCATCTGCCGGCTTGCCCCTGAGAAAGGGCTGGATGTTGCTCTGGAAAGTATCGCACTAGCCCTTGCTCGTTCCCCATTCTTAAAAGAGCGTGTCTCCGTCGTTATCGCTGGCGATGGTCCTTTGCGCCAGCAGTTAGAAGATGATGTTGCACGGCTGCAGTTGGGGCAGACATGCGTCTTCTGGAGCGATATTCCGCAGCGCGAAGTGTGTACCCTGCTCGCTATTAGCGACATATTCTTGTACACCAGCACGCGTGGCGCATGTTTCCCGATGGCAGTGCTAGAAGCAATGGCTGCTGGATGCGCCGTCGTTGCCTCAGCACAACCCCCCTCCAATACTCAACTCCTTGCGAATGGACGCGGTATTGCTGTTCGTGCAGGAGATGTAGAGCAAACGGCTAACGCGCTTACAACACTCTTGGACGATATACCAATATGCCATCGCATGGGCACATTGGCTCGCACGTACATCGAAGATTACCACAGTCCCGAGGCATTTAGACGAACACTGCTACGAGCAACCCACTGGTCAGGGTTGGATGCGCTGTTACAGCGTGAGAACGGTGCTATAAATATTTCTCATTGAAAAGAGGACATAATGGTATCTGGACACCAAAACAAATACAACAGAACCCTTCAGTCACCTCCGCTATATAGCTCTGCAGGGACAAACCTAGAGACAGCCAACAATCCTAACGATACTTTGTTACGGGATATCGCTCCTAGATTGACCTTGCCATCAAAAAGTATCGATCGATGGGCTACATTGATGCAGCTTAATACCGTTACTATGCCAACAACAGCCGCCGCTAGTACGTATTCCATGTTTACAGACGGGCAGGAGACCTTTCTCCTTCCAATTGTATATCGTCATACTGGAGAAACTCAGCTCCATGAGGGCAAAAAAGGGACATACACGGTTCAGTTGAGCAAGCTAGTGAAGAGTTCAGGCATTTATGCACTTGCCTCACTAGCATCGCCTCTCGTATCGCTTATCCTCATGCCCTTTCTGACACACCACCTGTCTCGGAACGAGTACGGTGTGCTAGCTGTACTCAATACCGCAATCGCGCTTCTGGCCGGCTTGACACAGTTTGGACTTGGCAACGCCTTCTTTCGCGCCTATAATTGTGACTATGAGGACAGGCGAGATAGGCGTGCTATAGTCTCGACCACGTTGACCTTGTTGTTGCTCATTGCTCTTCCTGTCACTGCATTAGCCCTACTTGCGGCTCCCCTGTTATCAAGCGTACTGCTGAATACCGCAAACTATGCTAGTGCGCTTCGGCTCGCTGCCCTTGTTGTCCTGCTACAAAATCTCACAGTTCCAGGTCTAGCATGGCTGCGTGCAGAAAATCGTGCGCTCCTTTACTCAATATTGACGATCGCCAATTTGCTTGTGAATTTGGTGGGAACACTTGTCTTCGTGAGTGTTCTGCACATGGGGCTTGATGGTGCTGTCATTGCAGTGGCTGGCGGCTATGGGATTATTGCTTTATGCACGTTACCTCTACTTGTTATTCGTACAGGCTTAGCTGTGAGGCGCGATATTGCTGTAAATCTGCTGTCCTTTGGCCTGCCGCTCGTCTCTAATTTTGTCTCAGTCTGGATACTCCAACTTTCAGATCGCTACTTGTTGAGCCATTTTGCCTCTCTTGCTCAGACAGCCAGTTATGCCGTTGCCTATAGTTTAGGTGGTCTGCTGGGCGTTGTCATCCTATCGCCCTTCTCACTAGCGTGGCCCTCGGCAATGTTCACCATTGCACAAAGGAATGATGCCCCACGTATGTATCGAATGATCTTTCGCTGGTATAGCATGCTTTTGCTGATAGCGGCATTTGCACTCTCACTGGCAAGCACAGTAGTTTTTAAGCTCTTTTTCCCACCTGCATACGCTCAAGCTGCACCCGTCATTCCAATTGTTACAGTATCACTCTTGTTCTATGCCGTATACAATTTCTTTAATACGGCAATCTCTATTCGACGCAAGACATGGTTTGCCGTGATTTTTACTACGACTGCTGCCGTCATCAATGTCGCCTTTAATCTGCTGCTTATTCCCCGGTTTGGTGCAATTGGTGCAGCACTATCCACATTGCTTGCTTACGGAGCCTTAAGCGTCATTGCCTACATAGTCAATCAACGCGTCTATACTATTCCATTCGAAATAGATATTTTCAGTGCGGGTTTGCTTACGGGTATAGTGCTTTATGTCGCCAATTACTTCCTCGCTCAGGGGCATTCGGTGTATGAGGCTCTGGGTATTTCGATGGGAGCACTTGTTCTATTTTGCCTAGTTCTACTAGCACTAGGCGCTCTTGCAATCGCGAGAGACAAAAATCGTGCTAAAAGGATAGGGGGAGTGCTGTTTGTATGAAAGATTTCAGCTCGTCCCAACTCTGTGTTTGCATGCATATTCGCGGTGTTGCCCGGCTTGATCCGAGAGTAACGCGAGCATCTAAGACCTTACTCGAAGCAGGCTTTCGGCTGTATGTTGTTGACATCGAAAGCGACCCTGCGGCACCTATTGAAGAGAGTATATATGGTGTGCATATGCGACATATGCTCAAGCCGCACTGGTTGCTGCCTACGCGCTTTCCAATGAGACTATTCAGATCACTGGAAAAGTTTTGTTACAGTGTCCTCTACCTGTTGCAGGCTCCCGCCGATATCTATCATGCACATAACGATAGCGCCTTGTTGCCCTGCTTTATTGCTGCCCTATTGCGGAAGAAACCACTGATCTTTGAAGCACATGAGATGCCATTGTACGCATTAGAGCATGTCAACAGGCTTATAACAACGGTAATAACGCTTGTGTTCAGGAAGGTTATACAACGCTGTGCTGCTGTAATCGTTGTTTCACCACCGATTGTGCGAGAGGTACAGCAACGCTACGACATCTCGAACGTGGCGCTTGTACGCAATATACCGCCATATCGAAGGGTCGCAAGGAGCAATCGCTTACGGATGCATCTAGGATTGGATGCCACGACGCGTATTGTTCTCTATCAAGGGAACATACAACGGGATCGTTGTCTCGATAAGCTTGTGCAAGCAACAAAATTTCTACGGCGGGACATTGTTGTGGTGCTGATGGGCAAAGGTGTCGGCACAACTCCCGAAGAACTTATAAAGCTCGCTCAAAATCATGAGCAGCTGAAGATACTGCCACCTGTGCCACAAAATGAGCTATTAGAATGGACCGCTTCAGCCGATATAGGAGTGATTTTGTCTTCTCCCGACTATTCGATGAACACCCGTGTCTTCCTGCCAAATAAGTTGTTTGAGTACATGATGGCTGGCCTTCCAGTGCTCTCATCCCAGTTACCCGCCGTTGAAGAGATTGTGTACAGCTATGATGTTGGCGGAACATTTGCATCGCTGGAGCCTGTAACTATCGCCTCCACCATAGAAGCGATGCTAGTAGACCCTTGCCGTCTTGCCCATATGAGCGCTAATGCGCTCCACGCTTCGGCGCAAGAGTTCAGTTGGCGCAAGGAGAAGTTTCACTTACTCTACCTGTATCATCAAGTGCTTCAACAACACTTTTCACATCGCAATCATTTGACGCCACTTCTTGAAGGAGCAACTACTAGACAGGAGGCGCAACGTGCGTATTCTTTACATCTATAACATCAATCGCGTTGCGCAGACGGTTGGCAGTACACTTGCATCTCATGGCTATGCTGTTTGCATCTTTGAGCCAAGTCTGCTAGGTGCCTCTGCCGCATTACCTACGAGACTATGGCGCATGCCACAGCGTGTATTGAGCCTGCGACATGTGGTCAATATGCTGAATACAGAGCATTTTGATCTTGTCCACATTCACTGGGCAAGTTATGGTATTGTTGGACTTGTGAGCCGTATCCCGTTCATCATAGAGTGTCATGGAAGCGATGTACGTTACCGGACAGCACAGCCGTTTTTCCGTTCACTACTCGCGCCTGCATTTGGACGTGCACAATCTCTGCTGTGCATTACTCCTGATCTGCTGGCACCGGTTCAATCACTCAGGTCTGATGCCCTTTTCTTTCCTGGTCCCGTTGATACGGACAGATTCGTGGCGCCGGAAGACAAAACAACTCATCCCTGGACGATTCTCTTATTTACGCGACTCGACCCAATTAAGGGGCCAGGTATTGCCGTCGAGGGTATTGCTCGCTTCGCGGCACGTCATCCATCTGTTCTCGTTCAACTGCTCGATTGGGGCTTGCTGAAAGCAGAGTACAAAGAGCGTTATGGGCGTCGTTTCGAGTTCCTGCCACCTATGCCATCCGACAAAGTACAGCACCTCATTAATGCAGCAGACGTGATAGTAGGCCAATCCAAGCTAGGCATTCTCTCCTTCTGTGAACTACAGGCAATGAGCTGTGAGAAGCCTGTCATCTGCCCTTTTCACTATGACTCAGTGTATGCCGATCCCCCGCCAATTTTTCGGGCCAACAACGCTGAGCAGATCGATCAACAGCTTGAGTTTCTCTATCACAATCCAGACATTGCCAGGACACGAGGAAAGCAAGCGAGATCGTGGGTAATAGAGCATCATGGCTTGGAGAAGGTGGTGTTAAAGCTTAAGCATCTGTACCAGGAGGTATACGAACATGTGAAATAGGTAGTGTATTATGTCATCCGTAGGAATGAGTGCGGCTGTATTCTTGTTATCATATGCAGAGATACAAAGGGGAGCCAATTCTTAATGGCTGGTCTCTTTTCCGCTTATTGGCTCTAGCAGTCTCCCGTATCGTATGCTACTTATCTATATAATGATTATGGAAGAGCGGGAAGACCGCGAGGACGTTTTCTACATTTCGTATCTTGTATGCGGCAGACACGCCAGAAAAGAGTACACATTATGCTAAAACAGACCGGAACAGTACAGGTAAAGCGCAATTTCCCAGAGATGTTAAAGGGTGGAGTTATTTGTGATGTCATAAATGCGGACGAGGCGCGTATCGCGGAAGATGCAGGTGCCTCGGCTGTTATGGCGCTCGAGCGCGTGCCCGCTGACATTCGTGCTCAGGGTGGTGTGGCTCGTATGAGCGACCCCGATATGATTATCAAGATCAAAGAGGCCGTGACGATTCCTGTTATGGCTAAGTGCCGCATTGGTCACTTCGTCGAAGCCGAGATTTTGCAAGCTATTGGTATTGACTGCATAGACGAGTCCGAGGTGCTAACACCCGCTGATGAGCACTATCATGTCGACAAGCACCTGTTCTCAGTACCATTCGTCTGCGGTGCGCGTGACCTCGGTGAGGCGCTGCGTCGTATCGGCGAAGGTGCTGCGATGATGCGCACAAAGGGTGAGGCTGGCACTGGTAACGTTATTGAGGCCGTTCGTCATATGCGTACGATTATGGACGGTATTCGCCGGCTGCAATACTTGCCGGAAGAGGAACTGATGACCGAGGCCAAGAATCTTGGTGCGCCATATGAGCTTGTTAAGGAAGTTGCGCGCACCGGTAAATTGCCGGTGGTCAACTTCTCTGCAGGTGGTATCGCCACACCAGCTGATGCTGCCCTTATGATGCGTTTGGGCGCGGAGGGCGTGTTTGTTGGCTCTGGCATCTTTAAATCAGGTGATCCACTCAAGCGTGCGAAGGCCATCGTGCGTGCCACCACGCACTACCAGGACCCTGAGATCATTGCGGAAGTTTCGCGCAATCTTGGTGAGGCAATGGTTGGTATCAATATCAGCCAGCTGCCCGAAAACGAATTGATGGCGAAACGCGGCTGGTAAGGTATATGATGCTTGCTTACAACCACAAAAGGTAAAGCCTTCTGTGGTTGTAAGCAAACATAAAAAAGCTTTTTAAATAGGTGTGCAAAAATGTCCAACCAAACACTACGTATAGGCGTATTAGCATTACAGGGTGATTTCGAGGCCCACCTGAAGGCACTGAATATGGCGGCCTCGATGCTGGGCATCGAAGTGGTTGGAATTCCTGTTCGACTACCCAAGCATCTTGACAAAATTGATGGTATAATATTACCAGGTGGTGAGAGTACAACCATTGGAAAACTGATGGTTGAGTACGGGCTAGACGAGATACTTAGACAGAAAATTCGAGAAGGTGTGCCCGTCTGGGGCACATGTGCAGGCTTAATTCTTTTAGCGAAAGAGACGGATAACGCGCTTGCTGGCCAGCCTTTACTGGCATCGCTTAATATACGTGTCCGTCGCAATGCGTTTGGTAGTCAGCGAGAAAGTTTTGAAACCGATCTTTCGGTACCGGCATTAGGGGAAGCTCCGTTCCATGCCTTCTTTATCCGGGGACCTGCCGTAGAAACGGTGGGACCACAGGTAGAAGTGTTGGCGAAGCTCGACGACGAGACTATCGTTGCCGTCCGTGAAGGAACTCTGCTAGGAACTGCGTTTCACCCGGAGGTTGCAGTAACCGAAGGTCAGCGAGACCCACGTTTTCATCACTACTTTCTCCGCATAGTTCAAGGCGTCACATCGTAACGGGCGCGTCTATCGCGATAGTTGTGAAACTGAGACGATACACTGGTCCCGACGAGACGTAGGAGTACTGATGATTCGACCGGTTCTGTTCGTGGATTTGCCGGGTATCATCTACGCCATTGACCGCCGTGCTCGCAGTAGACAAAACGAGTTTGCGAACTTCGTCTGCTGGCTAGAGCCGGTGGAGAACTACCTCACTCCTTCACCCTTGCTCAGAAACATCCTTCCACTCAATCCCACTTCGCGCACATGGATATGCGAAGATCACTGGCGGCTCTTGGGATTTGCGCAAATGCGGGAGCGCCCATCGGGAACTGCCTGGGATATGTCTTATTTAGCCTCTATCGTGCAACGCACCGCTTTGGGTTCGAGCGAGGACGAGGTGCTTACCGCGTTGCTCGAATATATAACCGAGATGGCTGCAATGCACGGCATTTTACGTATATTTGCTAAGGTGGAGGACGAAATACCGGAGCTTGGCCTGTTCCAACGCTCTGGCTTTCAACGCTACGCCCGCGAGTTGACCTATGTCTATGAGGCAGAGGCCAAAAGTGGACAAAGTGCGCCACCACTACCCTCTCTACGACGTTGGAGTCGTCATTATGCTTGGGGACTCCACCAGTTGTATCGTGCGGTCACACCACAGCGCGTGCAGATGGCCGAACTACTGGAGAGTAGCGAGGAGTACGCGAAGATGCACATTGGCACACAGTCGCTCTTTTCGAACCGGAATGAGAACTATATCTGTGATGTCGGCGTGCGTATAGGGGCGTGGGTACGGCTCTGTCGAGGACAGGGTTCGACTCCACATCGGCTCTTTCTTGCGGTCCATCCTGAGCATGCAGACCTTGCCGAGCCGCTTCTGCGCTTCGGTATCCGTCGGCTTCAGGAAAATGATAAACGCCCGATCTATTGTATAGTGAGGGAATATGATGCTATTGTCATCAATGCTTTGCGCTCTAGCGGATTTGAGCAGACTTCTACAAAGGACTTGCTTGTACGGCACATGGCTTTACTTGCCACGCGTCAAAGTACCAGTCCTCTGTTAGAGCAACGAGCGGTATATGGTTTGAAGGGCCTTGGGACGGTCAATTCACGCCAGAAAACACTACGACTTTTGCCTAAACCAACCGAGCAAAGTTAAACTTGTTTTGTTGTACCAATCTTTAGTGTTGTTGGTCCTTTTATGAGAGAGGTAAAGAAACTGTCTATGCAACATGTGATCACTGACGATCTGAAGGCTCTGCTGGCTGCCCTTCCGCCGAGCATCCGCGACGCGGTCTATCGGCTGGAAAACCGAAGTGAACTGCTGGAGATCGTGATGGACCTTGGCCGCTTTGCCGAGGGCCGGTTCCCAGACGGGGAGGTGATCCTTAGCTCTGAACCTGTGATTTCAGCCGACCTTGAATATGTGGTTGAGCGTATCGGCGAATTCGGAGACGATAACCGTGCTGGTATCGAGCGTACACTGCACCGTATCAGCGCGTTACGTAACCGTAAGGGCAAAGTTATCGGCCTGACCTGCCGCATTGGGCGGGCAGTCGTCGGTAGCGTAGCTTTAATTCGCGATATCGTTGAGCAGGGACAATCTATTCTGATACTTGGTCGCCCGGGCGTGGGTAAAACCACCCTGTTGCGTGAAATAGCACGCGTCCTCGCGGACGAAGCCAATAAACGTGTCGTCGTCGTCGATACCTCAAACGAGATCGCGGGCGATGGCGATATTCCACATCCTGGTATCGGGCGTGCCCGGCGTATGCAAGTAGCACGTACCGAAGAACAGCACGCGGTGATGATCGAGGCGGTGCAGAACCACATGCCACAGGTCATCGTGATTGACGAGATTGGTACAGAGCTAGAGGCACTCGCCGCCCGCACTATCGCGGAACGTGGCGTACAACTCGTCGCTACTGCACACGGTAATTCACTCGGCAACCTGCTGGTCAACCCGACGCTCTCCGATCTGATTGGTGGTATTCAGACTGTGACGCTGGGTGACGAGGAGGCGCGCCGTCGCCATACACAAAAAACGATTAACGAGCGCAAGTCCCCACCAACCTTTGATGTCGTAGTGGAGCAACAAAGCTGGGAAGAGGCCGTGGTGCATCGCGATGTCGCCGATACCGTCGATAGCATGCTTCGTGGTCAAGCCTTTGTCGCAGAGGAACGTTCGCGCGATGAAAGCACAGGTGAGGTCAGCGTCCGCCGCATTACAACCGGTGGTATGGATCTTCCAGGTTGGGGCGCTGGTAGCCTCGGCGGACCTGATGCTGGTTTTACAACGCGCACCTTTGAGCAGCGACCCGAGCGTCCCGAACGATCGGAGCGCTCGAACCGCAACGGACGTAGCAATTGGAACGCCTATCGTCAAAATGGGCAGCAAGAGATGCGTTCAGGTGACGGAGGTATGATTCGAGGTGAACGCTTTCGCGGGCGCGTTCAGGAACAAACGCAGATGAGGGCGCTAGCTCCAACGGGCACTGCACCCACTGAGATCAAACAGGTAGGCAGCACAGCACTCATCACTGCCGAGCGACCATTCCTTGAGGAAGGCATTTATTCGGCGGAGGACACCGAGTTACCATTGCCACTCATGAAATCTATGCGCGTCTACCCGTTTGGTGTGAGTCGCGATAGATTGTCAGATGCTGCTCGTGCGCTGCGCGTACCCGTTGTAGTCACGTCGAACGAGCGCGAGGCCGATGCTATCATCACAATCAAGAACTACTACAAACGCCAGCCGGAGCGTTTGCAGCAAGCGGAGCAGGATCGCAAGCTAATCATCATCCTGAAAAACAATACGGTTGCCCAGATGCAGCATGCGCTAGCTCGTCTCTTCGACATCCCTATGGCCCCTTCTATCGAGGTTAGTGATGAGGATGGCGACGAAACAACCAACACGCATGACTCTGCGACCAGTATCAGCTCAGGAGAGCTTGACGACCCGACCAAGCAGGCTATGCTAGAGACGGAAGACGCTATTCATCAGGTCCTCAACAAGGGGCTGACCACAGCTGAACTTCCGCCCGCCAACGCCTACATCCGTAGGCTACAGCACCAGATGGCCACCCGCTACAACCTCATCTCGCGCAG
>CAXTCR010000025.1:0-25864 GCA_964242555.1 uncultured Ktedonobacteraceae bacterium
TGCCAGTCCTGGCTAAACACCTGCGCACCGCCGATGGCGTGCAGGTCATTATCGGTGGCGAGAACCAGTGGGACGACATGAAAGACGTGAGCATGGTTGTCGCACGATATGGACAAGAAGGCAAGATTGGCGGCTTGCTCGGCGTCATTGGTCCCACGCGCATGCAGTACGGGCGTGCTATCGCTGTTGTACGCTACATGGCGCAAGTAATGAATGAATTGCTTGCGGAAATGTACGGGTACGATGCCGATTAAATTCTCTCAGTGTAGGGAATACAAAAACATAAACATCTGTTTATGAAAGTAGATATAAAAACCAATCCCATTGTTTGAAGCTTACAGAGCTTACAATAATACATATATAGTAGGAGGCAATCATGCCAAAGGTTATTGGTATTGATCTAGGAACTACAAACTCGTGTGTTGCGGTAATGGAAGGTGGCGAGCCAGTCGTTATCCCAAATGCTGAGGGAGCGCGTACTACCCCTTCAATTGTTGCTATCAATAAAAGCGGTGAGCGTCTGGTTGGCGAGGTAGCCAAGCGTCAGGCCATCACCAATCCTGAAAATACTGTCTCGTCCATCAAGCGTTTCATGGGTCGCAAATACGACGAAACCGATGTAGACCGCGACAAGCGCCTCATGCCCTACAAGGTTGTGCGTGCTAAGAACGGCGACGCATGGGTCGAGATTCAAGGTAAGACATACAGCCCACCAGAAATTTCCGCCATGATTCTGCAGAAGCTCAAGGCTGACGCAGAGGCATACCTTGGTGAGCGCGTCACACAGGCCGTTATCACTGTTCCTGCGTACTTTAACGACGCACAGCGTCAGGCGACAAAGGATGCCGGACAGATCGCTGGCCTCGAAGTGCTGCGTATCATCAACGAGCCTACAGCTGCTTCGCTTGCATATGGTCTCGACAAGAAAAAGGACGAGAAGATCGCGGTGTACGACCTCGGTGGCGGTACCTTCGATATCTCCAATCTGGAACTCGGCGATGGCGTCTTCGAGGTGAAGAGCACCAATGGTGATACCCACCTCGGCGGCGACGACTTCGACCAGCGCGTTATCAACTGGCTGGCCGATGAGTTCCGCAAGGAGCAGGGCATCGACCTGCGCTCAGACCGCATGGCCTTGCAGCGCCTGAAGGAAGCCGCTGAGAAGGCGAAGAAAGAGCTTTCTAGCTCGATGTCTACAGAAATCAACCTGCCCTTTATCACAGCTGACGCGAGTGGCCCAAAGCACTTGACGATGACGCTGACACGTGCGAAGCTTGAGCAATTGACCGAGGACCTTGTGGAGCGTTCACGTGGCCCGGTTATGAAGGCTCTTTCTGATGCCAGCTTACGCCCCGGCGAAATTGACGAGGTCGTACTCGTTGGTGGTCAGACTCGTATGCCTGCCGTGCAGAACATGGTCAAGCGCATCTTCGACCGCGAGCCAAACCGTGGTGTGAACCCGGACGAGGTGGTGGCGATTGGCGCCGCAATTCAGGCCGGTGTGCTCACAGGCGATGTGAAGGACGTGCTCCTGCTCGACGTAACACCACTCTCACTCGGTATTGAGACGATGGGCGGCGTTTCGACCAAGCTGATCGAGCGCAACACCACCATCCCAACACAGAAGAGTCAGGTGTTCTCAACCGCCAGCGACAACCAGCCAAGCGTAGAGATCAACGTGCTGCAAGGCGAGCGTGAGTTCGCAAAGGACAACCGTTCGCTCGGTACCTTTATCCTTGATGGTATACCACCTGCACCCCGCGGTGTACCACAGGTCGAGGTTACGTTCGACATCGACGCCAATGGTATCCTCAATGTCTCCGCCCGTGACCGTGGTACCGGACGCGAGCAGAAGATCACCATCGTTGCTTCGAGCGGCCTGAGCAAGGACCAGATCGACAAGATGGTGCGTGATGCCGAGGCGCACGCGGCAGAAGACAGCCGTCGTAAGGAAGAGGTCGAGGAGCGCAACCTTGCAGACAGCGCATCGTACCGAGCCGAGAAGAGCATCGCTGAACTGGGCGACAAGATCACTTCCGAGCAGAAGAGCGACCTTGAGTCCAAGATCCAGGATGTCCGTTCGGCCCTTTCGACCGACGATGTAAGCCGCATCAAGTCCTCACGTGAGGCCCTTGAGCAGGCATTCTACAAGATCAGCGAGTCGATCTATCGCCAGAGCGGTGATGGCGCATCGGCTGACGCCGACTACAGCGGTGCAGGCTCAACAAACTCCGGCCCTTCAGCTAACGATGACACCATCGAAGGCGAATACAAGGAGATGTAATAACACTGCATATGGTAGCCTACGATTTGTATATAAATCGTAGGCTACCATATTTATCCCTTTTGGCTATCACTCTTGCGTATACTCTGCTAATTGA
This sequence comes from uncultured Ktedonobacteraceae bacterium, assembly GCA_964242555.1. Classification (GTDB taxonomy): domain Bacteria; phylum Chloroflexota; class Ktedonobacteria; order Ktedonobacterales; family Ktedonobacteraceae; genus JBBQVS01. The sequence continues at coordinate 2,382 of CAXTCR010000025.1, forward strand.
TGTAATCTAATCAAAAGCCGTTTTGTGTGATTATAGGCAGCAACGTATTCTACTGTGTAGCACGGTATTCTCAGTACCGTGCTGTGTGTACGAAGAAAAAAGGACTTGCGATGGCGACGAATAAACGCGATTATTATGAAGTATTGGGTGTTTCGCGCACCGCAACCGAGGATGAGGTTAAGAAGGCCTTTCGTCGTCTTGCTAAACAGTATCACCCCGACACAAATAAAGAGCCAGAAGCCGAGAGCCGCTTCATCGAAATCAATGAAGCGTATGAGGTGCTCAGCGATACGCAAAAACGCACAGCCTACGACCGTTATGGACATGCTGGTGTGGGCGCGGGCGCAGGAGCCGGCTTTAGCGACTTCGGCAGTTTTACCAATATCAATGATCTCTTCGAAACATTCTTCAACAGTACCTCTGGCGGTACGCAGCGCCGTTCGACCTCTCAGCGTGGTGCGGACCTGCGTTATGATCTGACCATAACCTTTGAGGAAGCCGTATTTGGATGCCAGAAGGAGATCGAACTGCCACGCTGGGAGACCTGTACCTCCTGCCGTGGGAGCGGAGCACAACCAGGAACGTCGACTTCGCGTTGTCCTTCCTGTCAGGGCACAGGTGAAATTCGCCGTGTGCAACAGTCAATCTTCGGGCAGTTTGTCAATGTCACCATGTGTGAGCGCTGTCGGGGCGAGGGAAAGATCATCACAACGCCCTGCGAAAAGTGCCGTGGTCAGGGACGTGTGCGCAACAACCGGCGCGTCGTGGTAAACATTCCAGCAGGCGTCGATGATGGCATCAATGTGCGCGTGACAGGCGAGGGCGAGGTGAGCGCGCGTGGTGGTACCCCGGGAAACCTATATGTCATACTCACGGTGAAGCCGCACCCATTCTTCAAGCGTCAGGGCAACGACATCGCCTATGAACTGCCAATCAGTTTCGCTCAGGCCGCGCTCGGCGACGAGGTTGAGGTGCCAACAATTGACAACAAGACAACACCACTCAAGATTCCACCCGGCACACAGAGTGGACGTTCGTTCCGGCTCAAAGGTATGGGCGTACCCGTTGTACACAGCAGTGCGCGTGGCGACCAGCATGTACAGGTCAAGGTTGTAACCCCAACCAACATGACACCGGAACAAAAGCACCTGCTCGAAGAGTTCGCTCGTTTAGAACGCGAACAAACCGAACAGAACGACAAAAATATCTTCCGCAATCTCTTCGATAAAACGAAGGATAAAACGAAAGATATGTTTCAATAGAGAATGGCTCTTGAGCAGATGTAAAGGGAATGCTCCTCCCATATACGCTTAAGCGTATATGGGAGGAGCATTCTTGTTTTGGGTACCCTGATTGCTGGCCTCATACGTGTCCTTTTGCGTTATTGAGGGAGCAAATGTAGCTGTAACCGCGAGATGATCGCTTGCAGCCTTGCCGGGAAGATCGTCGCCCTCGATAACTGGGTAGCATGTTTCCAGGCGTTGAGCTAACGTAGGACTAGCAAAAATGTAGTCGATACGGCCAGCAGGAGAGACAGAGGGACAGGTAAAGCCAGGAGTGTGTGGGTGAATGCGCCGGTAGCTATCGACATAGCCCGCCCGTTGTAGCAATGCAATAGGACCGCGTGGTGCATAGAGCGAGGCAGCAGCATCGAATAAGCTGCTTAGCAGTGTGCTTCTAGGAATAATTCGTAAGAGAGGATTGAGGAAGCGAAGTGGTCCAGGCACGACAAAGTTCAAGTGGGGATTGCCATCGACAACCCCTATTTTTTTGCGCTTGATATCCTGGTTCACAACGTAGCGCAGAAGGTGACTGGCCTTAAACGAATCGCCCGGAGCTAACGAATTAAAATCACCCATCAACACATGCGGCTTATCCCCTACCGAGGCAAGGATACTCAATATCTCGCGTATCTCACGCATCCGAATGGCATTGCCAGCCCAACCATCACTAAAGGCCGCCGCCAGGTGGATGATAAACACGATAAGCTGTTCTCCACTTTCCTCTTCCACACAAACCTCCAAAAGCGGACGCGTCAAAATCCCCGGTCGAGTATGAATTTTCTTATATACAATAGGCAGTTTTGTGAGAATCGCGGTTTGATAATCATGATAGTGAGTCGGTTCGTTGCCCATAATCAATTGCATGCCCAGAGCCTCTGCGACCTGCTCAATAACAAGCGGACGCTGGGCCACTACCGGATTGATGGCCTCTGCTACGCCTACTATATCGGGATTCGTTGAGCGAATAATCGTGGTAAGTTGCTGTGTGCGTTGTATAGTGCTACTACGATGCAGGTCATAGCCACCTGCGAGTATATTATATGATGTAATATGTGTCATGTAGAATTATCCTCTTGTACATAGTGTCTTTCTATCACTATATCAGACGAACCTAGATGCACAAAAGGTACAAGGCGATATAGATCATTTCAATTGCGAAGCGTCTTAGCCTGTCAACCATCATGTGTTACATCCAGAGCACCCATAGCCCTCATCAATCCCCAAGCCACATTCGGGAATTGATGAGGGCTATGAGTACCCTAGTCCTTGCTCCAATAGCATTGTTGCTCTACCTCATGCCTCGGTACCCTCGACGTGCCGCATATCCACAAGGTGCGCGGTCTCGTTGTAGTGTGCAATTATCACACGCTCGGTCCGCAGCCAGAACTCGGAAATAGAGGCGTTGTCGTGACGGAATTGCCACCGACGACTGATATCTATATCCAGCAGGTGACAGGCAAGTAGACCAATAATACCGCCGTGTGTAACCCAGACAACGGTCGCATCGGGATACTGCGTGTACCAGCGTTCAACTGCTCGGGCGATACGCGTGTGAACCTGAGAGAGATTCTCACCACCATTAGGAATAGCATAATGTACAGCATCGGTACGCCACTCGACCTGAGAGTCGGCGAAGAGTCTTGCTATCTCCTCACTATTGTGTCCTTCCCACTGGCCCATCGCGATCTCACGCAGGTCGGCATCTTCATACACAGGTACGTTGTGGAGGTCTGCAATAGCTTGCGCGGTAGCATGGGCACGTTGCAGGTCAGAGGAAACGATAAGGTCGAGGTTCTCGTTTGCCAGATATGCACCAACGCGCTCGGCCTGACGTTCGCCCAGAGGACTGAGCGGAATGTCAGACTGACCAGTGATGCGATGCTCAATGTTATATTGCGTCTCACCATGACGCACTACAATAAGCCGCAAGAAACCTCCTCGTCAAAAGATGCCCCAGCGACAATGGACATCGGTTCAGTATAGATATTCTGCTCCGCAAACAAAGCATAGTATTGTGTAAACGGTCCAAAGCGCTGGAGGTGTAGCTCCGAGATTGAGGGATAGACATTTGGAAAGCGCGCCTCAATGCTCTGTTCACGTATAACGGCTCTCAACTGTTGCTTGACGCTCCGTGGCAGAAATGTATCGAATAGGACGAACGCACCAAGACTATCGCCAATCATTCTCTTGATGTGCCTATCGTCTTTCTTATCATGAAAATGCGAACTTTGTGATTGATACTGCTGCAGCGTCGCGCTCATTGGTACAGTTTGCCATCCCGAGGCATGGTAAAGCAAGTCCAGAAGCTGGAAGGTCTCTACCGAATACCCTGACGAGAAACGGATCGTTGTTGCGGTACGCATCGTCATACCCTGCTCACCTGCATTAGATGAGATGACACCATAGTTGGGTATACCAAACCAGCCATCAAGCAGCGTGGTAAACAGGGGCGACACTACACGGGTACAGCGCCCAAGCTGCTTGATCTCTAAACGAGCCTCACCCAGCCCAGGTTTAGAGGACCAGCAAATGCGAACATTGTGTAAATCAGGAATGATGCGCTCTTGTTGATGACACTCGTCCAGGACGACCGCATCTGAGGCGTAATCGCGTCCTGCCTGTGCCGCCATAAACAACTTGCTCATCGCCAGTGTATATTCTAACAGCGCGCTCGGCACAAAGTTGTCGGCGTCATAATAAATGATCCACCGGGCATCCTCTAGCTGCGAGGCAAACATCGTCCCAATATACATGCCTTCACCCTTCCCATTGATCACTCTACCATCATCACCTAGTATCTGCAATACACCGCAATCTGTAAGCATTTCTGCGACAATGGCATCCTTCTGATGCACGAAATAGGTCTTTTTATGCTGCGCCAGCCGTTCTTTCAGGCCACGCTGGATATGCCCTCTCTCCTCTTCTGGACAATTTGTAACTATAATAATGGTGCTATTGACTGGAAGGTACCAGAGTACGCCGAGCAATGTCTCAAAGCTCTCGCTTTTATGCGAGATAACAAAAGCAGTATGAGACAAAAAGTAGTTCAAATCGCTGAGTTCGTTCACCTCAAGGAGGTGAGAAAAGCGCACTGTATCAATGTTCACGGAGTTAATCCCCTTACAATAGTTGAGTGGGTGAAGTAGGAAGTCGCGATGCATTGCTGAGTATTGTTGGAACAAAATTGCCCAGTTGGAAAAGAGCAATACTGTATGACACAGAATTCTCTGGACCTGTTACACAGGAGAAGAGCCTGCCATAACAATATATAGCGTTGGGTGAGGGAGTACGTGTATTTACTGCGGTGTAAATACTTAAAAAATGGAGAGAGGTATACGCATTAGCAGATGTATTGGACGGCTAACTTTTACACATTTAGTGTTTACTCTGCCGTATAACGCTAAGCTATACCCTTTTCTACATTCTTGTGACAAGCGTCACTATAAATATAACGGGCTTGTTTTTACTCTGTCAAACACTCTGTAAGAGAGTAGGACTTCTAGCTATAACAAGGAGTATGACAGAGGCAAAAATGCTATCACTACTATATATCAGTATCCTACTGCTTGGCCTGCCATCACTATAGTGACGCCCTTTACCGTTGTCATCCTCACAGGTGTCATGCTGTTGTATCGCTTGCTCCTGCCATGTCATCCTTAATATGCTATACTGCTTGCAGATTTGTTTTGGCTAAATATGTACGCAAATGTATGGAGAAAAGTTCAATGACCACGAGTGAACAACGTAGCTCACAACCCACCTCAGATAGCTCTACCACAGCACAACAAAAGGTCGCGGACCTGCATGCGCTAAAAGCAGCGGCCCTGCTTGGAGGCGGCGAACGTCGTATCGAGCAACAACATAAAAAAGGCAAACTAACTGCCCGCGAACGGCTCGACTTGCTGCTCGATCCCGGCAGCTTCAATGAACTGGATATGTTTGTCACACATCGCTCGACCGACTTTGGGTTGGAGTCTCAAAGAATTCCGGGCGATGGCGTTGTTACAGGCTATGGACAGATCGATGGTCGGCTTGTCTATGTGTTCTCACAGGACTTCACCGTCTTTGGCGGCTCCCTCTCCGAGGCGCATGCGGAGAAAATCTGCAAGGTGATGGAGATGGCGATGAAGAATGGCGCCCCTATTATTGGTCTCAATGACTCCGGTGGAGCACGTATTCAGGATGGCGTGGTCAGTCTGGGTGCCTATGCCGATATTTTTCTGCGCAACACGCTGGCTTCTGGTGTAGTGCCGCAAATTTCAGCTATCATGGGACCGTGCGCGGGTGGCGCGGTCTATTCGCCTGCCATCACCGACTTCATCTTCATGGTCGAAGAGACGAGCCATATGTTTGTGACAGGTCCCAACGTGGTAAAATCGGTGACGCATGAGGATGTGACCTTCGAGGAGCTAGGTGGAGCGCAAATTCATAATAGCAAGAGTGGTGTTGCTCACTTCTCCTGTCCCAGTGAGGCAGACTGCATTCGCATGATCCGCCAGCTCATGGCGTACCTGCCTTCCAACAATGTAGACGACCCGCCGCGTGTCGCGCCGACCGATACACCAAAGCGCGCCGAGACTGCACTGGACACCATCATTCCCGATAATCCCAACAAGCCCTATGACATGACCAGCGTCATCAAGTATATCGTTGACGATGGCGAGTTTTTTGAGGTACACGAACACTTCGCGAAAAATATACTTGTTGGTTTCGCACGTCTTAACGGGCGCTCCGTCGGCATCGTGGCACAACAGCCACGCGCACTCGCCGGCGTGCTCGACATCAATTCATCAGACAAAGCCGCCCGCTTTGTTCGCTTCTGCGATTGCTTCAATATTCCCATCATCAGCTTTGTCGATGTGCCCGGCTTCTTGCCAGGAGTGAGCCAGGAGCATGGCGGTATCATTCGACATGGCGCGAAGTTGCTCTATGCCTACTGCGAAGCGACTGTGCCCAAAATCACCGTTATTACGCGCAAAGCCTATGGTGGTGCCTACGACGTTATGAGCAGCAAGCACATCCGTGGAGACATCAACTACGCATGGCCTACCGCCGAGATCGCGGTTATGGGACCGGAGGGCGCCGTCAATATCCTGTTCAAGGACGAGATTGAACAGGCCGAGAATCCAGAGCAGCGACGCAAGGAACTTATCACGGAATACACCGCGAAGTTCGCCAATCCCTACATCGCCGCTGGACGTGGCTACATTGATGAAATCATCGAACCAAGCCAGACGCGTAGCAAGCTCATCAACGCACTTGAAATGCTCAAGAACAAGCGGGACACAAATCCGCCGAAAAAACATGGAAATATTCCACTGTAGGTTCTTATTGCTCTTGATCAGAGAGCTTGGTGCGCTTCTTGCCTTTGTACGAAGCTTCACCCGGTCTAAAGGTAGTTATTCACCTGCATTTACCCCGTTTTCTACAAACAAAACGGGCGATACAGGACATCGCCCGTTTTGTTTGACTGCGTGTTTTATCCTTTCAATCCCGTTTGCTTGAAGCCTTCAGCAATGTAACGCTGGAGGAAGAAGAAGACCACGACGAGTGGCAGAATGGCGATGGCCGAACCAATAAACAACTCATGCAGGTTGAGCACCTGTGCGTTCAGGAAGTTCGACAGCACTACCTGTACGGTGTAGACCGAGGGGTCTTGTCCCACCACCAGGGGCCACAAGAAGGAATTCCAGCTCTGGATAAAGGCAATGACGCCTAAAGACGCGATAATGGAATAGGAGTTTGGAATAACAATGCGCCAGAAGACGCCCCACTGTCCCAGACCATCAACGCGCCCCGCCTCTTCTAGCTCATGGGGAAAGCTTAGGAAGAACTGGCGGAACAAGAAGGTTGTAAAGCCACTAAACAAGAAGGGCACGATGATGCCCTGTAACGTACTGACCCAGTTGAGGTAGGAGATTAGCACGTATGTCGGCACAAAGGTGACGGTGCTAGGAATCATCAGCGTCACAATGATTGCATAAAACACGATGTTCGACCAGCGATATGGAATGCGTGCAAGGCCATAACCCGCCAGACAACAGGCGAAGAGTTGTCCAACCGTTTGCAACACTGCAATGACCGCCGAGTTAAGCATTCCCTGCGCGAAGGGTACGCTTATATCGTTGAACAATTCTGGAATATTCTCAAAATGGAGCGTACTTGGGAAGAATGTCCAGTGCAATGCAGTGATCTCTGCATCCGTCGCGAATCCATTTCTAACGATCAGGTAGAACGGTATCAAGAAAAGAATCGCGAGAACGATAAGCAGCACATATTGTAGGATGGTACTGATAACCTTTCCTACCGATGTCCCCTTTCTGTGCTCCTGTTGAACTGGTTGAGCTGGTTGTGGAACAATTAATGCCATGACTAGCCCCTTTCTTAATCAGCTCTTCCAAAGCCGAAGATACGACCCTGAACCAGAGAAATGATGACGATGATAAGCGTGAGGATCATCGCTCCCGCGCTCCCTCGACCGTAGTCTTGAGCACTGAGTGCTACATTGTAGAGATAGACAAGTGGCGGACGGGCAAGTATCCCATTGCCGCCTGTCATGATATTGAAAAACTCGTCAAATGCTTGGAAGGCATAAATGATGCATAACAGCAATACAGCAACCGTTGTATTGCGTAGAAGCGGGAAGGTGATATAGCGAAAGGTTGTCCAGCCCTTCTTAGCACCATCGACAAAGGATGCCTCGTATAGCTCACGCGGAATCTCCTGCAAGCCAGCAATGAAAATAATCATGAAGACGCCAAGTTGTAACCACAGGCGGACCGTTACCAGCACCAACCAGTACCACGGAGGATTGGTACTTGATACCCAGGAGATAGGAGCAGAGCCAAAGAGTCTCGTCACAGTGTTGACAAGGCCATAGGGGAGACCTGCGAAAATACTCATCTTCCACACTAACGAGGCCACTACATAGGAGCATGCTGTTGGAAGAAAGAAGACCGATCGGAAGAAACTCTGTGCCACACGTATGCTATTGACGAGCAACGCCAAGCCTAGTGCACCTAGCAGTGTGGTAGGTACAATGAAAATGGTAAAGATCGTAAAGGTCAGCAACGAGCTAGTAAATCCACTATCTTGCAACATCGCTACATAATTTTGTAGCCCGATGAACTGAGTTGGCGTGATCGTTGCGCGTGCATTGTAAAAACTGAGGAAGATACTCCAAATGATGGGGATATACACAAATACAAATAAGCCTAAAACAAGAGGACCAACAAAACTCCAGAATATCAGCGTTGTTCTGAATGTCTTTTGTCGTACTCTACTTACGGCTTGTTGCTTTTCCGCCGCCGAAGTCAGCGTCTCTGCTGACGAGACAACACCCGAGGACTTCATAGATGCTCCTCTCAATCATTTGTAATAAGCACAATTGGACATCCACTCAGTATATGCTACGATATGCTGTGAGCGGATGTCCAACGTTTCTAGTGATAGTTTTTGCTTACAGAGCAAATCACGGTTTAGCTAAGGAGTCGAGTCAATTCGGCCTGACACTTCTGAGCCGCGTTGTGGACCTCGCTCTTCGCATTTGCTTTATTCTTGAGAATATTGCTGAATGCATCGCGCAAGGCGTTGTCCATTGTCGGATCCCATGTTGGTGGCACGGCATGACCATACTTGTTTAAGTAGTCTACTGCCTGAGCAGCAGGACCGCTCTGGAGCTTCGTCGTCTTTTGTGTCGTGCTGTTGCGTGGCGGCACATGGAAACCATAGCCAACACACCAGTCTTCCTGGATGTTGGCACTATCGATCCACAGGTATTTGACATACTGCTTAGCGGCATCGATATTTTTGCCCTTACCATAGACCATCTGTGCCCAACCACCAAAAAACGTGGATGGTTGTGTTGAACTATTGAGCGCAGGCCACGGCACGACTCCAAAATCATCGCCGAGAGCTTTAGTAATTCCTGGCATTGCCCACAAACCAGTCCACTGCATTGCGGCAAGCCCCTGTGTGAACGCGGACGGGTCCCACCAGAATGTTGGTGCGTCGATGAGCAGTGAGCCGCTTGCGTTTAGCTCACGAATCTTTTCATACGCGTTGGCCGTGCCATCAACGTCAAAAACGACCTTGTCGTCTTGAATAAAGTCGGCCCCCGCTGCCCAAGGCGCAACTTGATACAGGGCATCAACCCCACCGTCCTGACCAATATACAGTCCCTTGATATTGCTACTGGCAAGCTTTTTCGATGCGTCGATCAACTCGTCCATTGTGGTGGGTGGCTTTACGTTGGCTTTCTGCAGGAGACTCTTACGGTAGTACAGCAAGCCCATGTCATTAATCATTTTAATGGCATAAACCTTATTATTGATGGTGAGCGGCTTCAGTGCTGTAGGATTGAAGTCGCTTTTGGCATCGGCAATGACATCATCAAGCGGAGCAAGAAGACCAGCTTTGACTTGATCGAGTGTAGGACCACCTAGTTCAAATACATCAGGTGCATTAGAGCCAAGCAAAGCTGCATTGAGTTTGTTGGGATACTCGTTGCCGGTACCAGGAACCCAATTTACCTTGACATTAGCTTTCGTGTACTCTTTTGCATAGCGCAAAACGGCTTGTTGCGTGCCAGCTTCACCATACTGGTGATACCACTGTGTGAGCGTAGGACCACTGCTGCTCCCACCACTACTCCCACCGCTCCCTCCACAAGCCGCTAATATGGCCGCGCTGCCCATCCCAGCCGCTGCAAGACGCATAAATTCGCGTCGTGGCATCTTGAAGCCAGCATTTGTTAGCTCCTCTACTACACGCTGATACTCGTTTTCCATGAAGAATGTCTCCCTGTTTCTAATGCGTCAATGCACTTTGTTACTAATGATGGAGCTGACACACTCCACCTGCACCTTTAAGAAATACCTAAATACTTCTTCGCCGTGCGAAAAATAGGACGAGGCAAACATACATTGTTTGCTTATCAATATTTCTTCGATAGGGAAACGCTTCCCTATTGAAGAAAGTCGATATATGTTATACGTGAGCTATAGAGTAGTTTCTCACACAAGGATTGAAATGTAGCAGGATGTTCCTATGGTCGAAAGACATGTACTGCAAGAAAGAGTATGTGTTTGCAGTTCAAAGCAAGGAGCCAGCATAGTAATCTAGTTATAACCGAAGCATTGAAACTTGTCAATGCTGTCAAAAGTATTCAACATGTATTGCTTGACAGAATAGTAGAGTTAGTATATAACGACGAAAACCGGTTTTTGTAAATGGCCAGTGATTCGTGAGTCGTCATAACTAGCTGAAGGAGAATAAGGGGGGTGGCAACTATTTATGACGTGGCCCGTTTAGCGAGAGTGTCAACAACGACGGTTTCAAAGGTACTCCCCAACACCCCATACTGCATCGCGACGCGTCCCTGAGTCAGTGGAGACGGATCGCGCCACGGTGTTGTTGCGTTGAGCAGCAGTGTTCCCTGAGTGCAAATGCATGAGCATTAACTATGAGCAGCACCTTGACAAACGTGTAGAAGTTAAGTAATCTTGTGCTTATAGATGAGCAAGCAGGAAGTAAATGAGTGATAGAAAGCATCGCTCCTACTATGTAAGATAAGTACAATCAGCCGTACGCTATAGTAGGAGCGATGCTTTCTCATATCTATTTGAAATAGCTTGCTAGACAGGAGGACGGGTCATAATCTGACAACGCTGTCATTTTTGTAGAGGTAAGACACATTGTATGTCGTCCAAGAGAACCAAAGAGGGAAACTATGGAATACCTTGACCCTGAAAACAAACCTCTTAGCCGTCGCGATTTTCTGCTTGGTACAGCTGCCGTAGTTGGTTCCGTCGCATTTGCCGCCTGTGGCGGCAGTAATAACACCAGCACTGGAAGCAATGGTGGTGGATCATCCTCTTCATCCAAGAAATATACTATCGCGCTGGTACAAGGCGTGAAGGGCGATCCCTTCTATGTCACCATGCAAAAAGGGGCGCAGGCGAAGGCTGATGCCCTTGGTGTTACGCTGGTTGTAGATGGTCCTGCCCAATTTGACGCAACCCTACAAACCCCCATTGTAGATGCACTCATCGCCAAGAAAGTCGATGCCCTCATTATTGCTGCCTGTGACAAGCAGGCCATGATTGCTCCCCTACAGCGTGCCAACGATGCTGGCATCAAAGTTATTTCAGTCGATACCTTCATTGGCGATGGTGATTATGCCAATGGGCCGGTAAAATTTCCCCTTTCGTATATCGGTTCAGACAATACGCAGGGTGGGATGATAGCGGGTCAGGCATTAATTAAGGCTATCGGCGGTAAAGGGAAAATCTACATCCAGAACGTGAAGCCGGGCATCAGTACAACGGATCAGCGTGAGAAAGGGTGTAAAGATGCGATTGCTGCGTCGAGTGGCGCTGTCACACTGGCGGGTGTAGACTATAACAACGATAGCGCTGCGAACGCGGCACAGCAGACCTCCGCGGTGCTCCAGCGAGACAAGACTATAACGGGTATCTTTGGTACAAACCTCTTTGGTGCTGAGGGCGCGGCTCAGGCCGTCAAGAATGCCAACAAACAGGGAACAATCAAGATTGCCAATTTTGATGCTCCTGAGCAAGCCATCACCGATCTGAAAAGTGGTGTTGTCGATCTCGTAATCGCTCAAAAACCCGGCGATATGGGCAGTACCGCCGTTCAGTACGCATTCGATGCCCTCAATGGCAATACTTCAGGCATCCAGAAACGTGTTCCTACAGGCTACGTAGTCATCGACAAGACGAATGTCGATACCCCCGATGCCCAGAACGCGGTCTACAAGAGTAGTTAATGTTTACCTAACGCATAGAGCATAATACTCCATGCGATGTTATGCTCTATGCGTCAGGTATGTCCTTCTCGTAGAAAGTTACCCGCTATGCAAATTGCCAAACCACTTACGCCAGCGGCACGCAATCCACTTGCAGTGATAGGAAGATTTTGGGCCTGGATATTTTTGCTGTTGCTGGTCATATTCTTTTCGGTAACGGGGCAAGGCTTTTTTGACCTCTTTAACTTCCAAAATATCGGCGCGAACATGGCGATTGTCTTGATTATGGCGCTTGGTCAAACCTTTGTAATTATCTCTGGTGGTATTGATCTTTCAACGGGCTATGTGATGGGCCTTGCCGCCGTCGCCTCTTCGCTGGCTATTACGCGTGTAAATCAGCAACTTCCATTACCGCTCATTGTGCTGATCGCTATCATCGTCGGAGTGGGTGTCGGCCTTATTCCTGGATTATTAAATGGTATTCTCATTGCGCGTTTGCGTGTGCCCCCCTTTATTGTGACTCTGGGTATGTTAGGTATCGCACGCGGCGCCGGCTTTATTCTTTCTGGTGGACAACCTATCAGCGTACAAACAAACGGTATCGGACAAGTAGGCAATGGAAACTTAGCCTACTACCTGCCCGGCATTGGACTCAGTTTCTTCCGCCTCCCGCAGAGTCTGAGCGGTGTACGCCCTCGCGATATCGTGAATATTTTGCCTTATCCCCTCATTCTCATGATCGTCCTAGTCATTATTTGCCACTGGCTGTTGAGTCGCACCCGCTTTGGCCGGCACACGTATGCTGTCGGGGGCAACGGAGAGGCTGCCTCTCGTGCAGGTATACCAGTGGTGCGCCATACAATTGTTGTGTACATGTTATCGGCACTGCTGGCCTCGGTCGCAGGTGTTCTTTATGTCTTTCGCTTCACCAATGGTGCCGCGAATGCCGGTGACGCGTTGCTCCTCGACTCGATTGCCTCCGTGGTTATCGGCGGAGCCTCGCTCTTCGGTGGCGAAGGCACAATTGTCGGAACATTGATCGGAGCACTAATTATTGCCGTCATCCAAAACGGTCTGGTCATCATTTCAATCGATCCCTTCTGGCAATTTGTGGCTGTCGGATCCGTTATTATCCTGGCGGTGTTGGTCGATCAGGCCAAAGCCCGTATCAGTCAATAGGAGGGATGATGGAGGCAAAGACACCAGTTCTACAGGTAAAAAATTTGTCGAAGCGCTTTGGTGGGCTGGTTGCGGTGAACAATGTAAGCCTGGATGTCTATCCAGGCGAGGTCGTTGGACTACTTGGCGACAATGGCGCGGGTAAATCAACCCTTATTAAGCTCATTTCAGGCGTACACCGTCCCGATGGTGGACAGGTGATTTTTGATGGCAAAGAGGTCAATTTTGCTACACCATTGGAGGCGAGGCGTGCTGGTATCGAAACAATCTACCAGGATTTGGCCCTCTGCGAGAATCTGGACGCTGGCGCGAATATATTTCTAGGGCGCGAACCTATTGTGCGCAAGCTTGGCATCTTTCGCGAACTTGACTACAACTATATGCAAAACGAATCGCGTCAGGTGCTTGAGCAGCTTGATATTCAGATTCCCAATCTTAAAAGACCCATTCGCCAGTTGTCCGGTGGGCAGCGTCAAGCGGTCGCAATCGCACGAGCAGTATACTGGAATGCGCGCCTGATGATTATGGATGAGCCAACGGCGGCACTCGGCGTGCCGGAACAACTCAAAGTGCTCGAACTCGTGCGTACACTGCGTGAGCGAGGTGTACCAATCATTCTGATTAGCCATAATATGCAGGATGTCTTCGCGGTTGCGGACCGCGTGATAGTAATGCGGCGTGGTGGAAAAGCTGGCGAACGCCTCACAGGAGAGACAGACAATAACGAAATCGTTGGTTTAATGGTGGGTGCCGAACAAAAAGTATCGCATTGAATACACGATTACCATGGTGTAGGGACCGGTTTACCACGTCCGCCCACAAATGGAGCAATCTGCACATCACTACACCGAGTTGCCGGATACACTGTATCGCGAGGTTCGCATAATTTTAGAGGAGAAACACGGATGTTAAAACGCAACCAGTTTCGTCAGTTGCAGCAGCGTACACGAGAGGAACTCACACGTCACGGTATTGTATTGACGCCTCAGGAGCAGGAGGGTATCGAGATCGTCGAGTTTGGCCTGAACGAGGTGGGGCGCACCGGCCTGGAAATCGTTGTCTATATCAACAATGAGCGTTACTGTGCCAAAGAACTGATTCTCTTCCCCGGTCAAACTTGCGCGGAACATAGACATCCACCCTTCGAGAACGACCCCGGCAAGATGGAAACATTCCGCTGTCGTGCTGGTAAGGTCTGGCTCTATGTCGAGGGCGAAAGGACACAGCCGACTCAGGCACGTATCCCTGACGGGAGCGAGGCATACTACACTGTTTTTCACGAGATCGAATTGCATCCTGGTCAGCAATACACCATTCCCCCTAACACAAAGCACTGGTTCCAGAGTGGCAGTGAGGGAGCCGTGGTTTCAGAATTCTCTAGTCCAAGTCGCGACGAATTCGATATTTTTACAGATCCTCGCATTGGACGCTTCACACAGATTGTCGAGGATTAATTCATGAAAGACCTGCTGGGACGAAGATTTCACCGCCTGTTCGCTGGCGACAAGCGCTCGGTCATTATCGCGATGGACCATGGGAGTACGGATGGCTTGGTGAAGGGCTTTGAGCATCCCGAGCAATTGCTCGAACAGGTTATAGCGGGTCATCCCGATGGTATTCTCACAACCGTCGGCATCGCGCGCCATTTTAGCCAACAATTAAAAGATGTGGCACTGCTCATTCGTTGCGACGGTGCTACGTCACCGTTACGAGCTAGCCACCGCGAGCTAACCGTAGATGTCGATACTCTTATTGCTCTAGGAGCGGACGCTGCAACAGCGATGTATTTTCCTGGCACTGAGCTAGACCATCAATCGACCCTCTACTTTCCCCTGTTCGCGAGTGAAGCGCATCGCTGGAATATTCCAGTCATGGCCGAAGCCTTGCCCTATGGCTTTGAAGGGCATAAGGATGCACGAGCTGTTGAAACGATTGCGGTAACATGCCGGATGTCCGTCGAAAACGGGGCCGATGTGGTCAAAACATTTTACACCGGAGACCCTGAGGGCTTTCGTCATGTGGTCGATACCTGTTACGCACCCGTGCTTGTACTTGGCGGTCCCCGTACAGACGGTATAGAAGGATTTCTCCAAACCGTCCGTGGTGCCATGGATGCGGGGGCTACGGGCGTAGTGATCGGGCGCAATGTGTGGCAAGCGTCGTCTCCTACTGCTATGACGAGAGCTTTGGTCGCGCTTGTGCATGAGGATGCTAGCGTTGCCGACGCTATGCGTCTTCTTCGAGAATAATCTACTATGTATCTATTGGGCATTGATGTTGGCACCACCAACACAAAAGCGGTTATTCTTGATAGGGATAGCGGACGCATACTCGCTCAGGGCAGTGTCGCTACTCGTACGCACCATCCGACACAGGCGGAGAGCGAGTTTGACGCGGACGAACTCTGGGATACCGTTGTGCGCTGTGTTCGACAGGCTGTTGCGCTGTGCGATGTTCCAGAGCAAATTCGTGCCATCTCTGTGGCAAGCATGGGAGAGGCTGGCTTTCCTCTTGATGAACATGGAAACGTACTGTACCGGGCTATTGCATGGCATGATCCCCGCACGACCCCACAGGCACAATGGTGGAGCGATACACTGGGCAAGGAACGGATTTATGCGATTACAGGTCAGGTTCTGCAGCCAATGTTCGGCATCAACAAACTGCTGTGGTTGCGCGATAATAAACCGGATGTGTTTGCCAGGATGCGGCACTGGTTGAGCATCGAAGACTATGTGTTGTGGAAATTAAGCGGGCGAACAGCCACCGACTATAGCATTGCATCGCGGACGATGATGTTTGACCAAGGGGCACGTACGTGGTCAAACACGCTGTTTAACCACGTTGGTTTGTCGTCAGAGCTATTTCCTGTCCCTGTACCTAGTGGTAGGGCTATAGGCCTTATTGAGAAAAGGGTTGCGGAGGATGTAGGCTTGTCCCCCTCAACAACGGTTGTAACGGGAGGACATGACCATCTGTGCGCCGCCCTAGCGGTCGGTGTGGTGAGGCCTGGAAGCATTCTTGACTCGACAGGAACAGCAGGAGTTGTGCTTGCGTTAAGCCAGACGTTTGAGGGGAACAACGCCCTGCTAGCGGGAGGCTATGCCAGCTATGCCTACGTCCTGCCCCATACATACGTCACAATGGGGTCCATTCACTTCGCGGGTGGCGCATTGGAATGGCTTATTAAGCTGCTTTATGGCGGTGATATGCCTTCACTTACGGAGGAGAGATACACCCAAGCGTTACAAGAGGCAGCGCAGGTCCCAATAGGCGCGAATGGTGTCACAATACTGCCCTATCTGCTTGGCACAGGCACACCACTTGGACAGGATACGGCAACCGCTGCGCTGCTTGGCCTCACACCCTCGCATGGTCGCCCCGAACTGGTACGCGCTTTAATGGAGAGCCTGTGTTTCTGGCTGCGTGATAACTTAGAAACATTTGCTGCTATCAACATTGCCTCATTGCATCCTGATATTATTGCTGTTGGTGGAGCAACGCGTGCTACTGCGTTTATGCAAATAAAAGCAGACGTTACAGGCTGTCGTATACATGTACCGCTTATTGATGAAGCCGCCGCAACTGGTGCAGCTCTCCTTGCAGGCATGGGAATAGGGGCATTTGCGACGGTCAATGACGCGGTCTCCTCAATAAAGCGCAACGAGAAGATATACGAACCGGACCAGGAAGCTGTAAAGGTATACAGCGATCTCTACGAACGGGCGTACTTGCCGGCACGTCACGCTGTTTTAGGAAAGTAACTTCAGAATTTCCACAAACTCCTATTAACTCTTATGGGCGTCCGGCTTCTGAACACACTCATCACTACGCAGGCCGTTCAATAGGCAGACGTACTTGAAAGCACGTATTACCAGGAGCTGAAGTGACTTGCAGGTCGCCGTGATGTCTGTTGACGACGACGCGATAGGCGATGTCCAGGCCAAGTCCAGTGCCTTTACCAACACCTTTCGTTGTGAAAAAAGGCTCGAAGATGTGAAGTTGCACCTCTTCTGGAATGCCTGGACCATTATCCGCAATCTCGACGAGAGTCACATCTTGCTCACGGCACGTGCGTATCAGGATGCGTTTCTCTCCAGTAGTGTTTTCAAGCGCGTCGGCTGCGTTATCAAGCAGGTTTGTCCATACTTGATTGAGTTCGCCCCCATACCCTGTAATATGCGGCAGGTCGGGGTCATACTGCCGCGTGATAGTGATGCCCCTGAGTTTACTATGCAGAATGGTAAGCGTGTTTTCCAGTCCCCCGTGAATATCGACCTCTTGCAATGGCGCCTGATCCATGTACGAATAGTCCTTGACTGCCTTGACCAGTGTCGCGATGCGTGTGGTGCTCTGCTCCACCATGTTGAGCAGGCCAAAGACCTGCAAAACTTTGGCCAGGAGTGGAATAAAGCTTGTTACCATGTCACTCCGAACCTGTGCCACAAGGTTTTCAAACCACGAGACATCCAGACCCGACTCAATAAAGGTTGGTGCAAGCTCCCATCCATCAGCGATATTGTGGTCCTCTAGCCATGTGCTCAGTTCGTCCTCGCGATCACTCTGTTCAAGCGGTTCTAGTGGAGTGGCGTGCGCGGCCCGGTCCATTGCATCCTGCTGAAGGTCCGCCAACACGGAGACAATTGCGCTGTCCTTGTGCAAGGAGAAGTTCAGCGCCTGTAATTCCTGCAGCGTATCACGCAGTTGAGCAGCACCGCGCTGTGCCGCTGCCGCTGGATTATTAAGTTCGTGAGCGAGTCCCGCCGAGAGTTTGCCGAGGGCTGCGAGCTTCTCCTGCTGCATCGTCAGCACCTCCATGTCGCGAATACGCGATGCAAGGGTAGGCAAGACGGCCTTTGTAACGGGCGAACAGGAGACCAGCATATGCTGAAAGGTCTCAGCATCGAAACGCATAAGCTGTGTTGCTCGTAGGGCACGTGCGGTAGCAACATAAGGCGTACCGGTTAGCAGGGGAACCTCACCCGTAAACGAGCCGGGATCAGCGTGATCAGCAACGACCATCTCCTGCCCATTGGTGTTGTGCGTGATTTGTATGTCCCCTTCGAGTAAGATGTAGAAATTTGTGGCTGGCGCACCCTCCTCGAATAGTACATCGCCCTGTTGCAGGTGTACCTCTTCCCCCTGTGATAGGATGGATACGATCTCTTCTTCGGACACATCGCCGAACAGGGTTGATTGGCGCAGAATATCCACATTTGTCATTGGCTTACACCTCGCTTAGATAGCGATGGACAAATTGGACCGCCATCGAGCCTTCACCAACACCTGCGGCGACACGTTTAATCGAGCCATGCCGCACATCACCGGCGACGAAAATGCCGGGAACGCTGGATTCCAGCAGGAACGGGTCTCGATTGGGCCTCCAGCCCTTCGGACGTTTGCCGTCGTGCATAAGGTCTGTCCCGGCAAGAATAAAGCCCTGTGCGTCACGCTGGACCACACCATTAAGCCAATCGGTACGCGGCATGGCACCAATGAAGATGAAGAGCGATGAGGCCTGCACAGTCTCGCGTTGGCCAGTGTTCGAGTCTTCGAGCGTGATGGATGAGAGGTGCGTGTCGCCCTCTGCCTTGACAACGGTGGTGCATGTTCGGACCACAATGTTTTCGGTCGCATGTATCTGGTCAATAAGATACTGCGACATACTCTTCGAAAGAGAGTCCCCGCGTACGAGAATGACAACGCGATTAGCGTACTTAGAAAAGTACATCGCAGCCTGACCAGCGGAATTGGCCCCACCAACAATATAGACATCTTCATCCCGGCAAGACACAGCCTCCGTCATGGCTGCACCGTAGTACACACCAGCCCCCGTAAGTTGTTCGAGTCCTGGAACGTCCAGCTTACGATAGGAAACACCTGTTGTCACCAAGAGTGCGTGACAGCCTATCTCAGTTCCATCGGCCAGCGTCACAAAGCGATATGGTCCTTCGACCCGCACGCCTGTTACCTCTTGAGGCGAGAGTATCTCCGCGCCCAACCGCTTGACCTGCATGACACCACGTCTCGCCAGATCAGAACCGCTTAGACCCTGTGGAAAGCCAAGATAATTCTCTATACGCGAACTTGTTCCTGCCTGTCCCCCCGGAGCCTCCCGTTCGATCATTAACGTGTGCAAACCTTCAGATGCACCGTAGACAGCGGCTGCTAGACCAGCAGGTCCAGAACCAACAATGATCAAATCGTAGAAAGACATACCCGCATGCGTGTTCAGCATCACCTTCTCAGCGATTTGCAGGTTGTTTGGATTTTCCAGGTGCGAACCATCTGAGAAGAAGAGCACCGGTAGTTGCTCATCGGTGACGCCCGCGTACTGGAGCAACTGACAAGACTCGGCCTTCTCCTCGATGTCTAGCCACTGATACGGAATAAGGTTACGGGCAAGAAAATCTCGTACATCGTGTGAGCGCGGCGCCCAGCGGTGTCCTACCACCCGTATGCCCTCAAATGGCGGAGAGTACGCCGCCTGCCAGTCTTCGAGCAGATCATCAAGCATGGGATACAGGTGTTGCTCCGGTGGATCCCACGGCTTCATGAGATAGTAGTCGATTTTGACGCTGTTTATAGCTTGAATCGCCGCATCAGTATCAGCATACGCTGTTAGCAAGGCCCGCTTTGCCAGGGGGAAAAGCCCGATTGCCTCTGCTAAGAATTGCGTCCCGCTCATTTCTGGCATACGCTGATCGACAAGGAAGAGCGCAACGGCCTCATTGCGTAACGTTACCTGCTTCAACGTGTTCAAGGCACTCTGACCGGAGTCAGCTCGTAAGACACGGTAGGTGGAACCGTACTTGCGCCGTAGATCACGCTCAATCGCATGCAATACATCGGGGTCGTCATCTATGGTAAATATAATGGGCTTGGCCATGCGCACCTCTTTATATCAGAAATGTTTGTGTCACACTGCTTTGCCTATTTATACGATATGAATAAGCACGTTAACAATACATGATACGAAGAGATATGGCACTAGTGAGACAATTAGGAAGTTCCCTGTCGGATTTTACAGGTTTTGCTGAGGTGTGTGAAGCGCATATGCAATGAATTGCACGCGGACGCGCTGAAGCTGGTCCCTACGAAAATCAGAGACTTTCGTAGAGACCAGCTTCAGCGCGCCCGCCTGTAAAGCCGATTTATCGGCTATGCACATCATGTGCCCTCTCGTGGCAGTCTGCACACAACACGATGAAGTGTTGTGGATTGTAACGCTGGAGCATAGTAGATGATTTATGAACCGTGTGAAGTTGTAAAGCATCGAAAGGCCGTCCACACTCGGCACAGGTATTACTTGCCTGCTTGCTTAATGAGCGTTTCAAATTGCCCAGCTGTGTAACGTGGAATACATCCAGACTAACGTGGAAGAGCAGACCTGCGAGCAGTAGGGCGAGTGTGCGCGAACGCAGACGAACCGCCAAAAAGAGTAAGGTGCCGAGAAAAAGCGGGTGATGCAGCAAACGCGCTTCGGTAAGCTGTGGCGGATCCGCTTGATTAAAATAGCGCAGGGCAGCACGTAAGCTCAGTGTGCGATACGCAGCAGCATGCCAGAGGTAATGATCAACATCGATCAGAATGCTTGATGCGAAGGGAAGCCATACATCTCCTTTCAGCCACGGTAGTGCGAACACTGCCGCAGCGGTTGAGAGAGTTACATGTTCTTTAGGACTCATGGTGGACTTTTATCCTTTTTAGATACAATTGAGGGTATGCCTCGTCTCCTCTAATATACACCGTGTGGCATAATTTGTCCTTTGGTGGCAATGAACCTAACGTCCTAGTGACCTTGTGTTTTCACAACGACATTAGTATATTTGCAACCATATCTCAACCCATTCTTATCTTTTTCTACGCATCAAGATGATACGCTATAAAACATGTTGGGGGAAGTTCATTAGTGTAGAGTATGCGGATGCAGAGAACCAGAAAAAGAGAGAAAAGAAAAGCCTCCATAGTATTCTGACAAAGGAGACGCCTTCAATGGCAACGAGGGTAGACTTAGTAGGTAGTAACACTAGCCAGCAAGAGCAACAAGATCTGCACATCGTCCGAACACATGAGCAGGAACTGGAAAATGACCGGCGTGTAGGCTGTAGCATAGGCATTATGGCCTATAATGAAGAGGCCAACATCGCTCGTACCATCAACGCTGTTCTTAAACAGGAGGGGCCATCCATTCGCATTGAGGAGGTGATCGTTGTTGCAAGTGGCTGCACTGATCGTACTGTCCCCATCGTTGCAGAGATCGCATTGCAGGAGCCGCGTGTACGCCTCTTTGTGCAGGAGAAGCGCGAAGGCAAGGCGTCGGCAATCAACCTCTTCTTAAAGCAAACAACAAGCGAGGTTGCGGTGCTTGTGGGTGCCGATGTGGTCCCCGAAGATTTTGCGCTTGAGAATCTCTGCTCACCGTTCCTCGATCCCAATATCGGTATGACAGGTGGACGACCTGTGCCGGTCAATGATCCATCGACATTTATGGGGCATTCAGTACATCTGCTGTGGCGCCTTCACGATCGTGTAGCACGCACACACGCAAAGCTTGGCGAGATTATCGCGTTCCGTACGGTTGTACCGAACATTCCGACCAATAGCGCCGTTGACGAAATCTCCATTCAGGCAGTCATCTCTCAACTGAACTACAAGCTGCAGTACCGCCCAGAGTGTGTTGTGTACAACAAAGGCCCTGTCAATGTGCACGATTTTCTTAAGCAGCGCAGGCGCATCTATGCAGGTCACTTAAAGGTGAAGGCACACCAGAATTATGAAGCCTCGACAATGAAGACTTCACCTATTCTGCGTCAACTGATTGCCTGCCGCGATTTCACCATGAGCAGTCCCAAACAAGCGATGTGGACCGCTGGCACTATTGCACTCGAAGCGTTCGCACGTGTGCAGGGCCACTACGATTTCTGGCGCAAGCGTGAACATCACATCTGGCAGATGGTTGACTCGACGAAGGACCTGGAGGCGGGCCAGCGCAAGATGCGCCGCATCTGCAACGCACAAAGCGTCATTGTGTTTCGCCTGACCATTCAGGGTGCTCTGGGCAACGATGTAAATCGTGAGCGCGAGGACCGCGAGGCCACTGAGGTCGCACGCAAGATGTTACCACTGTTGCGAAACCGTGTTCGCAAAGAAGATAATCTTTCCATCAATGGCCCCGGTATCGTCACCGCCGTGATTCGTGCAGAGCAGCACGGAGCCGAACTCGTGGCACAGCGCATCAAGAAACTCGTAGAAACCACACCCGTCCGCGTCGGCGTACGCAATCGCGAGGTCAAGGTGAACGTGACCTACAGTTCGCTGACCTTCGGCCTTAAAGCCTCCGACGGCAGCATGCGCGTCAGCGGCCCTCTCGTCGAAGAGTCTATGACTGCAATGCTCACTGCGAACAACGAAGAATAAAGAGATAAAAGCACAGAGGCAGAATACTTATTGGACTGAACCAGTAAGTATTCTGCCTCTGTGCTGCTTGCAATTGATGCCGTTGTCATGGAGCGTCTCTTCACACCCGAGCGCCGTGCATGGCCAATGGATGATAACGAGGAACAATTGCGAACCAGCACACGCAAACTGCTCGATATTGTCGAGCGTGACCATGTAACGCTAATCGTCTTTGGACACGATGGTCAACAATGGAAAACGCTCAAGGTTGCACCAGAGTATTATTGGTGAGGGATGCTCGTTGAAAATGCATCAATGTTTGTAGGGGTCTTATTCATAACACCCTTTTTGGCGATCAACCCTCTCGCCAATCTTCTGTAACTATTCCACAATCTTTCCTCAACGAAGCACGTTGGAAGGATTGCGGGAGCGATTTGACATCCTACAAGGGGAGATCGATGGAGGCTTGAAGGTGTGACAGAATGCAAACTCCTACCGAGGCATCATCTTTGGCAACTCTCGCCGTAACAACTTACCAGAAGAATTTCTAGGCAACTGCTCTACAATAGAGATCGCACGCGGCTGCTTGTAGCGCGCAAGACGTTGCGCTGAATATTCCAGCAAATCATTTGTACTACTTGTACTCCCCTCGCGTAGATGCACAAACGCAATAGGCACCTGTCCCCATTGGTCATCGGCTTGGCCGCAGACACCTGCCTCGCTTACATCGGGGTGAGAGAGCAGAACAGCTTCAATTTCTGCGGGATAAACATTTTCGCCGCCGGAAATTATCAGGTCAGAGCGACGATCAAGCACGTAGAGATAGCCTTCGGCGTCCAGATAGCCAATGTCGC
>CAXTCR010000026.1:0-25069 GCA_964242555.1 uncultured Ktedonobacteraceae bacterium
GCGCCTCCGCATACATAGCATTGCGCCACGTCCAAAAGCTATCATGCTCCGAAAGCGGACGATGTGTATGCCCGCGTAACGCACGCTGAAAAACATGACTATGCGCATTCACAAAGCCCGGCAACAGGAGCTTATTCGGAAGTCGCGTTACAGCGTTACTAGCAAGCTGGACACGTCCTACCTCGCTATCTTGACTCTCAACTGAGGCTATACGTCCCTCATCAGTAATCCCCAACAGCACCCTCCGCTCTAAACCCTGCAATGTGTAAACATAGTCGGCAGCAAGATAGTTCATATATCTCTCCTCAATTAAAGTGTGCAACAGGAGCGTCCTCACCCAGCAGAAACCTCAAATACTCCTTAAATATGCTCTCGATTATACCTTACATTAATATATACACTTCTCTTTGTGATTAACCAATAATAGCAGGCAACACAAACCGACTCATCAATTCCTTCTGAGGCGCCCCCGACCGTCTCACATCCTCCGAGGCAATCACAACAACCAGATGAACCTCCGGCACGACAAAGATATACTGCCCCCCAATGCCAGCCGCAAAAAATGCATTGTAGGCTCCCAACGTTGTGACCCACCACAGAAACCCATACGCACTCTCCTCCGGCAAACCTCCCGCGTTTTGCACTCGAACCGAAGCTTGCGCATACGCTTTAGGTATAACTTGCCTACCCTCCCAATATCCCTCATGCAAGTACAAATACCCAAACTTCGCCATATCCCTCGGCGTGAGATGCAATCCAGCCGCCCCTCTATATCTTCCATCTGGCAGTGTTTCCCACAAAAATCTACTTTGTGACTCCGTAACTATCCCTAGTGGATGCAACAACTGCTCGCTTGCAAAAGCAAGCAGGTCAACGCCCAGTTTCTGCTCTAGCAACCGAGTCAAAACCTCCACAGGTGGGTCCCCATAACGAAAAGCCTGACCAGGAGGTGCAAAGAGAGACGCTTCCCAAACAGCTTGTACATAGTTATTGTATTCCTCAAAGCGAAAGCGACCGCCCGCAAGATTATCTATACCACTCGTCATCGTGAGCACATAGCGCAAAGTAATAGCTCGCTTCTGCCCATCAGAACGGACGATATATTTATCATCAAACAAGTCTGGCAAAGTCTTATCAAGCGCATGGAGCGAGTCCTTACAAAGAGCTATACCAACAAGCGCAGAAAAAACACTTTTCGTACAAGACCGAATAGCCTGAGCATCATCCGCCATCTGTCCCCGATAATACTCTTCAAACACCAACCATCCATGACGAGCAATCAGCATCGCATATATAGGAAGTCCTTGCTCCTGAATGTACGCATGAAGCCCCATGAGAACATCAGCATCCATTCCCTGCGACTCTGGCGAAGCACTCTCCCAACCATTTGTCGGCCATGGTACATTCTCTCTTCTTTCTTCCATGAAGCACTTCCTTTTACCAGCTTTTCCTCGAATTGTTGATGTGAGCATATCACAGGCTTGGGAAGGGAACAAATAGGCGTTAATGTAAGGTCAAGAGGTGTTTGTGGTGGTGCCCTAGTTTCCGCTAATGATGATTGACAATCTAATATTGCCTCTATGAGGGTAAGAAGGACAACAAATAATGGTAGCATGTCTTTCTACATAGGAACAAAACGTTGTGGAGAGCCAAACTTCAAACTCTTGGCTCAATCCCTGCTCGTCGAAAATCATGCAAGTGCTTTTCCGACAGTGCTTCCCCTGGATGGAGCTGTATGTATGCCTCTTTCTGCATCAAGACCGTTTTGTAGTTCTCAATCCAGATGGTTCGTCCTTTGTAGGTGACACGTCTGATTTCGTTCCATGACTTTCCTTCCCATATAGCCCGATTCCCTTGTACGCTGAGCATGCTGTCCCAAACACATTCTGTTCCCTCATACACCCCCATTGAGATTTCGCCGTTTGCGCCAACAGCGATGGGATAGACATCGGCAAAGAAATCGTTGATTTCATTCACTACATAAAAGGCGTTACGTAAAGGCGTAGTGTCCCAATCGAAGGATACAACATAGCCTTGTGAACGAAACCACTCTTGCCACCACACAGCATCTTCTTCCCTTGGATAAAAATCTATGTCAGCATGAGGACGGGTCAAGCCTCCAAAGGTGAGATCGACTGCAATACCACCACCAAAATAGTACTGCTTCTGATATTTCTGCGCAGCTTCGGCGATACGCAGAAAGAGCACCTCAAGCAAAGCAGTCCAGCGTTTAAGTTCCTCTTTATTCGTCGTCGAGTAATCCTTCATTCTCGTCACCAATTTTTTAAAAGTATACCTACCGTATAGTGTAAAATACTTGTGAAATCCCTCTCAAGCATCCATCAAAAACACAGGGTGTGTGCGAGTATAAAAAAAATTGAGTCTAAACCGGAGGAATTGTATGAGTGCCTCATCCTCTCATCAGAATACACATGCATTAGGCGAGGTCCTGAGCTTTGCTCGTCATATTGCTGAGGCGATGTGGGAAATTCTTGGAGATAACGTGGTCGCCGTCTACCTTCATGGCTCAGCAGCTACGGGTGACTTTGTGATCAATAAAAGCGACCTTGATCTCCTTACCATCGTAAACACGTCTTTGACTACCGAGGAAAAGGAACTATTGCGAAAATGGTTCATCGAGCACTCGCCCCCTAGCTATCTTGCTGGCATAGATTGTGAATTGCTTACCAGGATGGTTGCAGCTACTCCGTCACGCCTTCCTGAATGGGACACAATCATCCGAGTTCAGCACCATCACCACCAATTTGACGTTCGTCTTGTAGAGTCAGACGGGTACTCTCTTCTTGAGTTAGCAGTGGTGCGTACACGCGGATACACACTACTAGGTCCAATACCAACAGTGCTGATTGCAGACCCTCCGAAGGTCTGGCTGCTGCAAGCCTGTATAACCGAATTGGAGCAATGGGTCAGCTATGATGTCATTCATGACAGAAGTAGTGCAGTGCTTACCGCCTGTAGAGCGTGGTTATACTTTTCTACAGGATTGCTCGGAACAAAATCAGAAGCAGGAGCATGGGCACGTACTCAATCGCCAGACAAAGCCTTACTTATTAATACAGCACTTGCACAACGGCAAGGGCAAGAAGGGTCAGCATTAGCAAACCAAAGCGTAAAAGATTTTTGTCAGCAGACTCTTTCCCTTCTTAAAAAGACTCTTACTACCAAACATAATTTCAGCTGATAACATACGTCTTAAGAAACTGGATGCTCGTATATGGTAGGGACATCCCCTTGCGGGTGTCCTGGCCCCATTAACACTCGTTTTACGCATGTGAAGCATTCACCTTCGAGTGCTCTATCCCCATTACAAACAACGGAGGTATTTGCTTTCACCCAATCAGTTCCAAAAACATCTGTGCTGCTCGTGAAAGCCGCCTCTGTTTGAGATAGACAATGAAGAGTGATTGGTTCAAGGAGAAGTCTACGAGCGGAGCAGAAACAAATAACTGTGCCTCTCGCTCCAGATGTATCGTCTGCTCCGAAACAAATGAGATTCCTAGTCCTGCCATAACCACTTTCTTGATCGCCTCTGTACTTCCTAGTTCCACATATGGCGACAGCGGTGGAAATCCTCGCGCCACAAGAGCGGTTACTAGGACAGTTCGTGTGCCTGAGCCTGGCTCACGGAGAATACACGGTTCGTTGTATACATTCCCGCTTATTCTTCGATCTCTTAAGAAGCCCTCTTCTCCGGCACAACCGGCGGCGGCGTCTCCTCCCCCTTACCCGTCTCCTTTGCCAACCTGCTATGATGCAGGCTATAAGCAAAGTAGATGATAAATCCCAGTAGCAACCATCCAATAAATCGCAACCACGTGATCAGCGGCAGATTCAGCATCAGGTAGAAGCAGGACAGAATCGCAACAATTGGGAGCCATGGTACAAACGGTGCACGAAAAGCACGCTTGAGATCAGGTTGCGTCCGACGTAACATAATCACAGCAAATGCCACGATGATAAACGCCAGCAGCGTACCAATATTAAGCAGTTCCGCGAGGTCAGCGATAGGCGTGAACGTCGCGATCAACGCGATAATGATACCAACAATGATGTTGATACGGTACGGCGTCTGGAAGCGCGGGTGAAGCCTGCCAAACCACGGCGGCAACAAACTATCGCGACTCATCGCGAAGATGACGCGGCTCTGTCCCAACAGCGAGATCAGAATAACAGCTGTCAGACCACAAATAGCGCCAACCGAAACAAGTACCGCTGCCCAACCTTGACCTACAGATTGAAACGCAACGGCCATCGGTGCCGCTGTGTTGAGCTTTGTATACGACACCATACCCGTGAGCACCAACGAAACCGCGATATACAGCACCGTACAGATCGCCAGCGAACCAAGCAGTCCAATCGGCATATCACGCTGTGGATTCTTCGTCTCTTCAGCCGTGGTAGCCACCGTGTCAAAGCCCAGATAGGCAAAGAATACAATTGCCGCACCAGAGATGATACCAGCTAGCCCAAACGATTGCTGCACACCACCCGTAATCAACTGCAAAAGCGGCGTCCCCAACGCACCACTAGCCCCTCCTGTTGAAGTCGCGGGATGCGGCGCAGGTCCCGATGGCGGAAGAAATGGTACCCAGTTTGATGTTTTAATAAAGAACAGGCCAAAGCCAATAAAAAACACCACAATAAGCAACTTAATTGAGGTGACAACGAGATTGAAGCGCGAACTTTGTTGAATACCTACAGCTAACACAAGTGAAAGCGCTAAGGCAATAAATCCCGCGGGCAGGTCCACCGGTAAACCAAAGAGCACAGGTTTATTGCCAATCAAAGCATCGGGTAATCCTAAGCCAATATACTGTAGTATCGTATTGAAGTATTTGGACCAGCTCACCGATACCGCCGATGCGCCTACAAGTGACTCCAAGATCAAGTCCCAACCAATTATCCATGCGATAATTTCTCCAAGCGATGCATAGGCAAACGTGTATGCACTGCCCGCAACGGGCACACTGCTGGCAAATTCCGCGTAGCACAATGCTGCAAGCGCGCATACAAAACCAGAGACGAGAAACGAGAAGACGATTGCTGGCCCTGCATAGACCGCCGCCGCTACTCCTGTCAGCACAAAAATACCAGTGCCAATAATGATACCAACGCCGAAGACAGTAAGGTCCAGTGCGCCCAGAGCCTTCTTTAACTTATGATCTGACTCCTCAGTCTCCTCAATAGACTGCTTGATTGATTTTGTCCGTAGAATGTTCACAATGACTCCTCTTCCGTTGTTAAACATACCATCGTGTACATAGCACGAATAACACAAGAGAGGATGTTACACCGAAGTATCAAGGGCGCCCGTGAGGGGAACGCCCCCATAAGCGTTAACGTAAGGCTCGAATGGGGACTAGGGCGCCCGTTGCCTGTAGCGTTCCCCGAATGCGGCTCGGGGACGCCCCTCCCAGACCACCAGAGCGCAGTGGCAACGGGTGTCTGTATGGGAGGGGCGTCCCCTTGCGGGCGCCCTGGCTCCACCACAGACCTCCCTTCAGCTTCAAGTAACGCCTATGGGGAACGCCCCTCGCAGGTGCCTTGATCTCAACAATGTATGTCTTTCATCTAACTACACCACCCGTCCAAAATCACCGATCAAATGGAACGCCGCCCAGAAGTAGGGATGAACACGATAAGGACGTACAGAGGTTCGCGCACGTACTAAAAACGCACGTTGCGCTTGTGCTAGAGCAGAGGCTTTAGTATATCCATGCAGCAGCGCCTGATAAAACATCTCCATCAGTTCAGCACTGCTCGCATCATCCACCTTCCACAGCGTCGGCAACAGCGAAGCGGCACCAGCATAGAGAAACCCACGCCCAAGCCCAATCACCTCGTCCACACCACGTACCACCGCACGTCCAGTTTCACATGCGCTCAGCGTTACAAGCGAACAAGAAGAGAGGTCGAGATTAAACACCTCGCTCGCGCTCAATTGACGATCAGCCAGCTTCACATGCGAAAAGTTAGGTGCATCCAGCCGGAACAAGCCGTGTGCAGCTATATGCACGATGGGACTTCGAGGACCAGCCCCTTCCAAAAGCGTCGTCGTCGCCTGTGCATCCAGAGCACATGACGCACCTAATTGCTTCGCGACTACCTCAGCCTCTTGAATGGCATAGGCTAATCTCCCTGAGTCGGACAGCCCCATTACCAGCGAAGCTTGGAGCTGCACCTCGCCCACCTGCACCTGTTGCCCTCGCTGCTGGCAAATATCTAGTAGCGCCGCTGAAGGGAGATAGGAGATGTCAAGGCGCTCTACAACAAACTGTACGCCATCAAAGAGACAGTGAAACGGCAGGTAGTGCAACACACCGTACGGCACAACAATCAAATGCTCGCAGGCATTAAGCGCCTCCGCAACGGGACGCAACAGCAGATCATACAGCCGTTGCAGCAGCCCTAGACTGTTCTCTTGCAAGCCAAAGAAGGCCTGCGCACGGTCCGCATTTCCGGCAGCCTGACTTGCTAAATCAAGATTTGCCCTCCATAAACTCAGTAGCCGATCCAGTTTCGGGACCGCACCCGCGACAACCTCCACCTCCACTCCACTTCGCGTCAATTGGAAGATGTAGATATCCTTGTCGGTCAGATAATATTCCAGCATCAGCGTCTTCGGCTCTAGCTTGGGACAGAGCGATGTAACAATACTATTTGTCCAGTCCGAACGTGGGCGTGTCGCTAAATCACCAACCGAACGCAGTTGTATTTGCTCTAACAGTGCCTCGATATGTCGCTCACGCTGTTGCATTTCCTGCCGTGCCCGTTGTGGTCCAACACTGCGAATACGCATAATGGCGGTATCACTCAAATTGGCCTCGTTCTCGGTCTCATACACGATTGAGCTAAACCATGCCTGCTCCTCACGCAACCGTGCCAAATCGCCAAGAATGGCCTCACCCGTCTTGTCTCCTGCTCGCAAGCGAATGTCTATGTTGTTACGCAGGTAATCGCCGAGCACCCTCGATTTCGCCTTCTCTACATAGATCAGGGCCTGATTCTTATCACCAAGCTTCAGTGCCAGCACAATCGCGCGTTGATAAATGCCCGCCTTGTCTTCCAGAAAACTCGTGCGCGCATCCATCACCAGACGGCTCTGCACCTCTTCGATGCCCTGTATCGCGCTCTCATAGGCGACGGCAGCAGCTTCTAAATCGCCACGTTGCTCCGCGAGTTGGCCGAGCAGGTCATCGCAGGAATATCGAAGTTCCAGCAGTCCCTGACTCTTCGCGATATCAAGTGCCGAGTCACACAGGTACTGCGCTGTAGGAATGTTATGCTCTGCCTCGGCAATCCTCGCCTGTAGGAGTGTGACGCGGGCAAGTTGTGGCAGGTCCTCTTGTTCGGCAAAAGCGTCCGCGACATATTGTGCCTCACGTAAGCTCTCCTCTAGCTTCTTGTCGGCAAAATAGAGTTCAGCCCGTCGCAGGCGTGCAAATGCTGCCAACCGCACCAGACCACCCTCCTCCAGCAGGTCACTGGCCTCCTGCAGCATGTCTTCGGCGCCACTTATGTCGCCTTCGAATACTGCTGCCGCCGCTTGATGCATGAGTGTCTGCGCAAGATTATGCTGGTGCGCGGGCGAGGTGCGGAAAAACTCCACCGTCTCTTCCGCGAGTTCACATGCCTCACGCACACGATTCAGGCGTATCAAACAGAAGCACATTTGCTGCGCCACCTCTGCCGCCGAAAAGGACATGCCATAGCGCAGGAAGAGCGCACGGCTCTGGTTGTAGAGCAAAAGCGCCTGACTGTAGTGTCCCTGTGCGGCGTAAATATCTGCGATGTTGAGGTCCTCGCGAGCAACCGATATCTCTTCTCGCTCGCCATATCGCAGAAATGTTGTACGTGCCAGTTCGTGCAGCGCGACCGCCTCGCGAAACCTTCCCTGCGCTGCTAACGTCAGCGCTTTATTACCTCGCGCACGCGCAATGTTCAGGTCGACATGCTCACCATGCATGAGATAGGTTTCAATAGCTCGATCGAACAGGCGAATGGCCGCGTCATATTGCCCAAGCTCAAAGTTGATCACCGCTGCGTTTACGTCAACCTGTCCCGCCCGCAGTAACTTGCCATGTCGTATAAAGATATCGCGTGCCTGCGCCGCATCCCGTAGCGCCTCAGTGGTCCGGTTCAATCGCAGACAAGCACTGATGCGTCCAATCCGCGTCCTTGCCCAACTCACCTCGTCGTCAATTGTGAGAAATTCTTCGCCAGCCGCATCAAAAAAAGGCACCGCGTCTGAGTCGCGATCTAAGCGACGCAGCGCATCGCCCCGCGCCATCAGTCCGAGTGCGTGGTAATAAGCATTTTTTGTGAGATCCCCAACGAAGAGGAGATAGCCCGACAACAAAAAAGAGAGGTGTGCATCACTGCCCCAACGCCGGTCGGTCTCTTTTTTCAGCAGGTACACAAATTCGTCAAGCGCGCTATCCTTGAGCAAAGGCACCTGCGCCTGTAACAAGTATCGCCCTTGCTCCTCACTCTTCGACAATAGGCTTGAAATGAGTTCTTGCGGTGTCATGCGACCATAATTTCGGCTAATTGAGACCAAGGCACCCACAACGGGTTTGTGTATGGGAGGGGCGTCCCCTTGCGGGCGCCCTGGCTCAACCATAGACCTCCCTTAAGCTTCAATGAACGCCTATGGGGGAATGCCCCTCCCATACATATTGCTTATATGAGAGGGGCATTCCCCTTGCGGGTGCCCTAGACGTGACAAATGATGATTGGCAATGTAGTAAATGCACTTTATTGGATTTCAATAGGTAGCTGGTCGATGACGACGATACCCTCTTTGAAGTGAATTTCCATCGTATAATTGCCCGCCATGACTGCTGGGAAGACAAAATTGCCAAGATCGTCGATTGGCTCTGCCTCTTCTCGTGTCGCAGTTGCCGTCTGTTGAATGAGTTTCACAGGTGTGCCATCCAATGCCTCAAGCGTCGTGCCTTTGCGCGCCACAAACCCGATCACCTGCAGCATATCCTTCGCCGCCGTGCCACGCTCAACCTGAATAGAGACATTGACATCTTCAGCACTATAGCGCCTTGGCCACGCCGCTAGCTGTTGCGCACCATTACGCTGCATCGCCACACGTGGCTGCTCCGGCACCAGTGTTGCAATAATACGTCGTACGCCCGCCAACGACGCATCGCGCAAACCATCTAGCGCACGCCTTACTTCCTGTGCAGGACGCACAGCATTGACTGCCGGTCGTGCAACAACCTGACCCTGCGGCACCAACATGGGATCATTGGCAAGAAACTCGCCAAGCTGCGCCACTTCCGCTTTACACAGGACACACATGCTCAGGTGACTCTTTACCTCGACTGCCTGCTGCGGACTGAGCAAACCAAACTGATAATCGCCAAGTACCTGATTGGGAGGGCAATCCCAACGGTACAAATTTTGAATTAATGTACGTTCTAGCCGTTGGTAGGTCTTCGCCTGAGATGAGCAGTATTGACATGCCGCGATATGCTGTCGTACTGCAGGTCGCACACTCTCCCCCTCAAGATACGCGAATAACTCCTCATCACGGATAGCACCCGGATTACTACACTCCATGACCGTTTTCCTCTAATTGAACGAGAGCAGTTTTGGCAGTAGACCTTCGACTCTCCCCAGTGCCGCTTGTATACTACGTTCTACTCAGCAAACTTCTTCTGTATATCTCAATAAACGCCATCAACACCCGTTTTGGCGCTCGTTTTTTCCCGTTGCATAAGAACTGAGAAAAATTGTTTGCTGAGGTAAAAAGTCGTGTTACAAATGGTCACGAAACAACATGAGCAAACGCCGATTACGACGTAAACGCTCCAAAACATTCCTCTTGATACGGTAGACATCATCAACCGTTGGAAAGAGCCTCTTATGTTGCCTACTAATCTCGCTGGGCTTCATACCCTGTATATAAGCAAGGTAGATGAGTACGCGCTCATCTTCCCCGTTCAACTCTTCCTGTATCACCTGCCACAAACTCTCCGCCGAGATGTTTGATACCACATCATCCGCCGGGTCATCCGAGGCAGGCTCATGCTCGATGAGTTCAAGCGTCTCTTCATATTGCCGCGCTTGCCGCGAACGCACTTCATCCGCCACTACGCTGTGGACACACAATTTGAGATATTTTAAGATTGCGGCCAGCGAGTCAAAGTTCGCCATCTTAACAGGCGTCAGCGCCTGCGAGAATTTCGCGAATGCCGCATTAACCAATGGTCCACTTCCATCTTGACCCAGAAGCGGCGTCGCACTTGGATGTTGTGTTACCCATGTCAGGACCAGTGGTGCATACTGCTGATAAATACACGCCCACGCATCATCACTGCGCTGCACAATCGCCCGCCGGAACATCTCCAGGCAAAAACGATCGTTCGAGGCATTCTGTTTGAGAAATTTGTTGGTCTCCTCAGAGCAACATCGCGCCAGATTGTTGATCGAGAGTTGTTCAGGGTCCGCGACGTTCTGTTGTGTAGTTGTATAAGTACTACTCATTCCGTTCGTACCTTTCGATCCACTCGTATCAGGCAGTCGCCCTGACGACTGGGAGAGGTTTCGTGACTCCATCGAGTATTAGCTCCCCACTTCAAAATAACACACTAGGTCTATTTTCACGCCTCTGTAGTATAACATCGGCCCTCTAAATGCTTCAAGTTTGGCAGGAGAAGCGTGGCTTAACTGTTTGTTCCCTACCTCAATACTCCAATACAGGTTTTACCATTATCGCATGTTTCAATTAGTAAATGCTAGTTAACCATAAATAGTCTAGCCCTCGTCAAACCCTAAACCCCTTTTCACATCAACATAGTCTTAGTATCCCAGCATGCATAACGAATATGCAACAACTTGACACGATTTTCGCTAAAAGTACTATTGTACAAGATAGATTAAAAGGTATTTATGGTATTTCATGTATTAGCTGCTCATACGTTGTAAAGGGTTGTCATATGTGTTATCCTTGTATCGCTAACTCATTAAAGACACACAATATAGACAGAGAAACGTGACAATCTGCGTTATCCATGCCATTACCTCTGTTTCGCCTATAAAAAATTAGAACGTCGAGAATTGGAGTATCATGTCCATGCCACCTCAACGTGGGACAGAGACAAATCAGCTTGCCAACGTCATCGAGGTCATTCAGCTTGGCCGCAAAACGGGAACCTTGACCGTGGAGCGTGGAGCTGACCTATCCCTGGAAATAGGGGAACTCACCTTTGATAATGGACATATTACTCAGGCTCGTTCTAATCGTGGCATACAGGGCCAACAAGCATTGTTCTGGCTAAAGTCCTGGAAATCTTGCCGGTTTACATTTCTTGAGGGTAAAACAGTTATAACACAATCCCTTCCATCCGTGTCTCAGGACGAGCTTTTACACAAGAAGAGCGAGACGAGTCCTCATCGTGTGCCATCGGAAGCACCAAGCCACACCATTCCTTCTATTGGCTACGACGCCGAGTTGCTCGCTGTACCGCAACGTCTACTGACCCCCGAAACCGCGCTACAGCGTATCACACAGGCCAAATTATCCCGCGCTCATCGTCAACTCCTGCTGTTGATTGATGAGCAAAGAAACGTGGCGGAACTCTCACGCTTGATTGGACGCAGACAAGACGAGGTCATTTCCCTACTTCGTGACCTCGCATACATTGGTATCACTCGATAAAAAAACAAAGGATGGTGCCTTACTCATGGCTCAACAAAGACGACAAGCAGTAACACAACGAAGACGCTCCTCACTCGCGGTACGCATCTCGATCGTTCTAGTAGGTGCAGCTGTACTTCCCCTGCTTGCTATGCTGGTGTTTAGCGAACTGCAATCGCGTCCAACTCTTACCGCTCAAGCAAATGAAGCAATGACGAGTGATGCACAATCACGCGTTCAACTCATCAACACGTATTTTGCTGAACGTTTGCTTGATGCTCAAACACTGAGCCAAGTACCAACCGTACAAACATTCCTACAGGCCACACCCAGTCGCTCACCTCAATATCAGGACCTCGCAGTCCACGCTGGCTATGCATTAGGTGCGGGTAGTTTCCGTGATAAACACTATGTCACCTGGACACTATTTGATCCTCAAGGCACTCTACGTTTATCATATCCAACGTCTCCACCGCCACATGGCAAATACCTCGTTCCACCTGGAGATTTGCAACGCGTCAAAACCCTGAAAACCTTTGTCTCAGACGTGTACTATAATCGAACAACTCAGAGGGCTTCGGTTGACATCTATAGCTCCATCGGTGGGACAGCTAATACGCCGTTCCTTGGCTTCGCGCGTTCGACTCTGAACCTCGATTATATTTGGAATATTGTGAGGCAAGATGTCGGCAAGAATAACGATGGACGCTATGCCTTTATTCTCGATGCAAATGGCGTACGTATTGCAGACACACAACCATCACGCTTGTTTACCACAGTCGCTCCATTGCCTACACAAACACAGCAGCGTATCTCTGACGAAGCGCGTTATGGTTCAACAGGAAACGTTCCTTTGCTTGCTGATGCCACCGTCGCTCAACACCTACATGACTCTACGGACACAACATTCCAAGGGCAACCAAGCGGTCACAGCGAGACATTCCAGATAGTGCAACACGCCGCAACTACCGTTCCCTGGACCTACTACGTCCTGAGTCCCTTGAGTACGGTAACACTGGTTGCTAATCAGCAATTACTATTTACTGGCTTTGTTGCCCTTGCCATTGCCGCGCTTGCCGCCATCATAGGTGTTATCGTTGGACGGCGCATCTCCTATCCTATTATGAACTCCGTAGGCTCACTTCAAAAGAGTAGCTCTGCCTTGAATAGCCTTGCGACACGCCAGCAAGACGCAGCCTCAGAGCAAATGTGGGTTGTCGATTCTTCACAAGTAGGACTACAATCAATTCAATACTATACTGATGCCACAAAAGTCGCAGCACATCAGCTACACGATATTAGCACTGATTTAGCCCATAATTGGAATGATATAGATACTAGGGTAGCGTTACAGCACCTCGACCGTGCGGTTACAGCCGCTCAATATATTGAGCAAGCAGCACAATTTCAGAGCACGAGCAACCAGAAACTGGCAACCGCATTAAAGGTCTCTACACAGGTGACAGAACAATTGGCTGCAGGTGCCACCTCAGCAACCCACGAAGCAACCCAACTGGAGCACGTTGTCGAGGAACTACGCTACGTCGTCGGAAAATAAAACAACATGCACAAAATCGGTCCAATCATCAAAATGCAGGTACAGCCCACATCAATTAAGGTTGGGAGCAAGCCAGAACGGTACGATCCTACTCGCCTACTAGCCGTAGACACACTTCTGCTCTCAGAATCAGGCGTCGTCGGCGTCACATGTGATGGTCAGCACATCATCGACGTGCACAATGCCCTACATCCCCACACGAAAAGTCGCGGCGACAATGGCTTCTCAATCGGCTTCACCACCCACTACCAATCGTTGCGCTCTCGCTTTGGGGATCATATGACCGATGCATGCGCGGGCGAAAACATCCTTGTCGAAACCGACCGCATGTTCTCGCTCGCCGACCTGCAAAACGGCCTCGCCATCCAACAGGTCCAAACAGGCGAATACATCTTCTTAACAGATATCCAACCCATCGTTCCCTGCCTGCCCTTCGCAACCTACTCCGCGCACCGCCCTCTTGCGTCACACGAGGTCAAAGAAACACTACAATCCTTAATGCACGGACAACGCGGCTTCCTCGCCGAACTTGTGGATAAGAGTGAAACAGTAACCGTGCGGACAGGTGATAGCCTATATCATCTTTAATAAAAGGCCAGGGCACTTGCAAGACGCATGCACCTTGCAAGTGCCCTAGTTGCTATTTTCCAGACACAGCCATACGAGGCCGACCTTCGCTCTCCCCCTCATGCTCTTCGTCCTGCTGTTCGAGCTTCCACATCTGCCTTCTCCACATAGGGATGAGCTAGGCTGTTTCATCCACAAGCTTCTTTATCTAGCGTTGATGGTTGAGATTTCTGATTGTACGCTGCGCCTTCATCGTTTGCGTTCTGGAAAGAATGAACTGTCGTATCTGCTTCCCCCGAAGCAGAGCAACGAGCACACCGGTGCCTGCACCAAGTAGTAGCCCTCCAAGAATTACTACAATTCTCACCATCGTACTGTTTTTAGGCGTTGTGGGTTGTGTCTGGGGTGACAGTATCTCCGCCGCGCTCTCCTGCTCATGTTGCCTCACACGGCGAAGCGTCTCTTCGTCGTCAACGGACACTATTTCAGAGTGCTCTTCTATAAGAAGAGATTGCTCAGGTGCAATATCGCTTTGCACAATGGGAGCCATACTAGGTTTCTGCTCAGTCTCTCTAGTTTCCTGAGCAAGAGGTATTATAACTGGTTTCTGCTCAGTCACTACCTCTTGTTGCACGATTGGAGCAGCATTTTGCTCCGTGACTTTCTCAGGATGTAGCTCGGCTTCCCCTGTCTGTACATTCTGGGTGGTTACAATGGATTCTTTCCGTGGTTTGAGCGAACGAGGCTGATGAAAGTCCTCTTGCATATTCGAGGCACGCTGCGTTGCAAGATATGCTTGGTGAGAGGCTACAGCTTGATCCCACGCCGCTTTCTGTTTATCGAGATCGGTCGCTTGAGATGCCGCGTCACCAAGCTCTGTGAACGCTCCACTTTGACGCATAATTTCGTGTGCTTCCCGTTCACGACCATCAGGCCGGACCGAGACCACTGTGTGTCCAGCTTTGACTTCCTGGGAATAATAGCTCGCTTGCTCGTGAGGAACTCCTAAGTCCTCTAAATCACTCTGCAAATTGATGCCTTCGTGTCCATGCATGGCGATACCTATCTGGTCATAGCCAAAGCCTGCTTGTCTGAGTGCTTCGAGTGCATGTTTTGCTTGGTCTTCGTGCCGAAATACATCAGCGATAATAGGGCTGTCAAGAGTCATTGTCTTTATCCTTTCTTTTAAGGGGAATATATCTATACCATTGTTTCCTTACAGGATGAGCATCCTCTCTTGATGTCATGTGCAGAGAAAGCTCAGCGTTCATATACACGAAAAAGACCATCTTCAAGGATAAAAAAACCCGAAAGGGTAGTGATCACTGAAAAGTCGGGATCAACTCTCACCTTCAAGCGATACAGTGCAAAGTCTGTCGCCTTTGGACCAGTGTAGCCTACGCGCCGGGCAAGACCACAGGGACGATCTGGCGTCTCTCTAATGGCAAGCACATACTTACTCAAGGAATGTTCTTTGGTGCCAGTGGGAGGAAGAACAGCGGGTAAATAGATCGGCTGAGCAAATTGAGAAGCATCCATAAAAATACTCTTCCTCACCATGAGGTGAAACCCCAAATGCTGAGAACGTTTCTCAGGCTCAAGAGGAACACGTCTCGCAGAACGGAAAAGTTTCAGCTATACTAAAATTTCTTTGCTTATTTGCTTATAGTAGTAAAAATGTTTTCTCTATGAAGAAGGCTTGTAGTATCATTTACAGACTATTTTATAGATTATATTTTTATTTTTCCTCTAAGTATTAGAAGTCATTTTATTATAAAACAATAAGTCTCCTCTAAAAGTGAAACTATTCTCAGCTACCCTTAGTACCACTCTTGATGCTGAGAAGTGCTCTCAGCTTCTCCCTATTTTTATTCACTGTGTAAAACCTCTTTTTTGTATATCTTTATGCAGTTACGCAAACATGTAGTGCAAAGATATCTTTCTGCATCCTGAACAGTTTGAGCAAGCGAAACAACAGGTTGCGGAGAAAGTAGACAAAAGTCTTACCGATCACCCAACGAGTACTCCCCAGGTAGAAGTACCATCAGAACGATGAGAATAAAAGGATTATATGGCAGAAACTCCAAAGGCGATCACCGAATTAACAGATATCCTCGATCAGGATATTGCAACCATCGTGGCCTTGCGTATCACGGCTGAACGGAAGGTCAGTCGGCACCAACGTTTGATCGAAAAGATCATTGGAAATCTGGGACGACCAGTTTTCTTCTACCTGATCCTCCTATTTGTACTCCTGTGGATCGTGGGAAGCACAGAGGCCACCAATTTGCATCTCCCCTGGAATGATCCAGCT
Source organism: uncultured Ktedonobacteraceae bacterium (assembly GCA_964242555.1). Classification (GTDB taxonomy): domain Bacteria; phylum Chloroflexota; class Ktedonobacteria; order Ktedonobacterales; family Ktedonobacteraceae; genus JBBQVS01. The sequence goes on from CAXTCR010000026.1 coordinate 16,117, forward strand.
CCCTTTTTCTGGTTGCAAGGTATCCTGGGTGGGAGTGCCTTATTCATGACCACAGGAGTGCTCATCACACAAAACCGACAAGATAAGCTAGCTGAGCAACGACGCCACTTGGACCTACAGATCAATCTGCTTACTGAGCGCAAAGTGAGCAAGCTGATTGAATTGATCGAGGACTTGCGCCGGGACTTGCCATCCGTCAAGAATCGCTTTGATGCAGAGGTCGAGGCCATGAAAGAGCCAATCGATCCACACACCGCGCTCACAGCACTCAATGAAACCTTGCAAGAAGCGACAAAAGAGTACGAGCTTGATCTTGAATAATATAAGCTAACAGATAGAGTCTTGCAGGAACTCTATCGCATTCTGTCTTTACATCAGAAGCAAGAAATAGAGCCACAAAAATGGGAAGAAATAAGAAGTATTATCATCAACACTGTACATTGAGTCTTCAAATAATGAAACAGCTTTACGTTAAGAAAATGTAATCCCTTCTTTAATAGAGACACTACACACGAGGATGGTTATTGAGCGTATCAAGCAATTGCCATGCTTGCTGCTCTATAAGTGCAAGGTTATACGTATGCGCCTGCTGCACCACTTCTTCGAGTTGAGTACGCGCCTCAGAGGTGTTACCGAGCGCCAGGAGTGTTGAGGCGAGCACAAGATGCCCACGTGTGGACGTTTCAGCATCGAGCTTCGGCAATTCTAAAGCATATGTTGCATGAGCATAGGCATGCTGGAGCAAGCGTTTGTCGTCCATAGCTTGTCCTTGCAGCATGCGTACATTCGCGAAGGCTAGTTGCGCATGTGCGACACACAGCGTATTGTGCGTAGCACGTCCAGCCTTTAGCGCACGTACAATACACGCTGCCGCTTCCTTCGCCTTGCCCTGCGTCTGCAAAATCTCGGCGAGTCGCGCGCTCCACAAACTGACGTACGTCAGGTCTTGAAACTGCTCGGCAAGATTGAGCGCCCGCTTATACCAGTCCTCGGCCTCCTCTAGCGTTCCACACCATGCCGCCAACTCGCCCATGTTGCTGTATATAACCGAGGTAATGGGACCATCACTTATATATCTCGCAATGGCTAGCGAACGTTCAAACGCGTTTTGTGCCGCCACAAATTCGGCCTTCTTGAGCAAGATATGCCCGATATTGCAGGAGGCATTGGCAATCTCACGCTTCTGATCCCTCTGCTCAAACATGTTTAAAGCTGTCGTAAGGTGCGCCAGCGCGTTATTCAGTTGCCCCATACTGTTATTCACCGACCCCAGCAGCATATATATTCGCCCTAGATCGTTCTGATCTCCCCGTAACGTGCGCTGAATTCTGCTTGCAGGCGTTTGCATCGGCGACTCTGCCGACTCCTGTTGGCGTACACTCGCCTCCTGAAAGAGACGCAGCGCATCGTTTGCCGCGCTCAATGCCTCAGCGTACTCTCCCTCTTGCGCGAAGAGTCCACCCTGCAGCACCCGCAATCGTGCATGGGCAAAGCCAGAATATACCTGTGCCTGCTTCAATACCTGCTCGCCTCGCTGGTAAAACTGTCGAGCCTTCTCTCTATCACCAAGATACAACCATGTCCGCCCTATTTCGCTCTCAAGTAGCGCCTGCACCTGCGCCTCTTCCACGGAGAGCCTAGACACATCCGTCATTCCTCGCCGCAGTTCCAGTACACGCCCAAACAGCTCTCGCGCCTCCACGAAGCGCCCCTGCACCATCACACATTCCGCGAGCCGCTCCGTGAGCAATGCACGATGCGACGGCGTAAGCAGAGAGTCAACTATTTCCGGTTCCAAAACGGACGTGCTTTCCTTCAAAGCATCGAGCGCGATTCTATAATACTGCTCCGCCTCCGAATAAGCCAACAGCGCATACGCCCGGTTGCCCGCGAGTTCCGCGTAATAGGCGATTTGTACAGGTTCGGCTCCTCCATTTAGTAAGTGATGCGCAATGGTCGCGGCGAATTCCGACTCGCGCCCACGATACATACGCAGCAGGATATCAGCAACACGCCGGTGAATATTCGTGCGCCTCATCGCCGATACACTATCATACAGGTGCGTCACCATAAGCGGGTGCCAGAACGCATAGGCTACCCGGGACCCCGTACCTTCCTCCGTCAGCACACCCGCCTCTATCGCCTCTTCCAGCAGGTCAAACAGGGCATCTTCATCGGCATGCTCTCCGATGCGCTTGACCTCAAGTGCATGTATCAGCGGAAATTCAAACGAACTGCCTAGTACAGCTGCGTTTCTCAATAGAGCACGGCACTCGTTGCTCAAACTGTTCATACGCGAGTCCAACGCGGCGGAGATGCTATTGGGCAGCGAGGGTGGATTTGTACTGCGCGCCAGTTCTTCAGCAAAAAAGGGATTGCCCGCCGCCTGTACCTGAATGCGTTGCGCCTGCTGCACCGGCACATGCTCGATCAGTCGCGCAATCTCCTCATGCGTCAGCGGTTCAACCTCAAGCGCCGTCACTGTATGCTCACGCTGCATGTGGTGTATCATCTTGTTCAACGACTTCGATGCCTCATTTGAGCGACACGTGGCTAGCAAGAAGATTGGCACACTATACACATGTCGCGCCAGATACACCAGCAGTTCAACACTACTGCCATCAGCCCACTGGATATCGTCCAGCACAATCAAAAGCGGCTTCTGCCGGCTAATCGTTGCCAACAATGTGAATGCCGCCTCGCGTAGTCGCAGTTGCTCCTGCTCTGGCTCCACGTTCGCCGTTTGCGTTTGCTGAGACACCCATAGCTCAGGAATAAGTACCTGCAGTGGTCGACTGATTGCATCGCGTGACGCCGCCCTCCCTGTTCCAGCATACCCAGTATTGTCGCCATGCCGTACAGAGGAAAGTGCACCGTCACCATTCCCTATCTCCCTATCGAACCGCACTTCTCCGTCGGGAGCCATACTGTCCTCGATTTCGAACGCTTTACGTAAGATGTCGGTCCACATCCGATACGGAATACCACTCTCCTGTGCGTAGGCGCGACTCCACAAAATAGACCAGCCCCTTTGCTGGGCCTCACGCCCAATCTCCTCAGCCAGACGCGTCTTGCCAATGCCCGCCTCACCCTGCAGCAGGACACACTGCGACGTACGCTGCGTGTCTTGGGGAAGCTCCGTAGTTGTTGTCTGCGTGGATGCTGTAGTGCGGAATTGCTCGATCTGTAGCAAGAGGGAATGCAGGAGTGTTCGTTCTTTCTCGCGTCCAACCAGTGGATTGCGATGGACGCGCCCTATCGTCGGCGGCTCGACGACAAGTTGCGTTGCAGATGTAAGCGGAAGCGTCGATGCTTGTTCAGTCTCTACCAGATGCCTAGCCCCGGGCGGCAACTCCTTCCCTATATATGTACGCTTCACACGCCCATTCACCGTTTGATATGCATACCAGTACGGTCCATGACCAACACCCGTTCGACACTTGCTACATCGCGCCTTCCCACAATAACTCATCTGCTGATGATAGGTAATCTTGCTCTCCATAGCATCACTCCCTTTAAGCACCCGGCAGTCGCGTAAATATGTTCCACTCTCCGCCAGAAAATAATACCATAGTATTGCAAAATCATCTACATTGCCCTCCCCACAAAACAAAATGCCAATTTCTAAACAAAACGTACACAATGAGGCTTGTTCTATTACGCCCTCTCCCCCCCATGAACCCGCACAAAAAACATCCAAATCTATTCTACATCGAAATACACAAATGCAATAACTCCTTCTATTTGACGATAGTGGAATACAGAGTCAACAAGATAGAGAAGAGAGGGCATTCCCATCATGAATGGACGTTCACATACTGCCGTCAATGCCTGTGCCGCCCTGACGCTCAATAGCCTGTTCCATACCGTCGGTGCCTCCTACACATGGCATGAACTCACCATGCTCGTCACCAGCCCACAATTGATGAATGCACTCCTCTCGCCACTTCTCCTCTACAAGACAACGTATTATATCCTTGTGGTTTTATGCGCCCGCCTGCCCGACATCGATCAGGACAATCGCTTCACACGCATTCTGGGCGGTCATCGTGGTTTTACCCATAGTCTACTCGGCGTCTTGCTACTCGGCCTTTTCTTCGCCTCGTTGGTCGTTGGCCTTCCACTTCTCTGTACACTCGTAGGAATAGTGTTACAGCCGGTGCTACTGACCGACCTAAGAATCGCCCTCGAAGCGATTCTCATCGGTTGGATACTGCACATAGCCGCGGATAGCATCACCCGGGGCGGCGTGCCACTTTTCTGGCCCTCACCGGCACACTATGGCTTTCCGCCTCACTCCCTCTGGCGCTTTCGCGTCGGCTCTATCTGGGAAGACCTGATCGTCTGGGCGTGTATTTTTATCGCTGGCTTCGGCATTGGCACTGGCGTACTCGGTCTATGAGCTAGCATACACATAATCCACTTTGCGTACGTCTATGCTCAGTAAGCAATGGTCCAGTTGTACTTGGACGATGAACAATAAGTACCAAATTCACTCAATTTTCTGTCAATTTCTTTAGAAAACTTGCGTTTTCAGGTACAATCTTTATAGACACAAATTTTCAAATGGAAAGAGAACCTTGTATGATGAGACGTGTGTTAGTTGTCGAAAACGAAGTCGAGATTCAAGACGTTATCTGCTCAATTCTCGAACTGGCCGAGTGTAAATGTGAGGTAGTACGTGCGGAGAATGGGGTTACTGCACTGGAACAGTTGACAAATGCAACACCAGCACCCGATCTCATTTTTCTTGATCTGATGATGCCTGAAATGGACGGCGTGTCCTTTGTTCGCGAAGTGCGTAAACGCAACCTGTATACCAATATACCAATCATCGTCATCAGCGGTGATATGGGAGTACGCGAACAGGTCAGCAACCTCAATATGGATGTGTTCATCGAAAAACCTTTCTCGGTGAACGAAGTCCTCGACATAGTGAACGCCCTTATCGCCGAACCGGTACATGCATAAGATACTCACTAAGAAAAAGCCTACCATTGTGCGCGAAGCACAATGGTAGGCTTTTTTCTTGGTGAACAATGCTCTCAAAAACGTGATACGATAGAGTATCGCAAAAATACCTGTTCAATGTTGAGAAGGGAAATTGAGACATGGCAACTCTGGACCTATTTCGGCTCGATGGTAAAACTGCTATCGTCACGGGTGGTGGGCGCGGCCTTGGCGAATATATGGCAAATGCCTTTTCCGAAGTCGGCGCGAACGTCGTCGTCTGTTCACGCAAACTCGCCGCATGTCAGGAAGTCGCACAAGAAATCGAGGCACGCGCCGGTAAAGCACTCGCCTTCGCCTGTGACATAACAAAACCAGACGAGGTCGCGCACGTTGTGAACGAGACCGAGCGCACATTCGGCGCCATTGATATTCTCGTCAACAATAGCGGCGCGACATGGGGCACAGCCGCCGAAGATATGCCACTCGAGCAATTCGAGCGCGTTATGGACATCAACGTCAAGGGCACCTTCATCGTATCGCAGGCCGTCGGCAAAAAGATGATTGCGCGCGGCAAAGGTGGCAACATCATCAATATCGCCTCGGTCGCCGGTCTCGTTGGCGGCAATCCCAAATACATCAACGCCGTAGGCTACCACGCAAGCAAGGCCGCCGTTATCAACATGACCCGCGACCTCGCCAAAAGCTGGGCACGCTACAACATCACCGTCAACGGCATCGCCCCCGGTTGGTTCCCGACAAAGATGTCGCGAGGCCTTCTCAGCAAATTCGAGCAGCAGATGATTGAGGACATTCCCCTGCACCGCTTCGGTGGCCCCGACGACATCAAAGGTGTTGCCGTATTTCTCGCATCGCCCGCCGCCGCCTATATCACAGGCCAAACCCTCGTCGTCGACGGTGGCTCAATCGCATGATACAAATGTAAAGTAGGAGCAAGATTATGCATGGTGAAAATTCCTTTGTAAAACGGACACCCACAAGGGGCACCCCATGTATAGTAGGGTTAGCCCCCATAGGCGTTAACGTAAGCTCGAATGGGGATCAGGGCGCCCGCTGCCTTTCTCATTCCCCGAATGCGGCTCGGGGAATGAGAAAGGCAGCGGGCGCCCTGGCTCACCCACAGACCTCCCTGAAGCTTACGTTAACGCTTATGGGGTTAGCCCCTTGTGGGCGTCCGTCCCATATCCACCACCTCCTTGTGGGCGTCCTGTACCCCTACCCCCTCTGTGTTTCCACATTATCTTGTAAACATGCATAATTTATCCTTATTTAAAGGAGGTCATTTATGACAGACGAACGTGTGTACCGCACAGAACTCACACCATTAAGCTTTCTCGAACGCAGCGCGTTAATTTATCCCGACAAAATCGCCGTCGTGCACGGTGATAGGCACTACACCTATCGCCAATTTGCGGAACGTGTCTACCGCCTCGCCTCGCGCCTGCGTACCATTGGCCTGCAAAAATATGATCGCGTCGCCTTCCTCTCCCCCAACACGCCTGCGCTTCTGGAAGCCCACTACGGCGTTCCAGCTGCTGGCGGCATTCTGGTAGCAATCAACACCCGCCTCAACCCTCGCGAGGTAGAATTCATCCTCAAACACTCGGGCGTCAAGTACCTCTTTGTCGACGCCGAACTCTATCCCCCCCTCGAAGGGTCCGATCTTGGTGACATTCATATCGTACGCATCGAGGACACCGGTGCCGAAGATGATCCCTACGAATCCTTCCTGTCCGCCGGCTCACCCCATCCCGTCGCAAGCTGGCTTGAGGACGAGGAAGAAACTATTTCCATCAACTATACCTCGGGTACAACCGGCAATCCAAAGGGCGTGATGTACACTTATCGCGGTACCTATCTTAACGCCCTCGCAGAAGTCATCGAAACCGGTCTCAATAGCACCAGCGTCTACATGTGGACCCTGCCGATGTTCCACTGTAACGGTTGGTGCTTTACGTGGGCCGTAACCGCTGTTGGTGCCACCCACGTCTGCCTACGCAAACTTGACCCCGTTCTCATCTGGGATACCATCGAGCGCGAAGGCGTCACGCACTATTGTGGCGCCCCCACCGTCCAAATTCTGCTCGTCAATCATCCAAAGGCGCATCGCTTCGAACGCGAACTGGTTGCCACCGTCGCTGGTGCTCCACCATCCCCTACCTTATTAGGGCAAATGAGAGCGTTCAACATCCGTCCCATCCACGTCTACGGCCTGACTGAAACCTACGGACCATACTCCGTCAACGAGCCTCACACCGAATGGACGAACCTGCCAGCGGACGAGCAAGCACGCCTTGCCGCTCGTCAAGGACAGGGCAATGTCGTCGCGGACCGCCTGCGTGTCGTCGATCCCAACATGAACGACGTACCACGCGACAGCACCACCATGGGCGAGGTCATTATGCATGGCAACAACGTCGCCAAGGGCTACTATGCCAACCCCAGCGCGACCGAAAAAGCCTTCGAGGGCGGCTGGTTCCACTCCGGCGATATTGGCGTCATGCACCCCGACGGCTACGTCGAATTGCGTGATCGCGCCAAAGACGTAATCATCTCCGGTGGCGAAAACATCTCCACCATTGAGGTCGAGCAAACTATCGTCCAGCATCCCGCCGTTCTCGAATGTGCCGTCGTCGCTATCCCTGACGAAACATGGGGCGAACGTCCCAAAGCCTTCGTCACCCTCAAACCGGACCAGAACGTCACCGAGCAAGAACTCATCGTCTTCTGCCGCGAACGTCTCGCCCACTTCAAGAGTCCCGCCGCTGTCTCCTTCGGCGAACTTCCCAAAACATCAACCGGCAAAATCCAAAAATACGTCCTACGCGAAAAAGAATGGGCAGGCCGCGAGAAAAGAATTAATTAAACACATGCAACATGTGCAAATGTGTTTAACGTATGAATAGAAAGAGCAAAACTATGTCCACATCATCTTTTAAAGCATTCGTCGTCAACAAAACAAGCGACAACTTCACCGCTGGTCTCCAGGACCTCACTCAGGATGCTCTGCCATCCGGCGAGGTCCTCGTCCGTGTCGCCTACTCCAGCGTCAACTACAAAGACGGTCTCGCCTCTATCCCCGATGGCAAAGTCGTGCGCACATACCCCTTTGTCCCCGGCATCGACCTCTCCGGTACCGTCGTCGAATCGAGCGACACCCGTTTCAAAGCTGGTGACGAGATCATCGCCACCAGTTACGATATTGGCGTCTCGCACTACGGCGGCTACAGCGAATTCGCGCGCCTCAAAGCTGACTGGCTTGTTCCCCTGCCACAAGGTCTGACCCTCAAGGAAGCCATGGCCCTCGGTACCGCCGGCTTTACGGCAGCACTCTCTGTTCACCAGCTCCAGAAAAACGGTCTCACCCCTACTAGCGGCCCCATCCTCATCACAGGTGCCACCGGCGGAGTCGGCAGCATCGCCATCGGCATCCTTAAAGGACTTGGCTACACCGTCGCCGCCAGCACAGGCAAAACCGAAGAGCACGACTACCTCAAAAGCCTCGGCGCCACCGACATCCTCAGTCGCGAAGAAACATCCGCCGAAAGCACGCGTCCAATGGAAAAGGAGCGCTGGGCCGGCAGCATCGACGCCGTCGGAGGCTCCACGCTAGCTTATCTTCTACGCACCACAAAATACGGTGGCTCCATCGCCGCCTGTGGCAACACTGGTGGTCCAAACTTCAACACGACCGTCTTCCCCTTCATCCTACGTGCCGTCAACCTCCTCGGCATTGACTCCGTCAACTGCCCAATGGACCTGCGCCGCCAACTCTGGCAACACCTCGCCACTGACTACAAACCCGCCTCCCTCCTCGACAGCATAAGCAAAGAAGCCTCATTAGAAGAACTTCCCCACGTCTTATCCACTATCCTCAAAGGAGGCATCCGAGGCCGCACCATCGTTCGCATAGACAATTAGAAGACACTTGTATAAGACAGTACAAGACATTTTTCTGGAAAAGAATGGATATTCGATAAAT
>CAXTCR010000027.1:0-25016 GCA_964242555.1 uncultured Ktedonobacteraceae bacterium
TGTCCGTGCGCTCAATACCGCGCAACAAACATCCCACGTTGTCGCCGGCCATCCCCGAGTCCAACGTCTTCTGGAACATCTCCACGCCCGTCACCACCACGCTGCGGATCGTCTCCTGCATGCCGATGATCTCCACGTTCTCCCCCACCTTCACCGTTCCTCGCTCGATCCGACCCGTCGCCACCGTGCCTCGACCCTTGATGCCAAACACGTCTTCCACCGGCATCAAGAACGGGCGGTCCGTTGGACGCTCGGGCGTCGGGATGTAGCTATCGACCGCATCCATCAACTCCCAGATGCTCTTGGCTGCCTCGTCATTGCGCGACAGGTCGCCCTTGCTCTCCAACGCACGCAGAGCCGAGCCACGAATGACGGGCACATCGTCGCCGGGGAACTGGTTCTTGCTCAAGAGTTCGCGCACTTCCAGTTCGACCAGTTCGAGCAACTCTTCGTCGTCCATCATGTCGACCTTGTTGAGGAACACCACCATCGCTGGCACCTCGACTTGGCGGGCCAGCAGCACGTGCTCACGCGTCTGAGGCATGGGGCCGTCAGGAGCACTCACCACCAGGATCGCGCCGTCCATCTGGGCGGCTCCGGTAATCATGTTCTTGATGTAGTCGGCGTGGCCGGGGCAGTCGACGTGGGCATAGTGCCGGTTCTCGGTCTCATACTCCAGGTGGGCGATGGCGATAGTGATGCCGCGCTCGCGCTCCTCGGGGGCCTTGTCGATCTGGTCGAAGGCGGTGTACTTGTTGGTGGCACTCAGCGTGGCCAGCACTTTGGTGATGGCGGCGGTCAGGGTGGTTTTGCCGTGGTCGATGTGGCCAATCGTGCCCACATTCACATGCGGCTTGGTTCGCTCAAATTTCTTCTTTGCCATTTTATTCCTCTTTAGTGCAGTTATATATGTGTGTGCGTCTCAGCATCGCGAAAGGCACACTAAAAGATACAGGTGCTCAGGCGGCCTGTTCCCTGCTTCGGCACTGAGCAAGACAAGATAAACAGATGGTGCAAAAATCACACCCGAATGTACACAATTGCATTGTGTTTTTATGAGGAGCGAAGGTCGTTACCGGCCTTCTATACCTGCATGGTTTGAGGGAACGAAATACTATCGTTCCCTCAACACAATTTTAGCGAGCAGCTTTCGCCGTAATCTCGTCGGCGATATTCCTCGGCACGGGATCGTAGTGGTCGAACTCCATTGAGTAGCTCGCACGCCCGCTTGTCATTGAGCGGAGATCGCTCACATAGCCGAACATCTCGGCAAGGGGTACATGTGCACGCACAACATGTTGCGTACCACGGCTTTCCATGCCCAGGATTGTGCCACGGCGCCGGTTGAGGTCGCCAATGACATCTCCGTAGAATTCCTCTGAGGTAGTCACTTCCACTAACATCACAGGCTCTAGCAGAATTGCGCCAGCCTTACGTGTAGCCTCTTTGATCGCAAGCGAACCAGCGGTCTTAAAGGCCATTTCGTTCGAGTCGACATCATGATAGGAACCATCATACAGCGTGGCCTTCACGTCAATCATTGGGAAACCAGCAATGATGCCGTTATCCAATGTCTCTCTGATACCGTTCTCCACTGGTTTGATGTATTCCTTTGGAACAACACCACCGACAATGGCATTGACAAACTCAAAGCCCTTGCCGCGCTCGTTTGGCTCGACCTTGACCCACACATCACCGTACTGACCATGGCCGCCCGTCTGACGAACGTGCTTGCCCTGTGCCTGTGCCTGCTTTGTGATGGTCTCGCGATAGGCTACCTGTGGTCGACCAACGTTTGCCTCAACCTTGAACTCACGGAACATACGGTCCATGATAACGTCCAGCTGCAACTCACCCATACCAGCGATAATGGTCTGACCACTGTCGAGATCGGTATGCATCTGGAAGGTTGGATCCTCTTCGGCAAGCTTGTTCAAGGCAATCGCCATCTTGTCCTGGTCCGCTCTCGTCTTCGGCTCAATGGCGATCTCAATCACCGGTTGGGGAAAGTTGATGGACTCCAGGATAATTGGGTGCTGGGCATCGCTTAGTGTATCACCTGTGAAGGTATTACGCAAGCCCACAGCTGTACAAATGTCACCAGCGCGGATCTCGTCGATATCCTCACGGTGGTTGGCGTGCATACGCAGCAAGCGACCAACACGCTCCTGTTTGCCCTTCGTAGTATTCTCTACGGAAGCGCCTTTGTTGAGCATACCTGAATAGACACGCAGGTAAGACAGGCGACCAACAAATGGGTCGGACACAATTTTAAACACCAGCGCGCTAAATGGTGCATCATCGCTCACCTGACGCTCAATTGTCTCACTATTATCAGGGTTGATACCGGTTGGAGCAGGAATGTCGAGTGGCGATGGCAGGTACGTGATTACCGCATCAAGCATTGCCTGGACGCCCTTGTTCTTCAAAGCGGTTCCACACAACACTGGTACGAGTGTGTTTGCGATAGTAGCCCTGCGCAGTGCAGCAATCAATTCTTCCTTCGTAATCTCTTCGCCCTCGAGGTACTTAAGTGTCAGTTCCTCGTCAGACTCAGCGATACGCTCAATCATGTATTCGCGATGCTGCTTGTATTCCGCTTCCATGCTTGTCGGAACTTCGGTGTGGTCTGACTTTGTGCCAAGGTCGTCGGTGAAAATGACTGCCTCGTTCTGGATCAAATCGACAAAGCCTTTGAAATTGCTCTCACGACCAATTGGGATCTGTATCGGCACAGGCACCGCACCAAGTCTCTCTCGGATCATATCGATGGTGCGCCAGAAATCGGCACCAGTGCGGTCCATCTTGTTGACAAAGCACATACGCGGGACATCATACTTGTTTGCCTGACGCCAGACGGTCTCTGACTGCGGCTCAACGCCAGCAACGGCGTCAAACACAACAACGCCACCGTCAAGGACGCGCAACGAACGCTCTACCTCAGCGGTAAAGTCGACGTGTCCAGGGGTGTCAATGATATTGATGCGATGGTCCTGCCAGAAACAGGTGGTAGCTGCCGATGTGATGGTAATACCGCGCTCCTGCTCCTGAGGCATCCAGTCCATAGTGGCTGCGCCCTCATGAACCTCACCGATACGGTGAATCTTCTTAGTGTAGAAGAGAATACGCTCAGTCGTCGTCGTTTTGCCTGCATCAATATGAGCAATGATACCAATATTTCTCGTTTTTTCGAGTGGAAATTCTCTTGTTGCCATGATATTTTTTTACCAGCGATAATGAGCGAAGGCTCTATTCGAGTCCGCCATCTTATGGGTCTCTTCTCGTTTCTTAATGGTTGCGCCCTGACCCGCAGCGGCATCCATTAATTCATTGGCGAGTTTTTCCGCCATTGATCGTCCAGTACGAGAACGCGCAGAGCGAACGAGCCAGCGCATCGCCAACGTGTTCCCACGGTCTCTACGGATTTCCACAGGGACCTGATAGGTCGAACCACCAACACGGCGAGGCTTGACCTCCGTGGTCGGTGTGGAGTTCTTCAGTGCCTGCTCAAACACCTCTAATGGTGGACGCTTCTGCTTTGCTTCGATGGCATCAAAGGCATCATAGACAATGCGCTCTGCCAAACTGCGCTTGCCGTCAAGCATGAGCTTGTTCGTAAAGCGTGCTACATTTCGGCTTTTATATCGTGCATCTGGCACATCTGGCCGACGCACTGCTCTTCTACGTCTTGGCAAGGTTTCTCTCCTCATCAACTAGTGGGTAGTGGCCTGTGCTCTTCCTATATATGTAATAACAAAGAGATGTGGCTTGTGTGTTCCCTAGTTGCGTCTACTATGCTCTTTCAGGCTATTGCTCATTCCTGGCGTAAGTACTGCCAGGCAAGAAAAGCAAATAGGATCGGCAGCATTGCTAGCACCAATCTCTGGTTCTACGCCTCTATACAATGCTAACGAAAGACACTAGAAAAGGCGTCGAAGTCAATCACAAGTACTATCTTGCAATCTCCTACGGACGCCTGTATGCAGATATCTATCCTTCTATCAGGAGGACATCTGCCTTTCACAAGAGTCAACAGCATCGAGGCATTTCTCTCGTGATGCGAATAACCGACGGACCTGACGGCGTTCAGGTGGTATCGGGCAGAGGGCTTATAGCCTCTCTACGAGTTGTACGGGTCTAATTAACTACACCCGGTACCGTTTTTTATCGTTTGCCTTTAGTTGGGGCGGTGGTTGCCTGACCTGGCTTTGGACGTTTCGCACCATACTTGGAGCGACCGCGGCGGCGCTTCGCAACACCATCGCTGTCCAATGTACCGCGTACGATGTGATAGCGCACGCTTGGCAAGTCTTTCACGCGTCCACCACGGATGAGCACAACCGAGTGCTCTTGTAAGTTATGGCCCTCGCCTGGAATGTAAGCCGTGACCTCCATCTGGTTCGTCAAGCGAACACGTGCGATCTTACGCATGGCGGAATTCGGCTTCTTCGGCGTCATAGTACGCACCTGTGTGCAAACGCCACGCTTCTGTGGGGATCCACGGAGACGGGAGGTGCGATTCTTCAGCGCGTTGTATGAGTACAGCAGCGCTGGTGCCTTCACTTTCTTCTGTTTCTGCGAACGACCCTTTCGGATCAATTGGTTAATTGTTGGCAAGGAATAATCCTCCCTGTCTTTCTCTGTGTTTTTTATTGGGCAAGGGCGCAGAGTTCTGCGCCCTAACATCCTTTATTTGCAGTTACCTACTGTATCACTCTTCGTCTGAGTTGTCAAGTGTCAATCCCAGAGTGCTTCCAATCGTGGCAGGGATGCTGCTGATAACCGGTGCATCGGCAATCTGTGCAGCAGCGGCCTGCTGACGCGCGATTGCCTCGCGCCGGCGTTGGGCAATGCCAGAGCCAGCCGGAATGAGCTTACCAATGATAACGTTCTCTTTCAGGCCAACCAGATGGTCTGTCTGACCCTCAATCGCGGCCTCGGTCAACACACGTGTAGTTTCCTGGAAGGATGCAGCCGCCAGCCAGCTATCGGTATTGAGCGATGCCTTGGTGACGCCCAGCAGGACGGTTTGTGCCTTCGCGGGTTCACCACCCTCAGCTAGCACACGTGCGTTATTGTCCGCGTATACAAAACGATCAACCAGGTCGTTTGGCAACATCTCAGTATCGCCTGCGTCGTCAATCTTGACGCGTCGAAGCATCTGACGAATGATCACCTCGATGTGCTTGTCGTTGATGTACACACCAGTGTTGCGATAGACGCGCTGCACTTCTTTCACCAGATACAGGTGAACGGCTTCACGTCCCTGGATACGCAACACATCCTGCGGATCTCTCTGACCAGAAGTGAGGGCAGTACCTGCCTGAATCTTCTGACCATTTTCTACTGCAATGCTGCGTGCGGCGGGCACCACATACGAGCGTTCATCACGCTCCTCGAAGCGAATGCTTAGCGGAGCATCTGCATTGATGATAATCTCACCCTCGGTACGAGCCAGCACAGGTTGAGGTTCGTTACCAGCCTCTGCTGGCATCATGGCGATGGGTTGATCCTTTTGCACCCTGTCCTTCTCGGCAACCAGAATACTCGCGCCTTCGGGCAGTGGATACTCGTCGAAGAAGACACTGGTCGAGACCACACGCACGGTTCGCGCGCCTGTGTTTTCGTCCTTCACAATCTCTACCACGCCATCGATCTCTGAAATCTCCGCCTTGTCCTTTGGCACACGTGCCTCGAACAGTTCCTCAACACGCGGTAGGCCTTGCGTGATGTCTCCTTGCGCACCAGCGATACCACCGGAGTGGAAGGTACGCATAGTAAGCTGCGTTCCAGGCTCACCAATCGACTGAGCTGCAATAATACCAGCAGCCATACCTATAGCCGCCAGTGCATTCGCAGCAAGGTCGCGTCCGTAGCACATGCGGCAGATACCGCGGCGTGCCTGACACGTCAGGACCGAGCGTACACGCACGGCTTTGACTCCGCTCGCGATAATCTCAGTGATGATTTCGTCTGTCAACTCTTCGTTGGCCTGGATATGTGGCAGTTCAGGAATTGCCTCCGCAAGCACACGACCGGTCAGACGACCACGCATGTCAGCCTGCATCATTTCCTTGCTATCAGCATCAGTGATAAGTACTCCGTCTGTTATGCCACAGTCCTCTTCAGCGACAATCGCGTCCTGTGCCACGTCGATGAGACGACGGGTCAGATAGCCTGACTCTGCTGTACGCAGCGCGGTATCTGCAAGACCCTTACGAGCGCCGTGACTACTGATAAAGTACTCCAAGACGCTCAGACCATCGCGGAAGTTACCACGAATAGGAATTTCAATGATGCGACCAGACGGACTTGCCATCAGTCCGCGCATACCCGACAACTGACGGATCTGCTGGAACTTTGCTTTCGTCGCGCCAGAATTGGCGATGGTATAGATTGAACCGTATGGATCAAGGGTAGTCTCAACCATCTTTCTGATGTTGTCGGTTGCATCATTCCAAATGTTGATTGTTTCCAGGTACTTTTCGTTCGACGTGATCAGACCGTCGTGATACTGCTCTTCCAGTTCAGCAATTCTTGCATCAGCTTTTGCCAGCTCATCCTGCTTGCCTTCTGGAACCTTGATATCACTAATCGCAATAGTGGCACCAGCCTTCGTCGCGAACATAAAGCCGAGACGTTTGATTTCGTCAGCAAGCTCGGTCGTCTTGACACGCCCATATTCTTTGAAGCACTCCGCGATCACCTGACGCAGATTTTCCTTTTTCATCGCGTAGTTCTTGAAACGCAGACGCTCAGGAAGAGCCTCGTTGAAGATGACGCGTCCAACCGTTGTCTCAACTAGCTTCGTCGTCACATTTGGCTTCGTTGGTGGTGGATTATCAAAGACATCAATGCCATTCAAGCGCACCTTAATCGACGCCTGCAGGTCGATGATGCCCGATTGATACGCAAGCAATGCCTCATGTGTGTCGGTAAAGACACGACCCTCACCCTTTTTGTCAGGTCGTTGCTGTGTCAGGTAGAAACAGCCAAGCACCATATCCTGGCTAGCGCCAATCGACGGATCACCGCTTTGTGGTGAAAGCAGGTTACGCGTCGACATCATGTAGCGTCGTGCTTCGTCCTGCGCCTTCTCAGAGAGCGGAACGTGAACGGCCATCTGGTCGCCATCGAAGTCCGCGTTGAAGGCCGAACACACCAACGGGTGCAACTGAATAGCGCTGCCCTCGACGAGCACGGCCTCGAATGCCTGAATACCCAGCCGGTGCAGGGTAGGTGCGCGGTTCAACAAGACCGGATGGTTCTTGATGACCTCTTCAAGCACATCCCATACCTCTGGCTTGACGCGCTCGACAAAACGCTTGGCGCTCTTAATATTGTGCGCGAAGTTCTGCTCCACAAGTTTGCGCATCACAAATGGCTTGAACAACTCAAGTGCCATACGCTTTGGTAAACCACACTGGTGCAGCTTCAAGTCTGGACCAACCACGATCACCGAACGACCGGAGTAGTCCACACGCTTACCAAGCAGATTCTGACGGAAACGCCCCTGCTTACCTTTAAGCATGTCGGACAGGCTCTTAAGCTTGTGGTTGCCTGAACCAGCAACAGCACGTCCACGACGACCATTGTCGATCAAGGCGTCACATGCTTCTTGCAGCATGCGCTTCTCGTTACGAATGATGATCTCCGGCGCGCCCAACTCTAACAAGCGCTTAAGACGGTTGTTGCGGTTGATAACGCGGCGGTACAGGTCGTTCAAGTCTGATGTGGCAAAGCGACCACCATCCAGTTGCACCATCGGGCGCAGGTCTGGCGGCAACACCGGTAGCACCGTCATAATCATCCACTCTGGTGAGGTGTTTGACTTGCGGAAAGCCTCAACGACCTTGAGGCGCTTGGTTGCCTTCTTGCGACGCTGTCCCACGGTAGAATTAATCTCACGGCGCATGTCGTCCGCGAGCTTCTCCAGGTTAATATCGCTGATCAGTTCACGCACAGCCTCGGCACCCATACCCGCACGAAAGACATCGCTAAAGACATCCTTAAGTTCGCGATAGCGGTTCTCCTGCAGTAGGTCCAGCTTCTTGATACCTTCCAGGTCACGGCGCTGCTGCTCTAAACGAGCATGATTTTCCTTGCGCTCTTTCTCTATCTGAGTCTGTGCGCTGTCAATCTGTGCCTGATGCTCAAGCTTCATGCGTTCGATATCGTTTTCGATACGTGTTTGCGCATCGCGTGACTCGATACGAGCGCGTTCAGCGATATCATTGCGTGTGACCTCGGCGAGGCGTGTCAGGGTTTCGATATCTTTTGACGCAACCGTCTTACCCTGCTCCACAATTGTCTGCGTTGTGTCGCCGGTAGCAAAGATGATATCCTCATCTACGGTTTGACCCATGTTGGCCCGCAACAGTGCTAGTGTTTCGCTCTCCGCGCGCTCAGCGTCACGTAGAGCCTCGTCGCGCTCTTGCTCGTTTCGTCTTCGCTCGTCCGACAGACGTGCTTGCAGATTGGACTCTTCGCTGTCACGATGTGCCTTCAGGCTTTCGACGCGCTCGACAACCTTGGCATCCTGGTCCTGGTCAAGCCCAACCACCTCTTCATCGATGCGCATAAGGTGCTGTTGGCGCGCCTCCTCGTCGATGTGCGTAACGACGTAGAGCGCGAAGTACAAAATGCGCTCAAGATTACGCGGCGAGAGGTCGAGCAACAAACCGATACGGCTCGGCGTTCCCTTAAAGTACCAGATGTGGCTAACCGGGGACGCCAGTTCGATATGGCCCATGCGCTCACGGCGTACCTTCGAACGCGCTACCTCGACACCACACTTATCACACACGATACCCTTAAAACGGACTCGCTTATATTTACCGCAGTAGCACTCCCAGTCTTTGGTTGGTCCGAAAATGCGTTCGCAGAACAGACCGTCTTTTTCTGGTTTAAGCGTGCGGTAGTTGATCGTCTCCGGTTTCGTTACCTCACCATAGCTCCAACCACGAATTTGCTCAGGGCTAGCAAGGCTGACACGGATGGCGTTAAAATCATTTACTTCGAGCATTCTTCCTCCATGGCGCGATACATCGCGCCCGTCTCTCTATGGACGGTTTCGTGATTGCTTGCACACAATTCGCGTCGCGAGCTGTGTGCAAGCAATCACGAAACCGTCCATAAAAGGATTTATTGATCTCCCTCGAAACCGGAAAGGTTGATGCCTAGCTCGGGCATCACGTCGCTTGAGGCGTCCTCAACAAACTGTATCTTCTGTTCGTCTTCGTTGAGCACTTCAACGTTGATGCCCAGACTCTGTAACTCTTTGACAAGCACTTTGAATGACTCAGGAACTCCTGGCTCCAGAATGTTTTCGCCCTTTACGATGGCTTCATAGGTCTTGACACGACCTACTACGTCGTCAGACTTGACGGTCAAAATCTCTTGCAGGATGTTCGCCGCGCCATATGCCTCCAATGCCCAAACTTCCATCTCACCAAAGCGCTGACCACCAAACTGTGCCTTACCGCCAAGTGGCTGCTGCGTGATTAAGCTGTATGGACCTGTTGAACGTGCGTGTACCTTGTCTTCCACAAGGTGCGCCAGTTTCAACATGTAGTTGTAACCTACCGTGACCGGGTGGTCGAATGGCTCGCCCGTGCGTCCATCGTAGAGTTGTACCTTACCAGTCTCTGGCAGGTTCGCCCTACGCAGAAATTCCTCGATGTCTTCTTCCGTCGCGCCATCAAAGACTGGGGTGGCAATCTTAAAGCCCAGCACACTGGCCGCCCAGCCAAGGTGCGTCTCCATGATCTGACCGATGTTCATACGGTGTGGCACACCTAATGGGTTGAGAATGATGTCAACCGGTGTACCATCGGGCAGAAATGGCATATCCTCGATTGGTAACACACGCGAGATAACGCCCTTGTTACCGTGCCGACCAGCCATCTTGTCGCCCGCGCCAATCTTACGTTTTTGCGCAATACTCAC
Organism: uncultured Ktedonobacteraceae bacterium; assembly: GCA_964242555.1. Taxonomy (GTDB): domain Bacteria; phylum Chloroflexota; class Ktedonobacteria; order Ktedonobacterales; family Ktedonobacteraceae; genus JBBQVS01. The sequence goes on from CAXTCR010000027.1 coordinate 9,949, forward strand.
ACGCACGAGTTGATTGACACCTGGAGGTAGTTCATCGCCCGCGTCACGCGAGAAGACCTTGACCTCGACAATCTTGCCACGCTCACCATGCGGCACGCGCAGCGAAGTGTCCTTCACCTCACGCGCCTTCTCACCAAAGATTGCGCGCAACAGTTTTTCTTCCGCCGTTAGCTCGGTCTCGCCCTTCGGCGTAATCTTGCCAACCAGGATATCCTGTGGGCCAACCTCGGCGCCGACATAAATGATGCCACGCTCGTCGAGGTTTTTCAGACCCTCTTCACCAACGTTTGGAATGTCGCGCGTGATCTCTTCTGGTCCCAGTTTCGTGTCGCGTGCATCAACTTCGTACTTCTCAATGTGTATCGAGGTAAAGAGGTCCTCACGGACAATGTTCTCGCTGATCAAAATGGCGTCCTCGAAGTTGCCGCCCTCCCAGCTCATGAATGCGACCAGGATATTTTGACCAAGCGCAAGCTCGCCCTTCTCAGTCGATGTGTTATCGGCAATCACCTGACCAGCCGTAACATAATCACCCTTGCGTACCAGCGGGCGCTGGTTAATGCAGGTACCGGCATTGGAGCGGACAAACTTGCGCAGTCTATGCGTGTGTACCTCGCCCTGCTCATCGATGATCTCAATACGGCGCGCTGTCGCTGAGACAACTTCACCGGTTACACGAGCAATCCCGACCTGACCAGAGTCAATCGCGACCTGACGCTCGATACCGGTACCGCAGATTGGAGACTGTGGACGCAGTAGAGGCACTGCCTGACGCTGCATGTTCGCGCCCATCAGCGCACGGTTCACGTCGTCATGCTCCAAGAAAGGAATGAGTGCCGTCGCAACGCTCACTGTCTGACGTGGCGATACGTCCATGTAGTCCACCTTGTCGGCGGCTTCCAGCGCGAACTCGCCCTGATAACGGCATAGCACACGCTCTTCGCTAAACTCGTCATCCTCGGTCAGAATGGTATTGGCCTGCGCGATCCAGAAATTCTCTTCGTCATCGGCGGTGCGGTAGTCAACTTCATCTGTAACGTACGAACGAATACGTACTTCAGTGTCGCCAAGCACTTCTGACAATTTGTTGAATAGCACCTCATCAATGCGTACACGCTCACGCCCCTTGATGAGCACTTCACCATCGGCAGTGACCACGTCCTCGCGCTCTCGCCCCACAACGCCACGGAACTCGCGCCCAATCAAACGACGATCGTTCACATGCAGGCGCTTCACCACCTTGCGATAAGGCGTCTCGATAAAGCCGTAGGGGTTGATCTGTCCATAGGTCGCGAGGTTGCCAATCAGACCAATGTTTGGTCCTTCTGGCGTCTCGATGGGACAAATGCGACCATAGTGCGATTCGTGCACGTCACGCACATCGAAGCCCGCACGCTCACGTGAGAGACCACCAGGGCCAAGTGCCGAAAGACGCCGCTTGTGACCGATTTCCGCAAGAGCGTTTGTCTGGTCCATGAACTGCGACAACTGACTTCCACCAAAGAATTCTTTCATTGCCGCAACTACTGGCCGGATATTAATAAGCGCGTTCGGCGTGGCCTGTCCTGGCTCCTGAATGCTCATACGCTCCTTGACGACACGCTCCATACGCAGCAAGCCAACACGGAACTGTGACTGGATAAGTTCGCCAACACAGCGTACGCGACGGTTGCCAAGGTGGTCAATATCATCTTTCCTGCCATGACCGTTGTTAAGGTGGATCAAGCGACGGATGATATTGATCAGATCGTCCTGCGTCAGAATACGCTGGCTCTGAGGAATAGACAGGTCTAGTTTGCGATTCAGCTTGTAGCGACCAACATTGCCAAGGTCGTAGCGGCGCGGGTTAAAGAACAAGTTCTTCACCAGCGAACGAGCATTGTCAACGGTCGCAGGATCACCAGGGCGCAACTTTTTATAGAGTTCCAGCAGGGCCTCGTCTTCACGCTTCACAGGGTCACGGTCAAGTGTTGCCTGCATGTAGCGAATGTTGGCGTCGTTGTCGACATCCTTAAAGGCATCAAGAATACCTTGATCGGTCGAAAGATCGAGATCTTCTGAATGCCACTGGTCCTTCGCAAGACTAGCAATAGCACGCAATAGTGTTGTGACCGGCAACTTACGTTTGCGGTCAATCTTAACGGTGAGCAGATTTTTATTGCTCGTCTCGAACTCAAGCCATGCGCCACGACCCGGAATGAGTTTTGCGGCGTACAGCTTTCTGCCCGTTGTGGCGTCCTCCTCTACGGTATAATACACGCCGGGAGAGCGCACCAGCTGGCTGACGACCACACGCTCAGCACCATTAATTATGAAGGTACCTTCCTTTGTCATCAAAGGAAAGTCGCCCATGAATATATCCTTTTCAATGATTTCGCCCGTCTCTTTATTGATCAGACGAGCCTTCACATTGAGAGGTGCGGCAAAGGTTGCATCGCGGTCACGGCATTCGTCCTCAGAATACTTCGGCTTGCCAAAGGGTTCCTGCGGCACAATGAATTCCAGACTTAGATTCTTGCCGGTAAAATCTTCGATTGGAGATATTTCTTCAAAGAGTTCGTGTAAACCTTCTTTCTTAAACCATTCAAAAGAGTCGAGCTGAATTTGGATCAGGCCCGGCATGGTCCGAATGTCAGGAATACGCGCGAACGAAACACGCTCTGGAAGAGCAACGGCTCTCGTACTGATTGCCATACCTGGAGAACTCCTCTCACACTGTAGGGGCTAATACGTCCCATAGAGGAACCAAGAGATACACAGAGGTGCATACCTCTTTCGAGTAACGGAAAAAAAGGAAAAATTAGATAATAATACCAAGTACGTTCTTCCTTGCTGACTACCAGAAGCCTGATAATCGGAATTGCAAGAAACACTCTGAGATAGCGTTACGACAAGAAGAGCAACCTCCACGAAAAGTTCTATGGATGGTTACTCCTCACCTTTCAGTCTGCGTAGAGTATGCTGTCAGATGTCCGCGTACCATTACCCACATAGCAATCCCCTCCAAAGAAGAACTAGAGGCACGGACTCCGCCGCGCTCACAAGAAGTTAGCATAAGAACTATAGGATAAATTTTTACTATACGCTATAACTTTTACAGGGACAGCAAAACACACTCCATCCTCATTACTCTCCGTAAGAGAATAACGTATAATGCAGTGTCCTGTCTATAAAACTACTTCCGTTGCGGTACTTTTAGGGCATAGAGAGCGTACCGCACGTACATATATATGTGGTTTATGATAGTGACCTCAGATATTCGGGGAATAATACGCTTGTCTTTTTTGCCAATAACGTCACTGTTATGAATATACTCTGACAAGAGGTTATTATACGCTGTTACTAAACATATGTCAATACGTTTGAACACATTTTAAGCAACAAAGCAAATATTCATTGCACCACTTTGCGGTTCTCACATATCGCTTTTTTGGCTGAAAAACAGCATGATCGGCACGAACAGAGTAAAATGAGCCTGTACACAAGAAAACACGCATCATTCCTCTTTTATTCCCAATTTTACCCTCAAGTCACGGAACAAGAAGAGCATCAGCGTTGCTAGTTTGCACGCTCTGCTCGTTCGATGGATCAAGAGAAAGTGTCCAAAGCTGGTCAGATGCCAGCCAATTCTTGTTCAGCAAGGTGAGTAACAATTGCCTGTCCTCCCCTGTAAGCACGTTTAAATCAAGCATCGACTCAGGCATATCGGGGTAGATGATCGTGAGAATATTGCCATCGCAGCGCAGTGTTGTGTGCGTATCAAGCTTATATGTATGGATCAAACCTAGCTTCTGCCACAACGAGATGGCAGCAAAGATACCAACAATGATAAAACTGCTAAAGACGACGCTTACCACAAGACCTGCAAGGCTGAGCAGAACTGCGATACCGGTAGCGGCTATGGCAAGTAATAGTGGCGTGAAATGAAGGGTCCAACCTATGAGAATTATGGGAACGATGCCTATAAGGACTGTCACGAAGCACCAGAAGGCAGCATTCAACATCCAGAAAATGCTTGCAAGATTTTCTGCTGAGATATCGCGCACCGCTATACAAGTGCTGTCAATAAAGGAAAATACGCCCTTGCGATACCCCACATGTACGGCATGCTGAAAACGCAGAGTGAGCACGGAGCCAGAGAGCGTCAAAAAAGTAACAAACCACAGAAGTGCGACCAGCGCGTCTTGCCATTTTAGATAGAACGTAAAGACATGCCTGTACGTCCCCCATAGGTACATACCCAGTGTAAAAGAGATGATGGCGCCCAACAAAAACGCACAGCAGAGCAACCAACCTAGACGACGTGTACGCCTATACACCGCACGGTCCTGATAAAACGTGTGCATCTCGTTTGTGAACTGTATCATAACTACCTCATATACCCGCATCATTTTGTGTACGTATGCCCGGCAAACTTCCTTATATACAACGGGTACTATTCATCCTAACGATTCAAGGTAGCTAGTGAGTTACAAAGAGTTTTTAAGAGGACGAGTTGGGGAGTAGGGCACGAATCATGTTGATTAAATCGGCAGTGCTAAATGGCTTTTGCAGGAGAAAGCCAGCTTGCATTCCCATACGGTGCAGTTCCCAATCATGACTACCCGTGACTACAATAATAGGAATGTTGCGCGTATTGGTATGCCCACGCAATATCTTATAGAGGGAAGCACCATCTAAGTTTGGCAGTCCAATATCCAGAATAATCAAGTGCGCGCCCAGCGTCGGTATCTGATTCAACGCGGACTCTCCATCAGGAAATACGTGTACTTGCCATTTGCCGGCTAACGTCAATGTGGCCGAGAACATCTCTACCAACGATGCATCATCTTCGACGATAGCAATCACCGGAAGCTTGTCATCCTGAACCATTGCATGAGTATTTTCTAACACGCGCCCTCACCCTATTCTTCGCAACATATACATAGTTGGAATTTTTATAGGGTTAAGCATATATCAGCACTAGAGCCATGTCAATGGGTATAAATAGAGTGATAGAGAAACACGATTATCCCACTAACCTGCTCTTAGTAATATAAAAAATAAGAGTAGGATGGGAATGTGCCGCTTCAAACGTGCCCAGCGATAAACACCTTGTACCAACGTCCACTTTCTTTGACGATACACCCTGTGTTGCGTAATCTGCGTATACAAGGCCAAAACGCTTACTATAGCCCTCGGCCCACTTGTAGTTGTTCGAGCAGAGACCAGACGAGATAGCCATGCACAGGCACCCCTGCTTCAAAACATGCCCACCATTGATGGTGGGCATTTCCGACATGTGCTGTCAAGGATTTCCACTCTCAATTTCTTCCCAGCTTTCCTTAAAAATTGCTGAGAATTCTAAGGAAATAGAGCTAAACCTCTTGCGTGTCCCTCCGAAGATAACTATAATGAAAGCGTATTGCTATATTCTTTGTATTTTTCCACTTCCTACTTCTCACCATTATTTTCCTTATATTTAGGGAGGCAGTCTATGCATCAGCAAGGCACGGGTTGGCAAGGACATCAGGACAAACAGCCCCTCATGAAGGTCCTTGTGATTGACGACGCAGAGAACATCGTCGAGTTGGTCCGCATCGGGTTACGCTACGAGGGGTTTCAGGTCGAGTCTGCATCCGACGGTGAGCAAGGTGTCACCCTTGCGCAGCGTATCAATCCAGACCTTATCCTGCTCGACATCATGATGCCGGGTATTGATGGGCTGGAGGTATGCCGTCGCCTGCGCGCTAACCCAACCACACACGATATCCCCGTACTCATGATTACGGCAAAGGATGAGGTGCGTGATCGTATTGCAGGCCTCGACACAGGAGCCGACGACTATCTCACCAAACCATTCGATTTCGATGAACTCCTCGCTCGCATTCGCGCTATTTTACGTCGCCAGAACCGCGCAAAATCTACACAGGCGGGCGCAAATGGTGACGGCGATGGAAACGGGCAAGTACTACAATTCGCCGATCTCCGTCTTAATCCCGCTACTCGCGAAGTGACGCGTGGCGGACGCTTAATAGAATTGACCGCGACCGAATACAATCTCCTGCACCTGTTTATGCGTCACCCACGTCAGGTGCTTGACCGGCAGACAATTCTCAATCAGGTATGGGGCTATGACTTCCTTGGTGAAACAAATATCATCGAAGTCTACGTGCGCTACCTGCGCGAAAAAATTGAGGACTCACCCAGTACTCCCCGTCTCATCCATACTGTACGCAGTGTTGGCTACGTGTTAAAGGGAGATGTATAAGTATGCTATCGCACAGGTGTAGTCATAATGCTCTTCAGGCGTTGTGATCACATTGATGTGATAGCATTTTTCGTAATAAGCAGATGTGAAAGTAGATGTTTTTTATGGCAGAGGCTCAGGATAGTAGCGCCAAACAAGAGAACGAAAAAGACGAGCAGCATCTTTACGTTGTTAAACATACAACGGAAAAGGTCACTACAACTCCCCTTTTTATGGAGCAGCGCGTAAATGGCGACAACGCTCCTCCATGGCTTCGTCCCTTTCTCAGCCTACGTACCCAGCTTACCACCGGGTATTGCCTTATCCTGTGCGCTGTCCTGATCGCCTTCTCAACACTCTACAATGCCTTCGCCTCGCAGGGCTATCTCATCACTACCCTCATTGGTACAATTTTTGTCGGCACACTGCTAGCGTTCCTGGTAAACACTATTCTATTGCGACCACTGTGGCGCGTCACCGATGCGTCACAGGCCATTGCACTTGGCGACCTAAAGCAACGAGAACGCCTGCCACTACGCCTCCCACCGCAGGACGAAATCGACCGGCTCGCCGGCAGTCTGAACGAGATGGTAACGCGTCTTGAGCGTGCCGAGGAGATGCAGCTTCAAACTGAACAGAGGTTTCGCCGCTTTTTTTCCGATGCATCTCATCAACTGCGTACCCCACTCACCTCACTGCGTGGCTTTACCGAAGTCTTATTGCGTGGCGCGAAGGACGATCCAGAAATGTCCGTACGCGTTCTTAAAATGATGAAGACCGAATCCGAACGCATGACCTTTCTCATCAATGACCTGCTGACTATGGCCCGCCTCGACGATAGCCGTCCAATCAAAAAAGAGTACGTCGACCTGATTGCGGTCGCAACACAGGAGATAGAAAAAACACGTCTCCGTTCTAAAGATACACGCCCCATCATGCTCTCCATCCTTACGGAGCAGCGTTTGGGACTCAAAGGTGATCCAGAGCACATCGATCAGCTTTTCTTCGTCTTGCTCGACAACGCCATTAAATATGGTCGACCCGCTCCCGATGGCAAAATCACCATAGAGTTAGACCGCGAGGGCGATGACTCGATTATACGCGTGATCGACAACGGCGATGGCATCCCTCCCAATGACCTCGCCCATATTTTCGATGCTTTTTACCGTGGACAACACAAACGCTCTAGCAACGGCGATGCTTCCCCGCCTGTGATTGGCACTGGCCTCGGCCTTACCATAGCTGCTGCCATTGTGCGTGCCAACCACGGCACAATCTCGGTCTACAGTGCTCCCGGTAAAGGCACAACCTTCACCGTAAAACTACCCTGTGTTGACCGAAATTGACATCCGCCGCACCGTGTCAATAGCTCCTACAACAATTGACCACATAGAATACTCATGTTACACTGCGATAAAAGAGTATTTTACGTATGTTCTTATTATGTAGACCGTTACGCGGTTGGTAGGGATCGATGTATCACATCCAAGGTGCCTTACGCAGTCGTAAATACAGTTAATGAAGCAGCCTCTATCGCCAAAAACGTAGTATAACAATGCTTTTGAGCCAGACAAAGGTGCAATAAACTATGTGGACCTCGACAGTAGACCTTAGCCCTCACAGAATACTGCTTACAAACCTGCTTGGAAGGTTTTGGCGTGGTGCATATTTCTCCTCTTTTGCTCCCCTGCGCGTTCAAAATGTTCCTCGCCAACCCCTACCTGATACAACTTGGGTACGCGTACGCAACAAACTCGCCGGTATCTGTGGAAGCGACCTGCACCTAATTCACGCGGATGGCGATCTACGCGTCGCGCCTGCCGCTCTACCGGGTCACACAACCAACTATGTTGGTCATGAAGTGGTCGGTGAGGTCATCGAGATCGGCGATGACGTACAACAGCTACAGGTAGGTGATCGCGTCGTCCTGCAACATGGGCCAAACTGTCTCTCCGCAAATGTGCAACCCCTTTGTCGCTCTTGCGCCTCTGGAAACTATACATTATGTGAACGAGGCGTTCTCCCCGGTCCACAGCCTATCGGCGCTGGGTGGAGCGAGGAGATGCTGCTCTCCGAACAACAACTGTTCCGCGTGCCAGATGCGATGTCCGATACTCAGGCCGTATTGCTAGAACCAAGTTCCGTAGCGGTTCACACTGTATTACGTCATGTGCCACAGCCCGGAGATCGCGTACTGATCATCGGCGCAGGCACAATTGGACTGCTCACCCTGCAAGCCGTACGCGCTCTTTCACCAGACGTGGAGATTAGTGTTCAGGCACGCTATCCCTTTCAAGTTGAGAAGGCGACCCGTATGGGTGCCGCCCACATCATCTATCCACAGGACAGCTACAGAGGCGTGCAACAGGCAACGCAGGCACAACTCTACACAGGTATGCTGGGCAATAAAATGTTGCTTGGGGGCTACGACGTAATCTACGACACCATTGGCAATAGGCAAACTATCCACGATGCCCTGCGCTGGGCGCGTGCTAAAGGCACTGTTGTGCTGGTCGGCCTGAGCCTACACATGATGCACATTGACCTCACGCCGGTCTGGTATCAAGAAATCAATCTCATCGGCACAATGGGGCAGGGTATGGAAACCTGGCCAATGGGGTCAAATAGACAACGCTCCACGTTCAGCATCACCGCTGATATGATTATGAATAACGCACTGCGACCCGAAAGCCTCATCACCCACCATTTCGCGCTTAACAACTACCAACAAGCCCTGCTAACGGCAATCGATAAACGCGAACAACGCGCGATCAAAGTTGTCTTCGATTACTCACTTCTGCCACCATCTGTTGTACCAAATGTACGTGCCTCAGCTCGTCAACGCCGCCTGAAGCCTATAGATACTCGTGCACTCTCGCCACTCGCCACAAAAGACCTGTCACCCAGAGAGCCTGCGCTACCAGTCCATGAGCAAACCGTAACGCCTGCTGCACCAGTCGCTCTAGTTACCCATACCGTTGAGCTGCCCCCTCGCATTGTGCCTGCTCCATCCGTAAATATCACACCTCCCCTCGAAGCTCCATCGCTGGATTCCGAAACGTACACACCTCAACAAGTCGAACCTGTAGGGACCGCTTCGGCACGTCCTCTCCCCCTCTCGCCAGTCGACGAACCTGTAGGGACCGCTTCAGCACGTCCTCTTGCTATCAACACAGAAGAGCAACCCACAGACAATAGCGAGGATGCATATACAGAACAAACCGCCACCGTCTTCTCACAACCCACATTGGAGACAGATGAACAATCACAAGAAGCCTTTACTGCCTCCTCTCAACAGGACAAAACCGAACATATCGCTGAAACTTCCGAAGAAGAAATGTTCATTATCCCGCAACCTGCACAGGATCATATAACGGAACAACATGTAGAGGAGACTCCTGCGGTCTCTTTGCCTACCGACTTACCTGCTCAAGACTTGTCTTTCATCTCATCCACGCAAAACGACTCGCCTATTCTTGACTCCTCGTCCATTCAGGAGATGCCCACCAACAACGACTCACCTATTCTTGACTCCTCACCCATGCAAGGTTTGCCCACACACAACGACTCCCCCGCTTATGACACGTCCACAACCGACGTGCCACAGGTATCAGCACCGGAGCAAGAACTTGACGCCCTACCTGTATTTGATCAAGAACCGCTCAACGACCTTGAGTGGCTCGACGTGATGAACGCAGTGCAAAATGAACCAGAAGTACAGGAGCTACAGGACGTACAGTATGTGCCTGATGTCATGGACGCACCACCTGGTGAAGACGCGTGGATGGATGAAGATATGACTAGGCGTTATGAGCCGGACTACGGGGATATCGTACCGGATACCGAGGGCACTGACCTACACAGCGAGGGAGAAGAGACCGCGACAAATACTACTCCTGGGACGTTTATGACTACAAAGAAGGACGTGAAATCTGGTAAATCGCGCTCTAAAAATAAATATAAAGGGAAACATATAACCGGGAGTTTCCGTTCATGATAGAACACCCGCCCTCACCTCAACGTCGGGGTCGACGCAAACAAATCTTGGTACTCGTTTCGGTATTGCTGATTGTTGTTGTTGCCACAGGAGGCATCCTTGCACAACGCCTTCTCGTCCACCCAGCAAGCACCTCATCAACGTCGAACACTAGTGATAGTGCTTCCGGTCCCTTTGTGCAGCAGCCGCTTACCGATGCCCAAATCTATGCCCTGCGCCACCCCACCAACCATATGCAAGATAAGCAACTTGCCAGCCTTTATGTCTCACGCATGAGCCTTGACGAGGAATTAGGACAGCTTATCATGGTCGAATACGACGACACCTATTACTCGCCCGACCTCGACAATATGATAAACAATTTACATGCGGGTGGCGTCATCATGTACGAATTTCAGATGCAGACTGCCAATCAAACGGCACACGACATTGCTCAAATGCAGCAGCACGCCAAAATTCCCCTCCTCGTTTCGTCCGATGAAGAAGGAGGAATCGTACATCGCCTAGTCCACATCTATCCCCCGCGTCCCTCAGCCCTCTCGGTCTATCAAAGCGGAAATCCAGACTATGCCGCCCAGCAGGGCCACCTTGTTGCCCATGACCTCAAGGCACTCGGCATCAACGAAAATCTTGCGCCCGATGTCGACGTAGCCCTTATTCCCGATGCACCCGATCAAGTAACACGCACCTATGGCTTCACCACCGACTCCGTCATACAGTATGCCACTCCCTACATGCGTGCCATGCAGAGCGACGGCGTTATCGCCTGCATCAAGCACTATCCCGGCCTTGGTGATGCCAATATTGATGCTCATTTCGGCCTGCCCGTCGTCAATCGCACTCGGGACCAGTTGTACTCTGTCGAGCTTGCGCCCTTCAAACACTTCATCCAGTCGCAAAATAAGCTTGACAATCCTGGCATGATTATGCCAACAGATGTGCTCATGCCCGCCATCGATCCCAAGATGCCAGCCGAACTTTCACATACCTTTATGACCGATATCTTACGTACCGAATTTGGCTACGATGGTGTCGTACTTACAGACGCATTATATATGCAGGGCATCTCACAAACATGGACCATGCCTCAGTCCGCAGTCCTCGCTCTAAATGCTGGTGATGATATGCTGCTTGGTCCCACCGGTTCGGGCCAGATGCTCGATATGCTTAACGGCCTTAAGGCAGCCTTAAAAGATGGTACACTCTCAAAAGCTCGCGTCGACGAAGCCGCCACCCGCATTATTACGCTCAAAATGCAGTATCACCTCATGCCAGCAGTAGCACCTAAGTAAAGAGAAACACAACATGCTCACCACCGGCTCAAGGCGGTGGTGAGCATGTTGTGTTTCTCTTTATGATCGCATTTAACCTGAATAGTGCAGAAAGTCATGATTTGGCATGACTTTCTGGGTCCTCATGTCAGGCTCTTCGCAATGCTTTGTACTTGATCACTACTCAAACCCGAACTGATGCGAATACCGATCCCCTTCTCCGTCCATGCAAGCGTGGTGATGCCATTGACCGTTGACAGCGTCGCGGTCGTACCACGGAGCGATACCGATTGACCAGAGAGAGGCAAATTAGCAAGTGGCTTGCCCTCTGCAATCGTGATCGTCGCATTGCCCTTCATGTAGTTGAGTGTGTAGGTCTGGTTGCCAGGTGCACCCAGCGCATTAACCCCATTGAGCGCATAATCAGTCTGGTCCGCTGGAATGCTCAAGAGGTGATAGCCTGCCTGCTGCTGCGCCTGTGCTAATGTTAGCGCACCAGTTGAAGGCGTTGCGCTAAGCTGTGAGAATGGCAAGACCTTCACGCCCGCAGGCACAACAAAGGTAAAAGTGTTCGCAGGAAGATTCGAGTTCAGTTCGAGTTCCGGTACGTCTAGTGTTACGTCTCCGATGCCTGTGATATTCAACTTCACCTGCACAGGTTGGTGTGTGGCCTTGTCGATATAGACATCGCCAGTGTAATTGAAATTGGCAGGACCACCCGCACCTGCGCGACTCGTCGAAGGCTGAACGGCGACATCATACACGGTGTGCCCATTTACCGTCGTCGCGGATGATTTCAGCGTACCATCACTATTCGTAAAAACGCTCTGCACAAGATTTAGCAAGAAAAGGCTCTGGTTGCCCTGCCCACCAGCCGTTCCTCCTGTAGGCGTACCCTGCGTCCCCGTTGTTACAGGACCTGTGTACACAACTTTTTGCGCTGGCTCATACTGCCACTGCTGCTTGCCATCGGTAACGTTTACTGTACCAGTTGTCAGTTGTGAGATCGATGATTGCAGTACAACGGTCCGGTTTTTGTTGGGCGCAGCATTCCACACCTCAGTATTGACCGTACCATTAATAGTCTGTCCCGAAAGCGTCAGGTTGAAGATGCCGTGCAACGTTTTCGCAGAGTTCAGCTTATTTGCCATTGTATCAAGTATATGTTGTCCCGGTCCCGCCGTCGGCGAAGGAGGAGGGGTAGGCGTTGGTTTTGCCTGTACCTGAGACGTACTACTATCTCCACATGCGACAAGAAGTAGTGCCCCAAGCAAGAAAGCAAAAGGAAGAATATATTTCCTCCATTGTAAGAGGACCATCAAAGGCTCCTTTATAGGTTCCATAATAGAATATGATGCTTCCCAAAGTATAGCATAAATAGAGAGTGGGCTGTGTCTTCACACTCCTGCACATAGCTCAAGATCTGAATATGCAGGAGCGAAACACAACCCACTCTAAAATGACGCTTTTGGCGTCAATATATTAGCTCTGGAAAATTTGGTACTTACTAATTATACACTATTTTTTCTCAAATTTCAAGCCTTTTGAGGCTTGAAAATGCGTACTCATCATATATCTACAGCCTTACAGCCTCTTTCTTATCGTCTAACCAGCGCGCAAGCTTCCTTTCGTTTAGCCACTGTTCCAGGTCCTCGGCTGGCACTGGTCGCGAGAGATAATACCCCTGCGCGATATCACAGCCGAGAGTCTCTAGCAAGTCCCATGCGTCCTGATCCTCTACGCCTTCCGCAACTACCTGAATACCTAATGTATGAGCCATGCTCACGGTTGAACGCACAATCGCTTCATCAGCTCGCACACTCGTCACATGTTGGACAAAAGCACGGTCAATCTTGAGTTCATCTGCGGGTAGATTTTTCAGATAAGACAACGATGCATAGCCCGTTCCATAATCATCTATTGAGATACGTACCCCCAACGCAAAGAGCTGATGAAGCACTTGCATACAATGCTCAGCGTCTACCATCACCGCGCTCTCAGTAACCTCACAACAGAGAAGACTTGCGGGCACAGCATACTGCTCTAACAAGCCAGCAAGCAAATTTGGTAAATTGCTATCTCTTAAATTAGAGGTAGAAAGGTTTACAGAGATATTCAGGTGTATCCCTTTATCAAGCCAACGCCTGCATTGCTGCACCGCCGTCGTTAACACCCAATAAGTTAATGCTCCAATCAGTCCCGTCTGCTCCGCTAGCGGTATAAACTGGTCAGGAGGAATAAAGCCGAATGTGGGATGTTGCCAGCGTATCAGTGCCTCAACCCCCTTGACAAGTCCCGTTCTTAAGTCGGCTTTGGGCTGATAATACAGGCGTAACTCGTGCTCTGCAATTGCCTTTCGCAAATCTCCCAGAAGTGCGAGACGACGCGGACTATACTGGTCATAGCACGCATTGTAAAGCGCATAACCCTCACGTCCCTGTTTAGCCTTATACATCGCAACGTCAGCACGTCGTAACAGCGTCAATGCATCGCTTCCGTGAAGGGGATATAGTGCTGCTCCTATACTGGCTTCGACCTGTAGTGGATTGCCCTCGACCATAAATGGCGACTCAAGTGCCGCGCAAAGCTGTGCAGCCCTTTGTTGTGTACGAACTTCGTCTACATTGGTCACAAACACAGCGAACTCATCTCCACCGAGACGGGCAACAAGTGCGCTCCCTTCAACAGCCTGACGTAAGCGCACTCCAACGGACTGAAGGAGCGCATCGCCTAGTTGATGTCCAAAAGTATCATTGATCTCCTTAAACCGATCGAGGTCCAGCATCAACAAAGCCATGCCATCTCGCGTCTGCCCATCGTCTTGCAGCGCCTCTTCGATGCGTTCAAACAAGCGAGTGCGGTTAGGCAAACCAGTGAGTGAGTCGGTGGTTGCCTGTGCCGCGAGCTTAGCATTGCTTGCAGTCAACTCATTTCGCGCCTGCCGTAAACCTTCACGAGCACCACCTAGTGCTTCGGCAGCCCCCGCAATCTGGCCCTGCATCGTGTTAAAGCTATTCGCCATCGCCCCAATTTCATCATTGCTATGCACAATGACAGGTCTTATACTCACGCGCGCATTCGCCTCATCCAGCTTACCAGCCTCGAGCGCTTTCATCGCACGAGAAAAGTCATCCAGCGTGCCCATCACAAGATTATCAGCAGCACGCGCTACCTCCTCAGCGGCGTGGGCTATCATACCAGGCAACACCAAACCAACGGAGATCGTCAAGACCGCCACAGCAACGAAGATATCTTCAAGCGCCGCAATAAGTGCAGCATCGTGTTGCGCCATCTGGCCAACAGCAATCAGGTATCCAGCTCCATCAAGCACCAGCACCACCAGCATGGCGCCCGTCAGTTTTACATGCAACGAACGTATCGAAAAATTTTTTCCATTATGTAGAGCGTCCTCCCACCGGCGCAGTACATAGAGCAACGAGCCAGAATACGCGAGTGCCAGACCAAAGATAACTGTTGGGAGACCAAATTGCTCGAAACCTAGCAGGGTGGAGATGCCCCACACTCCGGATGCTACTACGCCAAGTAGAATTGTACCTCGTGGTGCGCGGTA